>CAZEAE010000009.1:102275-115725 GCA_964510095.1 uncultured Elusimicrobia bacterium | reverse complement strand
TGCGGGATGCGCCGCTCCGTGATGTTCATCGAGTTGGTCATGATCTTGATCTTGGCGGCGACCGCGCTGCGGTAGCTCCACGGCACCTGGAACGGACCGGGCAGCAGGAGGCCGTCGACGCGGTAGCGCAGCAGGATGCGGGAGTTCTTGCCCGTCATGTCCTCGAAAGGCTCGATATGTATGTCGGACGCCTTCATCGAGAGCGCGGCGAGGATGATGGCGTTGACGTATTTCTCGACCTCGGGCGCGGCGGCGTCGACCTCGGAGATGTCGGCTTTGGCCTCGTCCTTGACCAGCGCCAGATCGCCGCCCTCGGGAGGCCCCTCGGCCTCCTTCTTGTTCATGTCGGCGACCAAGCGGTTCATGGCCGCGCCCTCGCCCTTGCCGTAGGCCGCGTCCAAGGCGGCGATGATGTCCATCGGCAGGGCCAGGTAGGGCTGGATCTCGAGGCCGGTGCGCAGCTGGATGTCTTCGGAGACGAAGAAATCCCTCGGGTCGGCCATAGCCACGAAGAGCACGCTCTCTTCCTTGGCGAAGGGGATGGCGTGATGGCGGCGGGCGACGGCCTCCGGGATGATCTTGGCTATCTCCGTCTCGATATCCATCTGGTTCAGGTCGACGGCCTTGACCTGCCATTCCTCCGAAAGGCACTTGAGCAGCTGCGCCTTGCCCATGAAGTTGAGGTCGAGGATGGCTTGCTGGAGGGTGGCCCCGTTCTTCTTGGAGTGCGCGTCGGCTTCCTTCAATTTCTCATCAGGGAGGATCTTGCGCTCGGTGATGATCTCAACGACCGTCTTGCGGCGCTGCAGGCCTTTAACCGCCATGGTATTCTCCGAACTGCTTGCGCAGGATGCCGCAGACCTCGCCCAGCGTGGCGCTGGACTCGACGCAGGCCAGGATATAAGGGAAAAGCTTCGCCTTGGGATCGGCGGCGGCGCCGGCCAGGATCCTCAGGCTCTTGTCGGCGGCCTTCTGATCGCGGGCGACGCGGAACTTCTTGAGACGCCGGACCTGCTCGCCTTCCAGCTTGGGCGAGACCTTGAGCGTGGTCTTGGGCTTGGCCTCGTCGGCCTTCTCCAGCATGAGGGCGTTGACGCCCACGATCTTGCGGCGTCCGGCTTCGATGTCCTGCTGATATTGATAAGCCCGCTCCTGGATCTCGTTCTGGGGCCCGCCGCGTTCCAGCCAGGCGAGCATGCCGCCCTCGCCTCGGATGCGCTTGAGCGTCTCCCAGGCTCGCGCCTCGAGCTCGGCGGTCAGGCTCTCGATGGCATAGGAACCGGCGACCGGGTCGACGGTGTCGGGGACACCGGTCTCGTGAGCGAGGATCTGCTGGGTGCGCAGCGCCAGCTGAGCGGATTCCTCCGACGGCAGAGCCAGCGCCTCATCGAAAGCGTTGGTATGCAGGGACTGGCAGCCGCCAAGGGTGGCCGCCATGGCCTGCAGGGCGACGCGGATGGCGTTGTTATGGGGCTGGCGGCTGGTGAGGGTGGACCCGCAGGTTTGGACGTGGAACCTCAGCGAGAGCGCCTTGGGGTCCTTGGCGCCGTAGTCCTCCTTCATGAGCTTGGCCCAGACCCGCCGCGCGGCGCGGAATTTGGCGATCTCCTCGAGAAAATGGTTATGGCAGCCGAAGAAGAAGGCCAGGCGAGCGCCGCAGTCGTCGACTTCGACACCGCGGGCCAGCACTTCCTTGAGGTAGATCTCGGCGTTGGCGAAGGTGAAGGCGATCTCTTGGACGGCGTCGCAGCCGGCTTCGCGCATGTGGTAGCCGGAGATGGAGACCGGATGGAACTGGGGGATGTTCTTGAACGAGTACTCCATCGTGTCGACGGCCAACCGCAAGCTGGGCGCGGCGGGGAAGATGTAGGTGCCGCGGGCGATGAACTCCTTCAAGATGTCGTTCTGCAGGGTGCCGCGCAGCTTCTCCAGGCCGATGCCGCGGCGCTTGGCCACGGCGACGTAGAACGCGAGCAGGAGCGACGAAGTCGCGTTGATGGTCAGCGAGGTGGACACCTGGTCGAGCGGGATGCCGTCGAAGAGGTCCTCCATGTCCTGGATCGTGCCGATGTGCACGCCGACGCGGCCGACCTCGCCGTTGGCCCGAACGTCGTCGGCATCAAGGCCCATCTGCGTCGGCAGGTCGAAGGCGGTGGAGAGCCCCGTCTGCCCTTGGGACAAAAGCCAGCGGAAGCGCTCGTTGGTCTGCTTGGCCGTGCCGAAGCCGGCGTATTGGCGCATGGTCCAAAGGCGGCCGCGGTACATGGTCTTCTGGATGCCGCGGGTATACGGGAACTCGCCCGACCTGCCGGGTTCGGGCGCCGTCAGAGTGTCCGGGCCGTAGTAGCGGCCCAATTCGATGCCGGCTGTCGTCTTAAAAAGGTTCTCTTCGCTCAACTGGAAAAGGGTACAAATAAAGAAGCCTATGAGGAAAGCTCCTTTCGGTGCCAGGCCCTCGGTTATTCGGTTATTCGATGGCGAGCTGGTCGCCGACCGAGACCGAGCCCTTGAGGGAGCCGCCGGCCAGTTCCAAGACGCTGTGGGCGGAGAAGACCCAAGGCGACAGCCGCCAAGGCTTGAGGCCCTCCATCACGCGCCGGACCTGCAGCTGGCGATCCAAAAAAAGAACGTCGATGGAAAACTGCATGAAAAAGGTATGGATCATCGGGCAAGGCACGATCCAGAGGCCCTCATCGCCTCCCATCGACGCGCGCCCCAGCAGTCCCTTGGAACGCGACTGCGCGTCATCGGCCTTGAGGACATGGAGGGCGATCGTGCTCTGGCGGGTCTTGTTGTAGGCTTTCATCCGATCTTCTGCTCAACGGATAAGGGCCAAGCGGCCGCGCTTGGTGGTGCCGCCGATGGTGATGGAGAAGATATAGGTGCCGCTGGCGACCAGGCGCCCGCCGTCGTTCTTGCCGTCCCAGGTCAGGCCGGAGAGGGTGCGCACGATCTGGCCGCCGATCGTGAAGATCTTGAGCGTCCGCGAGGCGCCCTCGAAGCCCTTGGGGAGGTTGATGGTCACCGAGGGGGTGTCGGAGGGCTTGAAGGGATTCGGGTAGGCGAAGGCCTTGGTATCGAATTCGTCGTTGCCGGCCGAGCCGGTGGCCGCCAGGCGCACGGCGCGCCCCGCGTTCATGACGCCGCCGCCGGAAGACAGTCCCAGCGCGGAGATGCCGGTGTTGAGGGTCGTCCTGCGGATGATGGACTGGACCTCCGAAGGCGTCGCCGCCGGCTTGGCCGAGAGGATCAAGGCCGCCGCGCCCGAGACGAAGGGCGCCGAGAAAGAGGTGCCTGAGGCCGAAGCGATGCCGCCTCCCACGTCATCGACCAGGATGTTGACGCCGGGAGCGACCACGCCGTTGGCCAGAAGCTCGGGCCCTCGGGAAGAAAAGGATGCGATGTTGTCGTTGACGTCGGTGGCCCCCACGGGGATGATGCCGGTTCCGCCGGAGGACGTGGCGCAGTTGGCCGGAGCGTTGACCGCCCCGCCGTCGTTGCCGGCGGAGATGACGACCGGCAGGCCGGCGGTCACGGCATCGTTGAGCGCGTTCTTAAGCAAGGTGCCGCAGGCACCGGCCCCGCCGACGCTGAGGTTGAGCACGATCTTGCCGAGCGCGACCGAGTTCTGCTCGCCTCTGGCGTAGTTGACGGCATTGATGATCGCCTGGTCGGTTGTGACGCAGCCGGCGCCGCCGCATTCGGCCGTGCAGAAGGCGCCGTTGAAAACCTTCAGCGAGATGAGCTTGGCGCCCCAGGCCATGCCGGCGATGCCGATGGCGTTGTTGGCTTCGGCGGCAGCCACGCTGGCGGTCCTAGTCCCATGATTGCAGGCCGCCGTGGGCGCGTTGTTGACCGACTGCGCGCCGTTGTTGTTCGGGTCGAACGCCTGGCTCACGCCGGCCAGCTTGTTCTGAAGGTCGGCCTGGGTGCCGTCGATGCCGGTGTCGACCATCGCTACCGTGACGAGGTTCGTGCCGCCGGTGTCGAAATCCCAGGCGTCGAAGGCATGCACCCGGGAAAGGCCGTATTGCCCCCCCACCTGCGGGTCGCTGGGAGTCCGTGTCGGCCGATAGACGTTCTCCGGCTCGGCCGCTTCTATCGCAGGGAGGGTCTTGAGCATGGCCACGCCGGCGGCGACCGAGACCCCGGAAGGCAAGGCGACAGCGGTCCAGCCCATCCCGCCGATCTCGTTGGCCACCGAGGCGCCGATGCCCGACAACGCGGCGGCCTTCTGGGCGGCCGGCGTCCCCGAGGAGAACTTGACCAAGGCCTGCCCGGCGACCACTTCGTAGCTCTGAGGAAGGCCGCTGGACATGACTCGCGTCATGCGCTCGATGGTCAAGGCGCCGACGCCGGCAGGCAGGAGGACTGCGAGGACGGCGGCCAGGCCCAGGATTCTCATTTTTGCCCGTTCTCCGTGCGGATGATCTTGACCAGGTCATGGATGTCGTCGAGCTCGAACTCGGCGCCGGATTCCTTCGTGTCGAAAGTGTCGCCGTACTTGGCCCAGGCGGTGCGGATGCCCACGCGCTTGGCGCCCACCATATCGCGCTCGGCCCAGTCGCCCACCATGATGGTCTCCTCGGGCTTGGTGCCCAGGATCTCCAAGGCCTTGCGGAAACCTTGGGGCGCGGGCTTCTTGAACCCCGTGTCCTCGGCCGTGATCACATGGTCGAAGTAGTTGTGCAAGCCGAGATCGACGATGCGCAGCCAGACCGCCAGCTTAGGGGCGTCGGAGATGACCACGCTCTTGATGCCGTCCTTGAGCAGCTCCATCAGCGTCAGGTTGACGTGGGGATAGAGCGCCATCGCCCCGGCCTTGGCGCGCCGGTAGCCGATGATGCCCGCCGCCAGGATCTTGTAGTCGACCGTGCCGTATTCCTTCTTGAGCACCTTGTCGAAGATGTTCTGGTCCTCGACCCCGTCCTTCCAGTAGATGTCGAAGATCTTCTCGACCATCTGGGCCTTCTCGACCTTGAGGCCGGCGTCGATCATGCCCTCGACGGCGGAATCGACGGAGGCCCGCTTCATCTTCATGAAGTCGGTGAGCGTGTTGTCGATGTCGAAGATGACGGCGCGGATCATCGGGCGGCGGGCTTATTCGTCCTTGACCCTCTCGACGTAGCTGGCGGTGCGGGTGTCGACGCGGATCTTGTCGCCCTCTTTGACGAACAGGGGCACGGTGATCTCAAGGCCGGTCTCGAGGGTGGCGGGCTTCACCATGTTGGAAACCGAGTCGCCCTTCACGCCGGGCACCGTGGAAGTGACCGTCAAGACGACATTGGCCGGAAGCTGGATGTTGGTGAGCTTATCGTCGACATAGACGCCCAGGACCTGCATGTTCTCCATGAGGAACTTCGCGCCGGTGCCGAGCCTGTCCTTGGGGAACTCCACCTGGTCGTAGGTCTCCAGGTCCATGAAGACGGCCTTGTCGCCCTCGGAGTAGATGTAGGACTTCTCGCGCTTGGTGACGGGCACCTCGCGGAACTTGGTGCCGGAGGAATAGGAGCGCTCGACGACGTTGCCGGTGGTCATCGAACGCAGGGTGGTGCGATAGACGGCGGCGGATTGGGATTTGCGGTGATGCTGGTAGGCCAGGATCTCCCAAAGCTGCCCCTCGTCCTCGAAAACCAACCCGTTGTGGAACTCTGATGTGCTGACCATGTGCGGCCTCCTCTATAGCTTCACTACAATGTTACAATATTTGGGTGCTGGATTTGGAGGCGGGCCACGTCAAGGAGGTGACCGCCCTGCTCATCGGGCGCCTGGGAGACCTCATCGTCGCCACGCCCTTCCTGCGCGCCCTGCGCGCGCGCTTCCCCCGCCCGGTCCTGCATCTCGTCGTCTCCGCTCCCTGCGCCGACGCCGCCCGCATGATCCCCTTCGTCGACGAGGTCAGCCTGTTCCACAAGCTGCTCCGTCCCACCGAGGACCTCAAGCTCGTCGGCCGCCTCAGACGGCCCGCCGACCTTTTCGTGGACCTGAATCCCTCCTTCTCCAAGACGGCCTCGGCGCTGACGCTGCTTTCCGCGGCGCCGGTCAAGCTGGGCTTCGAAAAGAAGCGCGGGGCCCGGGTCTTGGGCGTGACCGTGGCCCAGGCCGGCGAGCGGGAGCCGATGCTGGACCTCTACGCACGGTTGGCGGCGGAACTCGGGGCGGCTTATGAGCCTGCGACCTGCCTGGCCCTGCCGGTGCAGGCCGAGAGCGACGCGCGGGCGCTGCTGGCGAGGTTCGGCCCTAAAAAGGGAAAACGGCTGATGGTGCATCCCGGCAATTTCAAGAAGTTCGACAACCGCTGGCCGGAGGAGAAGTTCGTCGAGCTGAGCGACCGGCTGACGGCGCGCGGGGACGTGAGCTTGTTCTACGCCTGCGGGCCGGGAGAGGAGGCGCAGGTGAAGGCGCTGGTGGCGGGGCTCAAGCGGCCGGTGCCGGTTTTGCCCCCCTGTCCCTTGGCGCTGACCGGCGCGTTGATGAAGGAGATGGACGCTTGCCTGCTCAACATCACGGGCACGACCCATCTGGCGGCGGCTTTGGGCGTGCCGACCTTCGGGTTCTATTCAGGGTACACTCATACGGTTTGGAAGCCCTGCGGACCCCTGCACGATGGTGTGGTTTCCCCTTCTTGGGAGTCCTGCCGCGACATCACGGTCGATGCCGCTGAAAAAGGATTGCAGACGTTTCTTACAAAGACTCTCCCGGCGCAATCAGGAGCGCCTTTCTAGCCTCGGGCGTACCGATAGATTTCAGCGACTTCCTGGCCTCCTGTTCGACCAGAGACCCCTCCACGACCAACGTCCGGGCCAATGCGGGCACAGCCTGGGCTGCCTTGTCTCCGTATAGACCCAAGATACGGGCTGCGTCCATTGCGCCAGAAGTATCGAGAGTCTCGAGCGCATTGATCAGGAATGGTATCGCGCGGGGCTCTGCCGCGCCCAGTCCAGCCAGGCCGTCAGCCGCGCCGATCATCACTCTTATATTCCCTCTTTCATCTGCAAGGAGGCGCGCGTAAACCTCGATCACCAGGGACTTCTCCGCATGCAATCGAGTGAGCGCCTCGCAAGATCTGAGCCGGACCCAGTCATCTTTGTCCCGCAGGCTCTCCCGGAGCGCGGCAATCACTTGCCGATCATCGGCCCCGATGCGGCCCAATGCCTGTGCGGCGTCCGACCGATCCGCTGAGTCAGGCCCTCGCAGTTGGCGCAGAAGCACCGGCGCGGCCCGGCGTGCCTTGGACCCGACCATGCCAAGGATCCCAGCGGCATGGTGCCGGACTATGGGTTCTTTGTGGCTCAGCATGCCGATAAGGACATCGAGATCTTCTTCGGAGGCCGAGGCGATCCGGTATAAAGCGAGGCGGCTGGCATGAACCAGATCCCGGTCGGTCACCTGGTCCCCCACAGCTTTAGAGCCGACGGGCTGCTGGTCCCCCTCTAGTGAGGCGCGCAACAACGCTGGGACCGCCGCCTTAGCGGCCGGCCCGATAACGCCTAGAGCCTCTGCCAATTCAGTCCGGACTTCAAACTCGCTCTCGGTCTCAAAGGCCTTCACGAGAGCGGGAATGGCTCTCGGGTCTCTCTCACCGATCCGCCCTAAGGATTCAGCCGCTCGTTTACGGCTGTAAGGGGAATCTCTCTTATCGAGCTCCTCCAGCAAGACATCCGCGGCAAGTCCAAGTCCTTCGCCGATCAAGGACAGACTTCGGGCGCAGTCCCTCGCAAGAGTCGGACGCGCCATAGCCTCAAGGAGGATAGGCACGGCGGATCTGGCCTTTGGCCCCATTTCGCCAAGGGAGTCTATCGCGGCGTCCACTCCCCATGAGGGGAACCGGTCGCCCATGCCGGGAAGCGCCTTTTCCACGACCCTGATGAGAGCCGAAACGCCTTCAGGCTGAACAGGTTTGATCCTGCCAAGGATGCGTACCACTGAATCTCGAAAATGACCATCCTCTTCAGTATCCTCTAAAGCCCTGACGAGCGCGGGGACCGCCCGTGGCCCCAGCTTAGCAGCGGCAAAAATAATATGAAAATCACGTTCCCCTTTGGAGCGGATCACCGAGAAGAACCCCGGCAGACTCGATGGTCCTATGGCGATCAGCGTTTTTTCCGCGTCGGTCTTAAGGTCCATCCCCGACTGCCCAAGAAGCCGGACAAGAGATGCGCTCGCCTTTTCCGATCTCGGGCCAAAAGCCTTGAGAACATTGATGGCTCCCAAGCGGATATCATCGTCCGTTCCATACTTCAGAGCCTCGATAAGGTCGGGGATGACGACCGGGCCTCTTTGGATCAGCGCTTCGGCAGCCTCCTTGTTAAAACCACGTGTTGGGACGCCGATGCAGGAGTTAGGCGGATCGGGGACGTCTAGCGCGCGGATGAGCGCCTTCGTCTTAAGGCTCGATAATGCGGAGGAACCCAGCACCGAGCGCGATAAAGCCCCCAGGAGCATCAGTGCTATACCGACTCGTCGCAGCGTTATCAATGACGGTAGTATACCCCCCGGGGCCAGGATCCGCAACCCATTAGGCCAACTGATGGATTCAACCCGCGGGACCCTAGGCCTTTAGGCCTAGACCGCTCCAGGCCCAAGGACCCTCCCCATAAGGTAGAATTACTGGCATCATCTCCCTGATGACCCCGGACCACCGCCGCACCATCCTGATCGTCGACGACGAGCCCGAATCGCTCCTTTATCTTAGGACCGTGCTCGGCGCGTCGGGCTACGACGTGGTGGAGGCCTCCTCGCTGGCCGAGGCCAAGGCCGAGATCGCCTCTCGGCGCTTCTGCCTCATCCTGACCGATTTGCGCCTGGCCGCCTCCTCGGGCCTCGACGTCCTCGAAGCCGCCCGCGAAGCCGACCCCGTCTGCGTCTGCATCGTCCTCTCCGGCCACGGCACCGTCGCCGCCGCGCTCGAAGCCCTGCGCGAAGGCGCCTACGACTATCTGGTCAAGCCCTGCGCCCCCGACATCCTCTTGGCCGCCGTCAAGCGCGCACTGGAACACTACGAGCTTCGGACCACCTTGATCGCCAAATCCGCCCAGCTCCAGCGCCTGGAGGGCCAGCTCGACGAGAAAGCCCGCCTGCTGCAGAACGTCTCCCACGAGCTCAAGAACCCCCTTTCCGTCGTCTACGGCTACGCCGCCTTCCTGCTCCGCCAGCCCATCGAGGACACCAAGCCCGAAGACATGCGCCGCAGCCTGCTGTCGATCCACAAGAACGCCGAGCGGCTCAACTTCCTTTTAGAAGAGCTGCTGGAGTCCTCTCGCTTGGCCGGCCATAAGCTGGAGCTCGAGCGCGAGCCCGTCTCCGCCTTCAAGCTCCTCGCCGAAGCCGTGGATAACCACCGCTTCGACGCCGTCAAGCATGACGTCGAGCTCTCCGTGCTCAGCCACCATGGCCCCGACCTGATCCTGCACGCCGACGCCAGGCGCATCCATCAGATCCTATCCAACCTCATCGGCAACGCGCTCAAATTCACCCCCGCCGGCGGCTCGATCACCGTCTCGGCGGAACCCAGCGAGGGCTTCGCCCGCATCCGCGTCACCGACACGGGCGTCGGCATCTCGCAAGACGACATGACCCGCCTCTTCGAGCGCTTCTACCAGAGCGAGATGACCCGCCAGCAGCACCAAGGCCTGGGCCTGGGCCTAGACATCTGCAAGGGCTTAGTCGAGCTGCACGGCGGCCATATCTGGGCCGAAAGCGCGCCCGGCAGCGGATCGTCCTTCTTCTTCACCGTCCCGCTCACCGTGCCCCACCTCCATCCTCCGGCCCCGCTTGACAGGCGCCGCGAGAAAGCCTTAGAATAGGTCCCGAAAGACCTATGTCGCAGGGAGGCCTAATGGTCCGACTCGCCGCGCTCGTCCTCGTTCTCGCCGCCCCGGTTTCCGCCGCCGGCCCCGCCGCCATGCCGCCGTCTTTCGAAGGGCTGCTCAACGCCATCCACCTCCAGGTGCGCCAGACGCGCGCCGCCCAGGTGAAGGAAAAGAGCAAGGTCGAGATCGAGCGGCTGACCTGGGACCTCTCGCGCCTCAATTCCGACCTCTGGCGCCTGCGCAACGACCTCCGCGACATCGCGCGCCGGGTCCAGCGCTACGGCCGTCCCCAGCCGGGCCGTCCCGACCAGGACCCGTTCCTGCGCAACGACATCCAGCGCCTGGTCTGGAACCTCCGCGACATGGCCCGCTTCGCCGACAGGGCGGAACGCGACGTGCAGCGGCTCATCAGCCAAGCCGTCAAGGACCCGGAGCAGGTCCAGCCCGCCCAGAACCTGCTCTCCGAAGCCCAACGGATGTCCTCGGAAGCCCGGTGGCTGGAAAGCGACGGACGCAACGTAGGCTGGGACCTGCGCCGCGCCGGCTACAACATGGAAGCCTGGGACGTCGAGCGCGAGTCCGGCGGCATCGCCACGGGCGCCCGGAACCTCGAGAACGCGGCGCGGGCCCTGCTCGAAAAAGTCCGCTAAGGCTTGACCGACCGGCGCCTGCTCTGGCTGGCCGCCGCCGTCCTAGGCGCAGTCTATCTTCCCATCTTGGCCGCGCCTTTCCTATGGGATGATCGGTCGATCATAGCCTTCAATGCGGCTTGGGACCGGCCGATCCCTCTTGGCGCCTACCTGCGTCCCGCGTACTTCGCCTTCTCGACGGAGCTGACCTGGCGCCCGGCGGTCAGCCTCAGCTACGAGGCGCTCATGGGCCTCTTCGGCCGGGTCCCGGCGCCTTGGCGCGCCGCGGGCTTGGCGCTGCATGTCCTCAACGGCGCCCTGCTCGGGCTTTTCTTGAAGCGCGCCAAGCTTCCTCAGTCGGCCTGCCTGCTGGCCGGGGCCTTGTTCCTGGCGCATCCCGTCCACATCGAGACGCTGCAAGTGGTGACCTTCAATGAGGAAACCTTCGCCGCCCTGGGCCTGCTGCTGATGCTCCTCGCCCACCAAGCGAGGAAGCCGTGGCTTGCGGCCGGCGGATTAGGGTTGGCGCTGCTGTCGAAGGAAACGGCGTTGATGGGCCTGCCGCTGCTCGCGCTCTACGATTCCTGCTTCGCGCGCAAGGACGGAAAGGCCTACGGGCCGCCCCTCGTCATCACCGCGGCCTACGCCTGGGTCCGGTTCTCCGCGCTGCCAGGCCCGGGCGGCGGGTTATCGGTCGCGCTGCCATGGACGGAGCGATTGTTCTACGCGGCAGAAGGCTTGGTGACCTCGGCGCTCCTGCTGGCGGCGCCGATCCGCCTGCGCATCGAGTATTTCGCCTTGCCCCCCACCGCCGCGACGGGCGCGCTCTGGCTGGCGGCGCTCTTGGCCCTGCTGGCCGGCGCCGTCTTGCTGGCAAGGCGGCTCTGGTCCGAGGACCGTCGTCTGGCCTTCCTCCTGGCTTGGCCCTTCCTGTTCCTAGCCGTGACCTCGAACCTCCTGCCGACGGGGGTGCTGAGCACGCGAGTGCTGGCCGAACGCTGGCTGTACATCCCCTTCCTGGGCGCTTGCGCGCTGATCGCGCTGCCGCTTTCCAAACGGCCAAGGCTGGCCGCCGCGCTGATCGTCTTTTGGGGCGGCCTGGGGGTCCTGCGCGCCCGCGATTGGGCCAGCGACGAGAAGCTCTGGAGCAGCCTGGCGCGGGTCTACCCCTGGAGCTCCAAAGCCCATGAGGGCTTAGGAGAGGCTTACTTCCGCGATGGCCGCTTCCCGGAGGCGCTGTCGTCCTTCCAGAAGGCCGCCGCAGTCCGCCAACGGCGCCAGGACCTGGTGCTGGCCCACTACGTGCCGCTGGCGCCCCCGGGCACGATCGCCTGGGAGAGCGCTTCTCTCCAGCGCTGGCTGGGCCTGGCAACGCTTGAGACCGGCGACCTGGCGGCGTCGCGCCGGCATCTGGAGAAAGCTCAAGGGCTGCAGCCCGCCGACCGGTTCACCTACCGGGCGCTGGCTTATGCCTGCGCCCGCGCCGGAGACTTCGCCGCGGCCAGGCGCTGGGCGGAGCAAGGCTTGGCGCTCGACCCGGCCGATGACTTCCTGCTCAGGCTGAAGGCGGACGCGGCCGCCCGCAAGCTTTCCTTCCAAGCGCGCTTTTAACGCTCCAGCTCTTCTAGGCGGGCGATGCGGCGCTCATGGCTGGGGTGGCTGGACGCCACGGACAAGACCTTCTCCCACAAGCGGCGCAGCTTCGTGGCCGGCTCAGCGTCGCGGCGCACGATGTCGTCTTTGAAGAACTGAGCCAGAGGCTTGGCCGTGCCTTGCGTATGAGCCGCGAACTGGTCGGCATGGAACTCGTCGAGCTTCTTGACGGCTCCCCAGGCGGCGACGGCGGCGGCGGCGAACGGAACGGCCCACCAGCCGCGCGGGTCGCTGATGATGCCGGAGGTCATCGCGATGGCAGGAGCCAGCGGCGCCAGCAGCATATTGAGCCCGCTGAATCCAGAATCCCGATGGGTGACATGGCCGAGCTCATGGCGCATGACGGCTTCCTGCTGGTCCTGCGGGAGCTGGAGCAGGCCGCGGTAGATGCGGACCTCGTAGTCATCCGGAGTGCCGCCGGCCTGAGCCTGCAGCAATTCGCTGTCGACGAGCGAGAAGCGCTTGGGCGCCGGCAAGCCGACGGAGGCGGCCAAGGCCGTCAAGCGCCCTAGGACCTCTGCTTCTTGCCCTTCGGCCGGCGGGCCGGTAGGAGGCGCGGCGGGCTCGCGTACGGCCTGCTGCATGGATCCGGCCATGACTATCCACATGAAAGACAGCGCCGGAGATAGGATGAGGGCGATGACGAGCGGCGCGAGCCGATCGTAGGGCGCATGCGTCAGGCTGGCCAAGGCGGAGAGGCCTAGCCAGCCGGAGACGACGGCGGCGCGGCTCAAGAGGACCTTGGGGGCGGGGATGCGGCGGCCGGAAGGCGAGCTTGGCTGCGAGGGCGCAAGAGACGGGACGGCTGAGGGTTCGGCCTCCACCGCGAAGGACTCGGAAGGAGCCGGAGTATGGCCGTCCCAGCGGGAGTCGAGGTCGGCTTTAGCCGACGTCGCGGAAGCCTCGGGGACTTGCGGCGCCGCAAGCCGCTCGATATCGAGCTGAGCGGCCGCGGCCACTTCGGGCGCGGCGGGAACGAAAAGCTGGATCGACGGGGAAAGGCTCGTCGGCGACAAGACCGCGGGCACGAGCCCGGCGGAGGGGTTCAGCGCGCCGGGAAGCTGCAGCGCAGGGACGACGCTCGGCACCGAGACGCGCGTCGTGAAGACGGAAGCCGCCTGCGCCGTCTGCTGGCCCGATAGCGAAACTGCCAGCAAAAGTGCGAGAACGCGCCTAAGGCACTTCATAGGAGAAGTGTAGCGGTATTTTCAGGCGGCGTTCAGGGACGAAAGGCCCATCCGGAATCAGGAAAAAGGCCTAGGCTGGGGTCAGGCTTTAAAAAATTTAAAATTTTTGGTTTTACAAAAAATGAAAAAATTAAAGCCGGAACCCCCCGAAAAAAAAGTTGGGGGGCCT
>CAZEAE010000009.1:0-102265 GCA_964510095.1 uncultured Elusimicrobia bacterium | reverse complement strand
TTTTTTTTTTTTTTTTTTTAAAAAAAATTTTAAATTTTTAAAAAGCCTGACCCCGACTTAAAGCAGTTCGGGGAGCTTGAGCCAGGCTTCCAGAGGAATGTTCTCGGCGCGGGCGCCGGGAGGGATGCCCAGGACTTCGAAAGCGGCGTCCACCTTCTTGCGCACGAGCCCCAGCGTCGAGGAGATGGGGCCGGCGGCCATCTTGCGGCGCTGGGCGAAGGCGGCCTTGGCCACCTTGAAGAAGGCGGCCTCCTTATCGGGAGCGATCAGCGGCTGCGCGCGTCGCAGGAGCCGCACGACGGCCGAGCCTACCTTCGGAGGCGGCGAGAACGAACGCCGCCCCACCTCGCAGACCAGTTCGGCCTCGGCGTAGAGCAAGACCGACAAAGTGAGCAGGCCGTAATCGCCAGAGCCCGGAACTGCGATGATGCGCTCGGCCACCTCTTTCTGGAACATCAAGACCGCGCTGTCCCAGCGCGGCCACTTGAGCAGATTCTGCAGGATGGGCGTGGCCACCGAGTAGGGCAGATTGGACACGATCTTCACCTGCTGAGCGCCCAGGGAGTCCATATTCACTTTCAGGAAGTCGGCGTGCACCAGCTGAAGGTTGGCCGGCGAGCAGAGCCGGCCTTGCAGGGTGGCGGCCAAGCGGTCGTCCATCTCGACGACGGTGACCTGTTTGGCCTGCGCCAGGAGGAGCTTGGTCAAGACGCCGCGGCCCGGGCCGATCTCGAGCACGGAGTCGTCCGGCTCTATCCGCGCCGCGGCGACGATCGTATCCGCTACGGCCGGATCGATGAGGAAATGCTGGTCGAGTCGCGCGCCCAAGTTAGTAGGGGCTCGTCACGCCTTCTTTCGCGCGCCGGAGCAGGTCTTCGCCCACCTTCCAGACGTCGCCGGCGCCCAACGTCAGCACCACATCGCCGGGACGAAGCTGGCGCGCCGCGTCCAGCGTCTGGCGCAGCGGCGCGCAGGCCACGCCGCTCTTCCTCAGAGACTTCAGGATCAGCTCGGAGCTGACCCCCGCCATGGGCTTCTCTCCGGCGGCGTAGATGTCCATCACGTAGACGAAGTCCGCCTTCTTGAAGGCCGGGCCGAAGGCCGCCGCCAGCAGCTTGGTGCGGCTGTAGCGGTGCGGCTGGAAGACCACGATCGTGCGGCCCTTCGTCCAGAGCCCCGCCACCGCCGAGAGCGTCGTCTCCACCTCCGTCGGATGATGGCCGTAGTCGTCGATGAATTCGATGCCGCCGGCGGAGCCCAGCCGGTCGAGCCTGCGCCCCACCCCGCGGAACTCGGCCAGCCCTTGAGCCAAGCCTTTCAGCGGAAACCCGAGGAAGCGTCCGGCCGCGATCGCGCCCAAGGCGTTCAAGACGTTATGGCGGCCCGGCACGCCCACCGAGACCCGCCCCTGCTTCTTGCCCAGGTGGTAGAGCTCGAAGCGCGAGCCCGAACGCTCCAGCTTGATGGCGCGCGCCTGCCAATCGGCTTGGGCCTTGATCCCGTAGGTCACGACCGGCCGGTCTACCTTATCGGCCAGCGCCGCCGCGGCGGCATCGTCGGCGCAGAGCACCGCCGCGCCGTAGAACGGGAGCCGAGACAGGTGGGCCAGGAATGCTTTCTTCAGGCCGTCCATGGACCCGTGGAAATCCAAATGGTCGTTATCGATGTTGGTCACGATGGCCACCAAAGGCGAAAGGTGCACGAAAGACCCGTCGGATTCGTCGGCCTCGGCCACCAGATAGTCGCCCAGCCCCAGGCGAGCGTTGGCCTGGATGTTCTTGAGCTGACCGCCGATGATCATCGTCGGCGCCGCGCCCGCGGCCTTGAGCGCCATCGAGACTAAGGACGTCGTCGTCGTCTTGCCGTGCGAGCCCGCCACGGTCACCGTCTTCTTCATGCGCCCCAGCTCGGCGAGCATCTGCGCGCGCAGGACCACCGGCAGCCCCGCCTTGCGGGCGTAAGCCAGCTCGGGGTTGGACGCCGGCACCGCCGAGCTGACGACGACGGCCTGCGCGCCCTTGGCATGCTTGGCGGCATGGCCGATGAAAACCTTCACGCCGGCCGCGGCCAAGCGCCGCGTGATCTGGCTTGCTTTCATGTCGGAGCCGGAGACTTTATAGCCGAGGTTGGCCAGCACCTCGGCGATGCCGCTCATGCCGACGCCGCCCACGCCGACGAAATGGATGCGGGTCACGAAGGAGCGCATCAGGTCCCGGCTCACGGCGCCGCCTTCCTGGTCGACGGCCTCAGCAGCCACTCAAGCCCTTCCTTGGCGGGGCGGTTCTTGGGATTGAGCCGCAGCGCCTCGCGGTAGGACTTGACCGCCGCGTCCTCGTTGCCCATCATGACCGAGGCCACCCCGAAGCCGAGGAAGGCCGTCTCGTTGCCCGGGTCCAGCCGGCAGGCCTTCTCGAAGGCGGTCACGGCGCGCTGACCGTCGCCGATGGTAGCGTAGCCGAGTCCTGTGGCCACCCACCAATCGCTCTCATCGGGATGGCTCGGCGCCTCGTCGCCCTCGGGCAAGACCTCTTCCACCAAGGCCATCCAACCGGTGCCGATGACCCACAGGCCCAGATCGTTGCCGACCTGGCGCGGCTGGTAGGACACCTTGGGCGCCGGCCCGCTGGGATCCTTGCCCGGGGAAGCGTCGTTGAGATGGGTGAACGTCAGGTTCATGCCGAGGCGGGCGTCCGCGTCGGCCGGAGCTTCCTTCATCATCTGACGCAGGTCGCCCATCACCTTGGCGATCTGCGCCTCGCGCTCCTCCGCCTTGCCGGAGCGCAGCGTGAAGTCGCGGCGCACGGCCTTGGGCGCGGCGGCGGCGTCGGTCAGCTGCTTCTGCAGGGCCCGCCTCAACGCCGAGCCTTCCGCAGGCGCCGCCACCATCTTGGGCTTGGGCACGAACACGACGTCGACCTGCAGGACCGCGCTCTGCTCGAGCGGGATGCGCTCCAGGTTCTTGGAGAAGACGTCCAAGGGGTCGTTGGGGTCGGCGGGAGCCTCGGGCTGGCCCGCGGGCGCCTTGCCGCCTTGACCGGGCGAACGTTTGCGGCCGCCGGCATAGGAGACCGAAAGCCGCAGCCCGGGTCCGCCCTCCTCCGGCGTGAGATGGAAAGCGTCCTTGAAGATGTCCCTGGCCCGTTTTGCCTCTCCGGTCAGCAGATAGAGGCGGCCCAGCCGAAAGCGCGCGACGGAGTCCTTGGACTTGAGGCTCAAAGCATCCTTGAAGCTGCGGATGGCCCCCTTGCGGTCCTTGGTACGCTCCTCGGCGGCGCCAAGCTCGAGCAAAGCGTCCTCGAAGCCGGAGAAGTGCTTGAGCGCCTGGCGCATCGAGTCCATGCTGTCCTGGTCGCGCCCAAGCTTTCGATAGAGCATGCCGAGCTGGAAATGGTAGAGGGGGTTCTTCGGGTCGAGCACGACGGCCTTGCGGAAATGCTCCATCGATTCGGGCACCATGCCCAGCGTCTCCTCGATGGAGCCCAGGTTCATCTGGATATCGGCCCGGGCGCCGTCGAGCTCGGAGGCCCGCTTGAACGCCTCGTAAGCGGGCTTGAGGTCGCCTTTCCAAGCCAACGAGATCCCCTTGAGCATCGTGGTCTGCGCGCTGCGCCCGTCGAGCTGGAGGCTGCGGTCGTATTCGGCCAGCGACTCGTCGACGCGCCCGGTCCAGTAGTAGGCGACGCCCAGCATCATGTGAGCCAGCGGGTCGTCGGGGCTGGCCTGCACCGCGCGGGTGAACTCCTTGACGGCCGCCTCGTATTGCTTGTCGTCCAGGTACTTCGAACCCACCCTCAGGCCGCGGTGGGCCTGAGACGCCATGATCTGGTCCCAGATGGTCTCCTGGCCGGGCTCGGTGCGGCCGGCCTGAGCGGGGCCGGCCAGGAAGGCCAAGCAAAGCAAGACCGGCGCCAGCCTCTTCAAGTGAGGGACCATCTTCGCCAGCGCCCGGGCGCGGTGGCTGATGGCGTTCTTCTCGACCGGGGAGAGTTCGGCCAGCGTCCGGCCGGAGCCCGAGACCAGGAAGACGGGATCATAGCCGAAGCCGTGCGTCCCTTTCGCCGCGGCGGCGACCCGGCCCTCCAGGCAGCCTTCCTCGAGGACGACCTCTCGGCCTTGCGGATCGGAAAGGGCCATCACGGTGCGAAAAGCCGCCTGCCGCCGCTCGCTTGGGACATCCGCCATCTCTCTGAGCAGCTTCTCGTTGTTGGCGGCGTAATCGCAGCCCGCGCCGGCATAGCGCGCGGAGTAGACGCCTGGGGCGCCGTCCAAGGCCGCCACCTCGAGGCCGCTGTCGTCGGCCAGCGCCCAGAGGCCGGCGGCCCGGGCGGTCTCGACGGCTTTCTTGCGGGCATTGCCTTCGAGGGTCGGCTGATCCTCGATGACCTCGGGGAGCGAGGGGACCTCTTCAAGCGATAGGCAATCAAGAGAGCAGCCGCGGAGGAGCTCTCTGATCTCGCCCACTTTATGGGCGTTGCGCGTGGCCAGGAGGACTTTCATCGCTGATTGAACCGTCGACGACAAAATTGTACATTATTTGTCTCCATGGACACCCTGCGGCGCCTGGCCCTGCTCGTCCTGTTCTGCGTCTCCGCCGCCGGCTGCTTCCGCAACCTCAACGAAGCCGACCTGTCCGATTCCGGCATCAAGGCCCGCATCGAGCAGACTCTGGCCAGCCAGCAGGACCTGGACCTGCGCTACGTGACCATCGACGTGCATTCGGGCGTGGTGACGGTCTCCGGCCTGGTCAACACGCCCGGCGAGCGGCAGCTCATCGGCCGGCTCGTGCGGCACATCCGCGGCGTCGACCAGTTGATGCTCAACCTCGTCGTCCAAGAGTGATCCAAGCCCGCCTCCTGCGCTGGTACGACCGGCACCGCCGGGATCTACCCTGGCGCAAAGACATCTCCCCCTACCGCACCTGGGTCTCGGAGATCATGCTCCAGCAAACGACGGTAGCCGCCGTCATCCCCTATTACGAGCGCTTCCTCAAACGCTTCCCTGACATCACGGCGCTGGCGAAGGCTCCCGAGGAAGCGGTGCTGTCTTCATGGGCGGGTCTAGGCTACTATAGCCGGGCCCGGAACCTGCGCAAGGCCGCGCAGGCCATGGTCGCCGAACACGGAGGGAAGTTTCCATCCGATATGGACGCCGTGCTGGACCTGCCGGGCATCGGGCGCTACACAGCGGGGGCGATCCTCTCGATCGCCTTCGATCGGAGAGTCCCGCTGCTCGACGGCAACGTGATGCGGGTCTTCTCTCGGCTCAAGGCGTCGCGAGACGACATCAAGGACGCCGCCACTCAGAAGAAGCTGTGGGCCATGGCCGAGTCCTTGGTCGACCCCGCACGCCCGGGAGACTGGAACCAGGCGCTGATGGAGCTGGGCGCCACCGTCTGCCTGCCGGAGACGCCCCGCTGCGGCGGCTGCCCGCTCCAAGGCGACTGCCAAGCCTACCGGAAGGGGATCCAAGACGAGTTGCCGGTCGTGGCCAAGCGCCGGGACTTCGTGGACCTGGCCTGGACCTGCCTTTGGATCGAGAAGGACGGCAAGGTCCTCTTATGGAAGCGCTCCCAAAAGGAACGCTTCTTAAAAGGGCTTTGGGGGCTGCCGGAGAGCCGGCACCTGGATGTCAAGCCGGGCGCGCTGATCAAGAAGGCTCGCCACACGATCACGCACCACAAGATCGCCGTCGAGGTGCGCCAGGCCGAAGCGCCCGCACGTCTGCCGGAAGCAACATCATGGTCCACCCAGAAGCAGCTCGAAGAACGGCTTGTGTCCTCTCTCTGGCGGAAGATTTGTCTTTAAAGCGATAAAATAATGCACTTGATTTTATCACTATAACGAGTTACCCTATGGCGAGTGTTGGGAGGCCCCATGCCTATCATCAAATCGATCTCAAGCCTGCGCAACAAGACGAGGGAGATCGCATCAATTTGTCATGACCGTGATGAGCCCGTCTACCTGACCACCAACGGGGAAGGCGATCTGGTCGTGATGACCATCGGCCACTACGAGCGTCTGCAGGCTCAGGTCGAATTGTTCGAGAAGCTCTCCGTGGCCCAGGCGCAGTCTGCCGCTGGAGAGAAAGGGATCACTCACTCCGAGCTGCTGGCCAAGTTGAAGCGGATTGGCGCCTCCAAGTAAGCGCGTCGTCCGGTATCTACCCGCAGCCGAGACCGATTTGGCCGAGATTTATCGCTGGATCGTCAAGGATTCACCGGAGAGGGCCTCCGCCTTCCTAGAGGAGATCGATGGGCGGCTAGGAGCCTTGGCGGCCCACCCGCAGCTTGGCCGAGTCCCGAGACATCCGAAGCTCCGAGAAGCCGGCTATCGCGTCCTGATCATCGACGCTTATCTGGTCTTCTACGTCGTTCGCGAGCGTTCCGTCGAGATCCAGCGCGCGCTCCACGGCTCGCGCAGCCTGGACGACATTCTCTAGATCACTTCGACTGGCGTTGCCGGAAGAGCAATCAGCTGGGTGCCTACCTCGCTTTCCTTCAAGCGGACCGTGCCGAGCGCGAAGCCGTCCTCATAGCTGGTGATCGCCCCCACTTCCTGGCCCTGGGACTGCAGCGCCGCCCGATCGGCCAGGGGGCCTGAGGCCTTCAAGCGGACCAGGACCTTGTTGATGTGCCCCATGTGGTGCACGCGCGAGATGGTCTCTTGGCCCATGTAGCAGCCCTTGTCGAAAGTCAGGGCGGCATCCAGCTTGGCTTCCTGCGGGATGGTCTCCTCGCCCATGTCGACGCCGTAGAGCGGCACGCCGCGGCGCACGCGCAGGGCTTCCCAAGCTCCCGGCGTCATCGACGCCTTCTTCAGCGCCTCGGCCGCGCCGGCGGCCACGAGCAGCCAGCGCCCATCGTCGGCGTAGCGCGTCTCGGGGAAGCCTTCAGCGCCGGAAACCGCTTCGTCCGGACCGCTGAGGTGGAACAAGGCATATTCCGAACTGATATCGGCAAGCGTCGACTCGCTCAGGATCAGCTTCTTGGACAGGTCTTCCTTTAGATTGGCGCCGGCCAGAGGCGTGGCCAGCATCAGCAAGTCCTCGCCTCGGTCATAGAGCTCGAAGTCGGCGCGCAGGCGGCCTTTCGGCGTCAGAAGACAGCACAAGCCGCCCTCGCCTGCCTTGAGCTTGAGCACGTCGCACGTGACCAGGCCGTTCAGGAACTTCTTGCGGTCGGGGCCCGACAAGACGAGCTTAGTCCAGGCGCTGTGGTCGGCGATGAGCATGCCGCGATTGTACAAAATGATAATCTAAGGCGTGGTCTCGCCGCTCGGACTCCTGCTGTTGGCCGCGCTCCCCGCCTTGGCCGGCGCGCGCCGCCCCAAAGCCGCTCCGCTTCCCCCCGTCCAATGGACGCTCAGCGCCGAGGACGGCCTGCGCTGCGTCGGCGCGCCGGAGGCCTTCTTCACCCTCCTCGGCTGGGACGACGAGGAGCGGCCCGCCGACATGGCCCTCCTGGCCGGGCGCGGCAACGGCGAGCAGGACGCCGCCGTCGTCGAGTCGCGCGCCTCTACCAGCACGGTGCGTCTCTTCGCCTCCTCCTGCACGGCGACGGCCGTGCTCACCTACCCCGGCTACGAACCCTACCAAGAACCCGTCGTCCTCGACGGCGGCCGGGGCTTCGTCGGCTTTCTGGCCGAGGCGCCGCCTGAAGGCGACGAGGACTGGGTCCTGATCGTCCATTGGGACCGTCAAGGCCGCGAGCGTTCCCGCCAGGGGCCTTTCCAGCTTTTCGGCGACCCCATCACGCTGAGCGACCAAGGAGAGGGCCGCTATTTGGTCTCGCCGGCCTCGGTCACTATCACGGCCCCCCTCAAAAAGACTATACTGGCCCGGTGAAACTGGTCACCTTCGAGGTCCCCACTCCGGTCGGTCCGTTCGAACGCCTCGGCGCCCTCACCGCTCAAGGCTTGGTCGACCTCAACTTCGCCTACGCGGCCCTGCGGTCGCAGAGGCTGGCCGACGTTTTCGTCCCGGCCGAGATGCTTGCCTTCCTTGATGGCGGCGAGGATTCATTGGACGGCGCCCGCCAAGCGCTGACGTCCATCGTGCGTAAAGGCCCGAGAACGGCGGGCCCCCGCGGCCAACGCATCGTCTACAAGGAAAATGAGATCAAGCTCCTGCCCCCGCTCAAGCCCCGCGCCCTGCGCGACTTCTTCGCCTACGAGGACCACGCCCTCCAAGGCGCCAAGCGCCGCCGCGAGGTCCTGGCGCCCGAGTGGTACGCGCAGCCGGTCTACTACAAAGGCAATCCACGGGAGCTCTACGGCCCCGGCGCCGTGATCCCCTGGCCCAGCTACACGCGCCGGCTCGACTTCGAGCTGGAGATCGCCTGCGTCGTCGGCAAGAAGGGCCGCGACCTCTCGCCGGCCCAGGCCGGAGCCCACATCGCCGGCTACACGATCTTCAACGACCTCTCCGCCCGGGACATCCAGAAGAACGAGATGGTCTGCCGCATGGGCCCGGCCAAGGGGAAGGACTTCGGCAACGTGCTGGGTCCATACCTCCTGACCGCCGACGAGCTCAAGAAGGACGAACAGCTGGCGATGTCGGTCTGGGTCAACGGTAAAAGATGGAGCAGCGGGACCACCCGCGACCGCTACTGGAGCTTTGCCGAGATGCTGTCCCACGTCTCCCAGTCGGAATGGGTCTACCCCGGCGACGTGCTGGGATCGGGCACCTACTTCAAGGGCTGCGGGTTGGACATGGACCGCTGGCTCAAGCCCGGAGACCGGCTGGAGCTCAAGGTGGAAAAGCTGGGCGTGCTGCGCAGCATCGTCGGGGCTCCTAAGGCGCAGAAGCAGATCAAGTATGATCGTTAAACGCGGAAGCCTGCCCGCCACGCCCCACACGGAGTTCTACGCCCTGCCCGGCGTGCTGGCCCTCGAGGAGATCCACGGCGCCTCCGGCTTCTCCGGCGCCTATTCACGCAAGATGCACGTGCGCCGCTACCCGACCGAGCAGGTCCGCCCGCCGGTCTCCGCCGGAGACAGCATGGTGCCGGTGTCGCCCAAGGACCTGCCGCTGCAGCCCTTCCACATCAAGACCGGCCGCGTACCCTATGAGGGCGACTACCTTCGCTCGCGCAAGCCGCTGCTCTTCGGGCCTTCCACGCAGATCTCCGTCTCCAAGCCCGACAAGTCGATGGAGGACTTCTTCCGCAACGGCGAAGGCCATGAGCTCTTGTTCGTCCAGGAGGGCGCAGGCGTGCTGGCCTGCGAGTACGGCGAGCTCCCCTTCGTCGCCGAGGATTACCTGGTGATCCCCAAAGGCACGACGTACCAGATGAAGCTCAAGAGCCCCAAGGCCTTCTTCCTGATCATGGAATCGCTTTATCCGATCCATTTCGCGCCCCAATATCTCAACGCCCACGGCCAGGCGCACCTGACGGCTCCGGTCGTGGAAACCGAGATCGGCCTGCCGGAGCTCCAACCCGCGATCGACGAGAAGGGCGTCTACCCCATCTTCATCAAGCACGACGGCGGCCGCTTGACCAAAGTCACGCTCGGCCACCACCCCTTCGACCTGGCCGGCTGGGAAGGGGCCCTTTACCCCTTCTCCTTCGCCAGCGCCTCCCACCACTCCATCGCCCGCGAGATCCACACCGCGCCGCCGGCGCGGCAGACCTTCCAAGCGGGGACGGCTCCGCATAACGGCTTCGCCGTCTGCACCTTCCGCGCGCAGGTCGAAGGCTGGCACCCCAAGGACATCCCGGCGCCCTACGCCCATCTCAACTCCGACTCCGACGAGGCGATGTTCTTCTCCAACACCAGCTATGGCGCGCGCAAGGGCGTCATCGAGCCGGGTTCCTTGACCTTCCATCCCGGCGCCCTGCCGCACAGCCCGCAGGGCGACGCCGCCCGGCTCTCGATGGAGACCCGGGGCAAGGTCTCCGATTACCTGGCCGTCATGCTCGACACCTTCTTCGAAGGCCTGCGCCCGACGCGGGCCGCCGTCGCCTACAGCGACAAGAGCTACCCCTTGAGCTGGGGCAAATAAGGCTCCATGGAGCTCGATCCCGAATCCCTGCCGGTGCGTGAGCGCTACCGTCTGATGATCGCGACCATCCTGCCGCGGCCGATCGCCTGGGTCTCGACGATCAGCCCCGACGGCCGGCCGAACCTGGCCCCTTTCAGCTTCTTCACCGGCATCACGGCCCAGCCGATGAGCGTGTGCTTTGCCCCCGTCAACAACCGAGACGGGGTGGTCAAGGACACCCTGATCAACATCCGCGCCACCAGGCAGTTCGTCGTCAACCTCGTCGACGAGGCCAACGCGGAGAAGATGAACCAGACCGCCGCCAACTACCCCTACGGCGTCAGCGAGTTCGAAAAAGCGGGCTTGACCCCTCTGGCCAGCGTGAAAGTCCGCCCTCCGCGCGTGCAGGAGTCCCCGATCCACATGGAATGCGAGCTGATCCAGATCGTCACCCTGAGCGAAGGGCCCTTGGGCGGGAACCTCGTAATCGGCCGCGTGGTGCACCTGCACGTAGGCGACGCCGTCTGGAACGGCGGCAAGCCGCGCCATCAGGACCTCAAAGCCGTCGGACGCATGGAAGGCGACTGGTACTCTCGGACCACCGACGCCTTCGAACTGCCGCGACCAACCCTGGAGCAACCCGAATGAAAAAGCAGCCCTTCCAGAACCTCGTCGTCGACCACATGACCTTCCTCGTCGAGCCGCGCCTCTACCCTGTAGCCTACGCGCTGTTCCGCGTGGTCTTCGGCGTGCCGCCCGAGGACGTGATCTACAACAAGCGCCGGACCTGGCCCGGCGAGACCGAGGAG
This sequence comes from uncultured Elusimicrobia bacterium, assembly GCA_964510095.1. Lineage (GTDB taxonomy): Bacteria > Elusimicrobiota > Elusimicrobia > UBA1565 > UBA9628 > JBBTLF01. The sequence continues at coordinate 91,475 of CAZEAE010000009.1, read as the reverse complement.
AAATCGATGACCTTCGCCTCGCGCACCGGGGTCTACGAGGGCCGCGCCGGCCTCGACGCGACGATCATCGCCGTCGTCCAGCCCACCGAGCCCGCCAAGCAGAGCTCCCATGTCCGCGACATCTTGAAGAACCGAGGCGGCTCGGCCCACTGGCAGCACATCGCCTTGCGCACGCCCGACCTTCTCGCCTTCCATGACCACTGCCTCAAGCGCGGCGTCAACTTCATCACGCCGATCCTCAAGGACGCGTCCGAGGACCTGATCCAGGTCTTCAGCGGCGAGTGGAAGCTGCCCGGCTCCGCGCCCACCGGCATCTTTTTCGAGTTCGTCCAGCGCGCGCCCAGCCCGGAGCTGGTCAAGAAGCTGGCCGACCGCCAGGCCTTCTTCCGGGACAAGGTCTTCCTCGGCCTGTACCAGGAGAAAGAGAAGGAGTATCAGGGCGGCAAGATCCAGCCCTTCATCGACGACGCCTTGTTCGAGAAGCTAGAGAGGCTGCTCGCGGACCTGCCGGTCTGGAAGATCGGCGACGCGGAGCTTGACCAGGCCGAGGCCCTGATGCTGGACCACGCCCAGGCCGCTACTGCGCCGCGACTTCGCGCAGGCTCTTGAGCAAGGCGCGCAGGCGCTTGTCGTCCTTGGCGGACGTGAAGAGGAACATGCTCCGCCGGCCTTCGACGGCCGCCTGCACGTAGGGCGCGGGCCCTGCGACGCGCACAAGGAAGGCGGGCAGCGCGAGCGTCAGATCCTCCGTTTGCCCGCGCCCCGACAAGGACTCGCGATAGGCGTCCAACGATTGGCCGGCCTGGCGCCGCGGCGTCACTTCCAGGCGCACGATGCCCAGCTCCGCGTAACGCTCGTCGCTGATGTCGCCCGGCGCCACGTCTTCCGGCACGAAATAGACCATCTCGGCCGATGGAAGCGCTTTATAGCCCGCCGGCAGCTCCAGCATGTAGCCCGCGCGCCCCAGGAATGGCTTGCCGCGGCCCGCGGCTTGAGCGGCGGCCGCCTTGGCGCCCTTGCGGTTGACGCCGGCCACCGACCAGCCCAGGCTCACCGGCCCCAGGTCGCGCGCCCCAAAGGATGCCCGCGTCAGCGTGCCCGCGTTGACCGCCTGAGCGCCCGGCCCGGGGTCGATGGAGGCCAGGAGGATGCGGCCCGACCCCGGGTATTCCTCGGCGTATTCGACCCCTTTGCGCTCCAGCGTCTTGGAGTCCTGCTCTTCGTCTGAGGGCGTATAGCGGCCTCCGACGATGCGGACCGCCGCCGCCTTCGCCTGTTCGAGGAAGCCTTCGATGATCAGGAAGCGCACCTCGAGATGGGTCCGGCTGACGCGAAGAGCGGGCGGATAGATCGACACGATGAGGAGCTTATCCTCGCCCGAGGGATAGACCCGTGCCGCGGCTTTCGCCGGCCCCTTCTTGAAGAAGGTCCGGGCTTGCTCCGGGTCGCCGCCCAGCTTGACCGACAACGGCTCCCAGCCGGCGGCTGCGGCGTGGACCTTCACCTTGCTGACGCGGCGAGGCTTGGGCTCCTCGTGGACCGCCTCGGTCGAGGCCGTCACCGTCGCCGTCGAAGCCTCCTGGGCCTGAAGGACCGAGGCCAGCAGCAGGAAAGGCAGGAGAGACATCAGCTCAAAAGCGCCAGCGTCTCTTTAAGGCGCGCGATGCGCTCGGCCACGGCGCTCTTCTGCGCCTGGGCCAGGTCGACCTCCGCCTGCGGCGCGCGCGCGCGGAAGTTAGGGTTGTCGACCTTCTGGGCGATCTTCACCAGCTCCGCCTCGCCTTTGGCCGATTCCTTCTCGAGCCGGGCGCGTTCCTGGGCGAAGTCGATCACGCCTTCCAGCGGCACGTAGAAGCTCGCGCCGCCGGCCACCGCCGTCGCGCTCTTGGCCGGCCGTGCTCCGGCCTCCAACGATTCGACGCGCGCCAGCGCCTTGAGATAGGCGATCTTCTTCTCGCTGAAACCTTCCAGCGAGGACGCCACGACCCTCAGCTTGAGGCCCGGGTTGACGTTGAGCTGCGCGCGAAGGGAACGCAGCGCGGTCACGGCTTCCATCAGGCGGCCCATCTCGTCGGTGGCCGCCGCGTTGGACCAATCGTAGGAGGTCTCCGGGAAGGGCGACTGGAGGATGAAAGCCGCCTTTTCGCCGGTATAGGACGCCAAAGCCGCGTGGAGCTCCTCGGTGATGTAGGGCATGAACGGGTGCAGCATCTTCAGCGTGCCGGAGAGCACCTGGACCAGGATCGCTCGCGCGGCCTCCTTCTCCGGCCCGTCGATGCCTTGCAGCCGGATCTTGGCCAGCTCCACATACCAATCGCAGAACTTATCCCAGAGGAAGCCGTAAAGGGCGTCGGCGGCCGCCGCCGGCTCGTAGGCCTCGAGCTTCTGACGCGCCAGGGCCAGCGTGGCCTGGTACTCGGCCAGCAGCCACTGGTCGGCCAGCTCCAGGCAGCAGTGAGAAAGCTCCTCCAATCTATAGGGCTTGGCGGGCGCCTCCGGCAGGTTCATCAACACGAAACGCGTCGAGTTCCACAGCTTGTTGGCGAAATTCCGCGAGCCGGTGATGGAGTCCTCGGCGAACGGGATATCGCGGCCGGGATGGGCTTGGACGAGCAAGGAGAACCGGAAGGCGTCGGTGCCGTACTTGTCCATCATGGTCAACGGATCGACGACATTGCCCAGCGACTTCGACATCTTCTTGCCGCTCTTGTCGCGGACGATGCCGTGGATGACGGCGTCGGGGAAGGGCGCCGAACCGAGCAGCGCCAGGCCCATCATCTGCATCCGGGCCACCCATAGATAGAGGATCTCATAGCCCGTGATGAGCACCGAAGTCGGGTAGAAATAAGCCAGATCCTCCGTCTTGTCGGGCCAGCCGAAGACCGAGAACGGCCATAGCGCCGAGGAGAACCAGGTGTCGAGCACGTCCGGGTCCTGGAACCATTCGGAGCCATGGCAGGAGGCGCAGGGCGCCGAAGGTTTCTCCGCCCCGACGACGCCCTTGAGCTCCGCCTTCTGGTGGAAGTCCCCCGCCTTAAGGTCGTTGCAGCCGCCGCAATACCAGACGGGGATGCGATGGCCCCACCATATCTGGCGGGAGATGCACCAATCCTTGATGTTGACCAGCCACTGCTGGTACGGGCCTTCCCATGATTCCGGGTAGATTTTGAGCTTGCCGGCGGCGGCGTCGGCCAGAGTCCGCATCTTGACGAACCATTGCCAGGACAACAGCGGCTCGATGACCTGCGCGCATCGGTAGCAGACGCCGACGGAATGGGGATGGTCCTTGACCTCCTCGATGAGGCCGGCGGCCGTGAGGTCCTCCAGGACTTTCTCGCGGGCCTGCTCCCGTGACAGCCCGGCGTAAGCGGCGCCGGCGGCCGGCGTCATCTTGCCGTCGGGCCCCAGCACCTTCAAAGACGGCAGCTTGTGCCGTTGGCCGATCTCGAAGTCGTTGGGGTCGTGGGCCGGGGTGACTTTGACCGCGCCGGTGCCGAACGAGGACTCGACGTGCTCGTCGGCCACCACCGGGACCTTGCGCCCGGTCAGAGGAAGGTCGACCATCGTGCCGATGAGGGCCTTATAGCGCTCGTCCTTGGGATTGACGGCGACGGCGGTGTCGCCGAGCAGGGTCTCGGGCCGGGTGGTCGCCACGACCAGCCCCGGAGCGTAGCGGATATGCCAAAGCTTGCCCTTGCGGTCCTCGAACTCGACCTCGATGTCCGAGAGGGCGGTGCCGCAGCGCACGCACCAGTTCACCATGCGCTCGCCGCGGTAGATCAGGCCCTTCTCCCAAAGCGTCTTGAAGGCCTCGAAGACGGATCTGGCCCTTTGCTCGTCCATCGTGAAAGCTTCCCGGTCCGCGTCCAAAGCGCAGCCCAAGCGCGCCAGCTGGCCCAAGATCGTGTTCTTGCACTCCAGCGTCCAGACCTTCATCCTTTCCAGGAAAGCATCGCGGCCCAACGCGTGGCGCGTCGTCTTCTCCGCCTTGAGCTGCTTCTCCATCACGTTCTGCGTGGCGATGCCGCCGTGGTCGGTGCCGGGCACCCAGCAGGCCGGCCTGCCGCATAGGCGGTGATAGCGGATCAGCACGTCCTGCAGCGCGTTGTTGAGGGCGTGGCCGATGTGGAGGGCGCCGGTGACGTTGGGCGGCGGGATGACGATCGTGAAGGGCCGCGCGCCCGGGGCGGGCGCGGCATGGAAGAGCTTGGCCTGCTTCCAGGCCGCCAGCCACTTCGCCTCGACCGGCTTAGGATCGTAGGCTTTATCGAGCATGGGCCGAGGTCACAGCAGGTCGCCGGCCAAGGCCGCCAGCGCGCTGCGCTCGCTCTTGGTGAACATCATGTGGCCGAACAGGGTCTGTCCCTTGAAGCGCTCGACCAAGTTCGTCAGGCCGTTGGAGGAAGCGTCCAGGTAGTAGTTGTCGATCTGATAGGGATCGCCGGTCAGGATGATCTTGGCTCCCTTGCCGGCGCGGGAGATGATGGTCTTCATCTCATGCGGAGTGAGGTTCTGCGCGTCGTCGATGATGATGCAGAGGTTGGGCAGGGTGCGCCCGCGCAGGTAGGTGACCGCCTCGACCTCCAAGGTCCCCTCCTCGATGAGCATCTGGATGTCCATGTCGGTGGTCTCCAGCGAACCCTTCGGCCGCTCCAGCAGGAAGCTGAGGTTGTCGTAGATGGCTCCCATCCAATTAGTCAGCTTCTCCTGCTTGGTCCCGGGCAAGAAGCCGATATCGTGACCGACGGCGACGACAGGCCGCCCGACCAGGATGCGGCGGAAGTGCTTCTCCTCGATCGTCTGCTGAAGGGCCGCCGCCAAGGCCAGCATGGTCTTGCCGGACCCGGCGACGCCGACCAAGGAGACGAGCTGGATATCCTTATTGATCAGGAGGTCGATGGCGAAGCGCTGCTCGGTGTTGAGCGGCTTTATGCCCCAGGGCGCGGCGTCGGGCTTGAGCAGCGGGATCAAGGCGGCGGCCTTGGGGTCGAAGCGCGACAGCGCGCTCTGCGAGCCGGCCTTCAGCACCACGAACTCGTTGGGGATGAAATCCTTCCCCGGAAGCGTCAAGCGCTTCTCTTTATAGAACTTGTCGATGTCGGCGGGCGCGACCTCCAGCTCGACCCAGCCGCGATAAAGCTCGTTGACGTCGACCTTCTCCTTCTCGTAGTCCTGGGTCTCCAGGCCCAAGGCACCGGCCTTGATCAGGAGGTTGATGTCCTTCGAGATGAAGACGACGTTCTCGCCCTGCTTCTTGAGGAACTGCGCGCAGGAGAGGATCTCGTTGTCCTTGGTGTGGGCGGTGAAGGAGCGCGGCAAGCCGTCGGAGACCTGTATCTCGACCTTGAGCTTGCCGCCGTGGTCGAGGTCGACCCAGTTGCTCAACGGGCCTTTCTTGCGCAGCTCGCCGAGCTTGCGGGCGACCAAGCGGGCGGAGCGGCCGCGCTCGTCGTTGTTGCGCTTGAAGGTGTCCAGCTCCTCGATCACGGCCAAGGGCACGACGACGCGGGAGCCCTCGAAGGCGAACATGGCCATCGGATCGTGGAGGATGACGTTGGTGTCCAGGACGAAGGTTTTCATTTGACCTCGGCAGTCGTTTGGAACGGCGGCACAAAACGGGAGAAGGCCTCGTTGGCCAGGAAGATGCCCTGGCGGCTCAAGCGCAGGCGGGCGCCGTCGCGCACGACCAGCCCCTGCGAGATCAGCGCGCGCCAATCGGCGTCGAACTCAGCCTCGAGCTTGACGCCGGGGATGAACCCCGCGATCTTGCGCAGGCCGAGGAAAGCCTGCTCGCCGAGCTTCTCGCGGCCCAGGACGCGCTCGCTGTCGGCGGTGGGCCTTCGGCCTTCTTCTATGGAGCGGCAATAGTCGGCCAATCTCTCGGTGTTGGTGGAGCGCAGCCCGTCGAGATAGGAGGCGGCGCCGCAGCCCAGGCCGATATACTCGTTGTCCCCCCAATACGCCAGGTTATGGCGGGAGGCGTGACCCGGTCGCGCGAAATTAGAGATCTCGTAGTGGATGAGCCCGGCGGCTTGGATATGGTCGAGGCAGGCTTCGAACATCTCGCGCCCCAGGTCCTCGTCGGGCTCCACCGACCGCTTGGCGAAGAGCGTACGGTCCTCGACCTGCAGGCCGTAAAGCGATAGATGCTGGGGCTCCAGGGCGAGCACGGAGTCGAGGCTGGACAAGCAAGCCTCCAGGGTCTGGCCCGGCAGGCCGTACATGAGGTCGACCGACAGCGCGAAGGCCTTGGTCGCCTTAGCCAGGCCGTAGACCCGGAAGAAGTCCTCCGGAGAGTGCCTGCGTCCGATGGATTTAAGGAGGGCGGCATCTGCGGTCTGCAGGCCTAGGCTCAAGCGAGTGACGCCCGAGGCGGCCAGGACCGCCAGCTTTTCCGCATCAAGGCTCTCAGGGTTGGCCTCGAAGGTCGTTTCCAAGAAACGAGCGTCCGGGTACGCGCGGCGGATAAGGGCGAAGAGCTCTTGGGTCTCGTCGGCTTCGAGCTCCGAGGGCGTGCCGCCGCCGATGTAGAGGGTCGCCGGCAGCCGCGCGGGCATCAAGCGCGCCTCGGCCTCGAGGGCGGCCAGATAGCGGCGCGTCGTCTTCTTCTGCCCGGAGAAGGCCGCGAAGTCGCAATAAAAGCACTTCACGGAGCAGAAGGGGATGTGGACGTAAAGCCCGACGGTCGGCTCGGCGTTTAGGATGAAGGATTCTCCCAAAATCGAGGTCCGGGCGCAAGAGCGGCGGCGGGACAGCCCCCAAGACGCTTTTAGCAACCTCGACGGACACTTTTGAGACCATTCGGTCTCAAAACCCCTCGTCGGAGGTTGAAAAAACAGGAAAGAGGGAACAATCCAGGGGGGACGCTCGTATTATAAGTATGGACGATCACCAATGGGATGCCGCCAAATGTTTTTTCCCTCGCCGCCCCCTGCCTTTTCGCAAAAAGAAGCGGAAGATCGGCCGCCCGAAGAAAGATCCACGGCTCTGCCTGGAAGCCATCTTTTGGGCCGTGCGCACCGGTCTTCCATGGAGCCGCTTGCCCACCGGCTTCCCGCCTCGCTCGACAGTCCTAAGGAAACTGGACGAATGGTCCCGCGATGAGACCCTGAACCGGGCTTGGGTCGCCTATCTTGGGGCCTCAAGCGCATCAGAAAGGGCGTTCTGGCATAAATGTTTCCAAGCGGGCCAGGATCGCCGGCACGGCTTTTGGTATTGGCAGCTGCTCGCCGACCTTCAGCTCCACCACCCGAAACCGCGGCCGCTCCAGTTCGAGGACCTAGAGGACCCGTATGAATAATAGCCCTGGCGAAAAACGCCGACCGGGGGTACACTAAAACCATGCTACCCCCCCTCTTGGCATTGACGGCGTTCTTTGTCTCCGCCGCGGAGCCGCCCCGGACCGGGCCCGGCTTCATCGCCGCGCTGGCCGTCGAAGTGCGCGCCCACGGCAAGATCCTCGGGCCGGACTACGACTACAAGGACTGGCTGCGTCTGCGCAAGGAGATCTCCCAGAAAGCCCTCGATGCCGCCGCCGATAAAGACGCCGAGTTCTACGCCTGGCAGAGCGCCGATGAGGCGCTGGACGCCATGCAGGCCTTCTCGACCCGCTTGAAAGAAGTCACGGCCCGCGGCGCGGCCAACCGGGATGAGTGGGACCTCTTCGAGAAGGACATCGACAAGGTTTTCCTTAAGGCCGGTCTCAAGGCCGAGAAGGAACTGCGCCAGCTCTACTTGGACCGCGTGCCGCGCCCTGGGGGCGGAGGCTCGCTGCGGACCGGACCGGGAAAGCAGATCGGGCGAGTCCCCTCGCACCTGGACACCGACCGCTTCAAAGACCCGAACTTCGACGGAGGCGCGACCCGACCGGCTTTCAAGGAGCCTGAAGCCCGAGCGGAGCGGCCGGCCTACGTCTACACTGCGAAAGCGCCTGCGAAGGCCAAGTCCGTCCCCACCCTCCCCAAGGTCGACATCTTCGCTTATAAGCCCGAAGGCCGCGAGGCCGCGCGCATCGACTCGATCAAGTGGACGATGGGCGGCGTCTTCATGGGCTTGGGGGCGGCCGTGGCGATCGCGGCCACCGCTCCGGTCTGGATAAGCGCCGGCCTGGCCGTCGGCGGCGTGGCCCTTTTCACCTACGGCCTCTCCCAGATGCCCGACGGCGGCTGGGCCGAGACCTGGAGCGGCCCCCCCAAAAAGCAGAAAAAGTATTAGAATGAGGTGGTGAGCCACAAAGCCGGCTTCGTCGTCCTGCTCGGCCGTCCCAACGCCGGCAAGTCGACCTTGCTCAACGCCCTCCTCAAGACCAAGCTGTCCATCGTCTCACCGAAGCCCCAGACCACCCGCCACAAGATCCTGGGCATACTCGGCGGAGACGGCTATCAGATCTGCCTCTTGGACACTCCCGGCATGATCCCCGACCCGCGCGACCCGCTCCAAGGCGCGCTGCGCAAGACGGCCCAGCACGCCGCGCATGACGAGGTCGACATCCTCATCCTGCTGGTGGAGCCCGCGCCGCCCGATGACGCCACGCTCAAGGAATGGTCGGCCATCGCGCGCTGCGGCGTGCCGATCATCCTCGTCCTCAACAAGATCGACCTGCCTTCGGCCGCCGGCTCCCACGACGCCGTCCTGAAGGCCTACCAGGACGCCGTCCAACCGGCCGCTGTGCTGAGGATCTCCGCCGTGCGCAAGCAGAACCTGGATGCGCTCCTCAAAGAGATCCTTGAGCGCCTGCCGGATTGCCCCCCCTTCTACGATGAAGGCAACCTCTCCGACCGCTTCGAGCGCTTCTTCGTCGCCGAGATCATCCGCGAACAGGTTTTCGAGCTCTACAGCCAGGAGATCCCGCATGCCACCGCCGTCGTCGTGGAGACTTATAAGGAACGCCCCGGCGGCAAGGACGAGATCTACGCCACGCTCTATATCGAGCGCGACGGCCAAAAAGGCATCATCCTGGGGCCCGGAGGCCGCACCCTGCGCGACCTCGTCAAGCGGTCGCAGAAGGCCATCGAGGAATTCCTCAGCCGCCGCGTCGAGCTCGAGGTCTGGGTGAAGCTGCGCAAGAATTGGCGCAAGGACGAACGCTCGCTGAAGGAATTCGGCTACATTCAAGGAGGCTGACATGGACTCAAGCCTGACCCGCGCGGACATCGAGACCCGCAACTTCATCACGCACGTCTACCAATGGATGTCGGCCGGCCTGGCCCTGACCGGCATGATCGCCGTCTACATGGCCGCCAACCCGGGCATGATCCTCGCCTTGGCGCGCAATCAGTTGCTGTTCATGGGGCTGCTGGGCGGAGAGCTGGTGCTCGTCATCGCGCTGGCCGGCTGGGTCAAGAAGATGTCGGCGACGACCGCCGCCGGGGCCTTCCTGTTCTATGCGGCCTTGAACGGGGTCACGATCTCGACGATCTTCCTGATCTATACCGCTTCCTCCATCGGCGCGACTTTCTTCGTGGCCGCCGGCATGTTCGGCGCCATGAGCGTCTACGGCGCCGTGACCAAGACCGACCTGACCAGCATGGGCAACTTCTGCTTCATGGGACTCATCGGCATCATCCTGGCCGGCCTGGTGAACATCTTCCTGCGCAGCCCGGCGGTGTCATGGGCCACCAGCATCCTCGGCGTGCTGATCTTCACGGGGCTCACCGCCTACGACACGCAGAAGCTCAAGGCCATGAACGTCCTGGGCAACGAGGGCACCGATGAAGACAAGAAGGAAGCCATCTCCGGGGCGCTGACCCTCTACCTCGACTTCATCAACCTCTTCTTGAGCCTGCTGCGCCTGATGGGCCGGCGGCGCGATTAAGCCTCAGCCGCCCCACCAGCGATTGGCCTCGAGCTGAGCCCGCAGGCGGGGGTCCAGGACGGGCTCGGCCGTCTCGTCGGCATGCCGCTCTATGTGGAACATCACGCTCTCTTTCTCGAGGTCGATGATCAAGGAGATGGGCTTGCGTTCGCCTTCGGCGCTGACCAGCGGCAGCACCGTGGGGCGCGTGGGATGCTTCGGGTAGACCCGGATGATGCGGGCCATCTCCTGGTTCGACAGGATGACGTAGCTGCCCGGCGGATAAGGCGTGACGTAGCTGAGGAAGAGGCGGATGAGGTCCCGCTCGAAGGAGACCTCCGGGAGCCGGACCACGGCGCGCACTGCGTCATGCGGCAGGATGGTCTTGCGCCAGCTGCGAGGGTGGCACATGGCCTCATAGGCGTCGCAGATGCCGATGATCTGAGAGCTGCGGCGGATCTCGTCGGGCAGGTCGCGGGCGCGCGACTTCTTCTCGATGTCTTGGCGTTCCTGCTCCAGCAGGATGATGTCGGCCACCGGCCGCCACTCGGCTTCGCCCAGCTCGAAGCGGCCCAATAGGCGCGCGGTCTCGGTGACGTGGAGCTGCATCTCTTTGTATTCTTTGGCCGTCAGCTTGCGGTCCTGCGAGACCTGCTTGAGCCAAGGCCTCATGCCCAGGTCATGAGCCAGGGCGGCGATGCCCAAGCGCAGCAGCTGGTCGCGTTTCCAGCGAAGCCCGCAGCCCAGGCGCAGGGACAGGACGGCGACGTTGGCGCAGTGGGCGTAGATGTAGCCTTCCCGCGTCGAACGGCAAGCCAGCGCCAGAAGCTCCTGGTCGTCCTCCTGCAGGAGCGTGATCATGTCGCCTGCGACGGACGCCAAGCGGTGCGCGCTGGCCGCGTTGATGGGGTCAGGGGAGTCGAAGAACCACTTCATCAGCGTGATGGCCTCGCCATAGACCTTCGCGGCCGGCGGCAAGGGATTCATGCCGGTAGGATAGTCGTATTCGGAGGAACGTGCAAGGGCAGGTCCCCTTTTGCTTCAATAAGCGATGGCCGACCTCACCGTTGTCCTTTTCCACGGCTACGGGGCCAACGCCGCCGACCTAGCGCCGCTGGCCGATGCACTGCGCTCCGAGAGACCGATCTCCTGGGTATTCCCGGAAGGGCCGCTTCCTATAGAAGACTATCCCTCCGGCCGCTGCTGGTGGCCCATCGACATGGCCGCCCTTCAAGCCGCCCAGCTGTCGGGGCGTCAGCGGGACCTGACGTTGGAGCCCGCGGGCCTGCCCGCGGCGCGGCGAGCCGCCGGGGAGGTCCTCAAGGAGCTCGACGTGCCTTGGGACAAGCTTGTGCTGGGCGGCTTCAGCCAGGGCGCGATGCTCGCCGCGGACCTGGCCCTGCGGGCGCCGGAGGCCCCCAGAGGATTGGCGCTGCTGTCGGGAACCCTGGTCAATGCACCCGTGTGGAAGACGCTGGCGGCGGCGCGCCGCGGGATGCCTTTTTTTCAAAGCCATGGCCGCATGGACCCGATCCTGCCTTTCGGGGCGGCGCTGAAGCTGGAGGCCCTGCTCTGCGAGGCCGGCCTGAAAGGAAGGCTTCACGCCTTCGATGGCGGCCACGGCATCCCCTCCGAAGTCCTGGAAGGTCTAAGCGCCTTCCTAGCGTCGCTTTAACCCGGACAGCGCCAGGATCGCCGCGCCGACGAACGTCCCGGCGATCGGCAGCGGCACGCCGGCTGCCGCGGCTCCCAGCAGGGCTTTCAAGCAGGCTTGTCTCGGCGCGTCGCCGCGCAGCCGCATCTGCACCGCGGCGACGGCGGAGAAGGTGACCAAGAAGGCCGCGGCGCTGGTCAGCGCCAGCGTAAGCCCGACCGTGGCGGAGTCGGCGCCGAAGGCCAGCCAGTCGACGACGAGGATGACCGCCCCGCTCAGGGGGTGGAAGAACGTCGGCTTCACTGAGCTTGCAGGGTGGCGACGGCCAGCGCGGGCGCGGCGGCCGGAGCGGCCGGCTCCCCGGGATGATCGATGTAGGTGTACTCGCTGAGCACGGCCTCGTAGCTGTTGAGCAGTTCGACGCCGTCGCGCGGCTTGATCGCGCCGGCCTTGACCTGCGCGTCGATGGAGGATTTCACCATCTTGCTCAGTTCGAACTCGCTGTACTGGATGCTGTGCAGCACGTCCTTGACGCTCTGGCCGCAGATGACCTCTTCCAGGTAGTAGCCGCCGGCCTCATGCTCGTCCTCGAAGACGTGGACCTCGTTGACCCGGCCGAAGAGGTTGTGGATGTCTCCCATCGTCGCCTGGTAGGCGCCCATCAGGAAGATGCCCAGGTAGTAGGGGTCGCCGTTCTTGAGCGGATGCAGCGGCAGCGTGCCGCCGGCCTTGCGGTGGCAGGCGAAGGTCGAGATCTTTCCGTCGGAGTCGCAGGTGATGTCGACGAGCTTGGCGCTGCGCGTCGGCTCCTCGTCCAGGCGGTGCAGCGGCATGATCGGGAAGAGCTGGCCGATGGCCCAGCTGTCGGGCAGCGACTGGAACAAGGAGAAGTTGCAGAGATACTGGTCGCTCAAGGATTTCGACATCTCCAGCAGGTCGTCGGAGACGTAGCGCGCCTTCGGCATGCTCTTGCGGATCTCCAAGCACAGCTTCCAGTAGAGGTTCTCGAGCTTCGCCTTGTCCTCGAGGCCCAAAAAGCCCAGCTTGAACATGCTGTCGGCGTCATCAAGGAGCTGCTGGCCGTCATGATAGCTCTCGGCCACGTTCTTGGGGTTGAGCCCGTCTATGAGCTCCTGCATCTGGCCGACGATCTTCTGCTCGCCGCCGGTCAGCTTCAGCTCGACCGGAGTCGCGCCTGCTTCGATGGTGCCGAAGACGTTGACCACCAGGAGCGAATGATGGGCGACGACGGAGCGGCCGGACTCGGTGACGATGTTGGGCTCGGGGACCTCCTCCTGGGCGCAGACGGTCTGGATCGTATAGACGACGTCGTTGACGTACTCGCGCAGGTTGTAGTTCATCGAGCTGTCGACGGCGGTGTGCGTGCCGTCGTAGTCGACGCCCAAGCCTCCGCCGCAGTCCAGGAACTCGAGCTGCTCCAGGCCCATCTTGCGCAGCTTGGCGTAGACCCGCGCGCCTTCCTTGACCGCATCCTTGATGGTCTGGATGTCGGTGACCTGCGAGCCGATATGGAAGTGCACCAGGCGGACGCAGTCCATCATCCCTTCGGAGCGCAGCGCCTCGACGGCGCCCAGTATCTCAGGAGTGGTCAGGCCGAACTTGGCGGAGGACCCGCTGGAGGTCTTCCACTTGCCGCTGCCGCGCGTCTGGAGCTTCGAGCGCAGGCCGATCAGGGGCCGCACGCCCATCTCGCGGGCCACGCGCAGGAGCAGAGCGAGCTCCCCGGGCTTCTCGATGACGACGATGACCTTCTTGCCGAGCTTGATGCCGATCATGGCCAGGCGGATCATCGACTCGTCCTTGTAGCCGTTGACGATCGACAGGCGCTCCGCCGTGTTCATCGCCAGCACGGCCATCAGCTCGCCCTTGCTGCCGGCTTCCAGGCCGAACTGGTATTTCTCGCCGGCGTCCAGGATCTCCTCGACGACTTCCCTCAGCTGGTTGACCTTGATCGGATAGACGCCGAAATAGCGGCCCTTGTACTTGTGCTCGTCGATGGCCTTCTTGAAAGTCTCGTTGAGCAGCTCGACGCGATGGCGCAGGACGTCCTGGAAACGGAAGAGCACGGGCATCTTGATGCCGCGCGAGATGACGTCGTCGACGACCTTCTTGATGTCGATGCCCTGGTCGGTGCCGCGGCGAGGATGGACTTCCAGCGTGCCCTTGTCGCTGACGCCGAAATATTTGAGGCCCCAGCCCTTCACGTTGTAAAGGGCGGCGGAATCGTCGGTGGTCCAGGGTTTAGACATGGCAGGCATTATAGAATATCTAGCGCCGGATGAAGAGGACGGCCTTCGGGTCGCTATAGACGTTCTGCCAGCGGCGGTCATCCTGGAGCAAGCGCGCCAGGGCGACTCCCGGGGAGACGAGCACGGCCTCGATAGCCCAGCCGTCGAGCAGCGCCTGCCAGCCCGGGCGGCCTTCCATGATGACCGAGTATTCGCCTAAGATCGGCCAGTAAGGGTCCAGCCGTCCATCGACGAACACCTTGGTGTTGGGCGCGAGCTTGTAGATCAGGTAGCAGCCCCAGCTGTAGTCGTGGAAGAGCCTGCGCCCGGCGTAATGACCGGCGAAGAACTCGGCGGCGACCTTGGGGTAGCTGCCTTCCCAGTCGCGCCAAGGCTTGCCGCGCGCGAACCCGGCTTCCAGCGCGCTCAAGGCCAGCAGCACGGCCAGCGCTCCGGCGGCGCAGAGGCGGACCTGCCATTTCTTCAGCGGCGCCTGCCGGAGGCTCAGGCCGAGGGCGGCGATGGCGGTGAAGCTGAAGAGCGGCAGGAGCTTGCGCCCCCTGATCGCAAGCAGCAGCAGGACGAGGGTCAGAGCCGCCCAAGGGAACTTCCGGCGGAGGGCGCCGACTCCGACCAGGCAGAGCGCGGCCAGGATGAGCAGATACGGCGTCGCCGAGAGCTCGGAAAAGTCCAACGGCATCCATTCCAAGATGATCGAGCGCCCGGCCGGCGGCAGGACCATGAACCATACCGGGTACACGAAGGCCGTCGGCCCGTTCGGATGGAGGAAGCAGAGGAAGGTGCCCAGCGCCCAAGGAGCCAGGTCCGCCGCCTTTCGGCTGTGCCTGAAGCTCAACAGGCAGACCGCGCCGAGAACGGTCCAGCCGGCCATGAAACCGCCATGGACGTTGACCCAAAAGAGCAGGCTTACGGCCATGGCCCAGGGAGCCCAGCGCCGGCCTTCCTCCCAGCGCTTGATCCATAGCAGGGATAGGGCCCAAAAAAGGATCGTAAAGACGTGGGCGCGCACGGCGACGAAATTGATCAGCGCGAAAGCGGCCAGCGAAACCAGGAGGTAGCGCACAGGCTCCGGCACGTCGCCCTTGAGGAAATGGAAAAGCACGATGAGCGCGGCCAAGAAGAGCAGCGTGTGGACGAACACCAGCCCGCCGTAGCCGAAGGCCCGGAAGATGGGATAGATCTCGGCGTCGGCCAGCCATTCGGTGGCCACCATCGCCTTGCCGGGAGCGGTGAAGGAGAATTCCTCGGTCAGAGGGAAGCGGCCCTGCTCTATGAGCTTTTCCCCTTCCTTGATATGGAAGAAGAGGTCCGGGTCGACATGGGCGAACATGTGGAGCGAGAAAAGCAGGCCGATGAAGGCGAAGAAACAGGCGGGCAGCCGCACGCCTTGATGATAGCTAAATCAGGAAAGAGTATCATCTCTTCATGTCCACCCAGCTTTCGCGGGCGCTGCTGTTCATGGCGCTGACGGGGCGGCGGCGACGCGCTTCAAGCACTCGGCGATGAGGACGCTGAGCTTCAAGGGGTGTGAGCCGGCTACTTGTAGATCGCCGTGACGGACTTTTGGACGGCGTCGGGGATGTCCTTGCCCGACGCGGCGGGTTTGCCGGCCCAGAGCGGCTTGCCGTACTTGTCGAAATACTTGAAGCCCAAGCTGGTCCGTCCTTTGGGGGCCGAGACGTCGACCCAGACCCAGCCTTCGGCGCCGAGAGCCTGGACGAGCTTGAGCCAGCGCTCGGCGGCCCTGGCGGCGCTGGGGTCGCTGGGGCAGGCCTTCGTCCAAGCCTGCGAGGCGATGCCGGCGATGCTGTCGTTGGCGGGCAGGGGGCCGGTGCCCACGGTCCTGAGCGGGTCGCCGGGAGGCAGGGAGTTGCCCACTTGGATCTGGTCTGCGGCGCCCGGGGCGGTCTTGCCGCGCACGGCGGCCACCTGCTCCTCCGATCGCTCATACGCCGAGGCGACGACCTCCGAAGGGACGATGGCGACGCCGGCCTTGGAGAACTGCCGCATGAGCTCGGTCTGGACCTCGATCTGGCTGGGTCCGGAGTCGCCGCAGAGAAGCAGGGTGGTGAGCTTGGAAGCCTCCTTCATGCCGGCGGAGGAGAAGCTGGGAAGCGCGAGCAGGACGGCCGTCAGGAGCATCTGCTTGTTCATGCAATCCAGTATAAAGCCCCCCCTCGGGGTTGTCAAGATGATTGAAGTCACAGGGCCCTAAAGCTCGTCGTACTTCGTCATCCGGCCCTTGGCCTTCGCCACCGGATACTTGGCCGTGTTCTTCTTCATCTTCTTGAACGCGGCTTCGACCAGGTCGATCCCGCACACCTGCGACAGCCGCAGGAGATAGACATAGGTGTCGGCCAGCTCGTCGGAAAGATCTTCCCGCTTCTTCGCGCCGAGCTTGGCGCTCTCCTTAGGCGTCAGCCACTGAAAAAGCTCGACGACCTCGGCGGCTTCCACCGACATCGCCATCGCCAGGTTCTTCGGCGTGTGGAACTGCTCCCAATGGCGCTCTTTGACGAAGCGCAGGACCGCGAGCTTCAGGGCCGGAAGGTCTTTTGGCACCTCGCAAGGATACCAAGCCTGTCTTGGGCTTACAAGGGAACAATTTGGGAACAATTTGGGCACCTCAGTCGTATAATAGGTATGAGGCTCCCCTTGACATGTGTAACTCTATGGGTTACACTCTGATGGCGATCAGGAGCTTTCGGCACAAAGGGTTGGAAGAATTCTTCATCACCGGCTCGAAGCGCGGCATCCAGCCTACGCATGCACGAAAACTGGAGGATATCCTAGACCGCTTGGACGGCGCCGCCATAGTCGGGGACATGGATTTTCCCGGTTCATTCCTGCATCCGCTCAAAGGCCCCCTTGAAGGGCATTGGTCTGTCAGAGTCTCAGGCAACTGGCGCATCACGTTCAGGTTCGAAGACGGAGACGCTCATATCGTCGATTATACGGACTATCACTGAAGGAGGATGGATGCGCGCAAGAAATCGACCGCCCACTCATCCGGGCGGGATCATCAAGAGACACTATCTCGAGCCCCTGGATCTGCCGGTGTCTCAAGCCGCCGCGGCTTTGGGAGTGTCCAGGAAAACCCTCTCCAAGATCGTCAACGAGCGCGGAGCCGTCACTCCGGAGATGTCCTTGCGCCTCGCCAAGGCCTTCTATACTACGCCTCAGCTCTGGCTCAACCTGCAGCAGACTTACGACCTCTGGCATGCCACCCACGATTCCACGGCGTGGCAAGGCGCCCAGGCCCTGACGTCAAGGTCGCAAGCGCCGACGACGCGTTAATACGCCGGGACGGGCCCCGGGAACTCCGAAGTCCAAGGCTTGGCGATCCCGGCCTTGGCCAACCTCTTCAGGTCCCAGTAGTCCACTTCGGCCGCCGCCTTCTTGTAGTCCTTGAGCGCCTCGTCCCGCTTGCCCAGCAAGTCCTGCAGCTGACCGCAGCGGATCAAGGCCCAGACCGACCAGCGACACAATTGCTTCCCTAAACGGATGTCCGTCCCGGCTCGGATCGCTTCCAAAGCCTTCTCCTTCTGCCCCAGCGCCCACAAAGCCGTCCCCTTGATCACCCAGCCCTTCGCTGCGTCCAAGGCCGGATACTCCCCCTTGGCCACCCGCTTCATGTACTCTTCCGCGCCCGCCGCCACCGCCTCATATTGCTTGCCCACGTACATCGGGATGAGTTCGGCGGCGTGCAGCATCGCGCTGTCGGGGTACTTCGCGCGCACCTGCCGCGCGTACATCAATGCCTGCTCGGGGTCGCGCGCTCCGAAAGCGTCCTCCGTATAGATCTCGACTAGGATCAGCTTGGCCGCGATCTGGGCGAAATGTCCCTTTTCCGCCGCGATCTTCAGCTCCTTGATGCCCCGCTCGCGGCTGCCGCGGAGCACCAGCTTGGCCAGCACGCCCACCACCCGCGGGTACACGTCGGTATAGTAGTCGTACATGCCGATGCCCAGATAAGAGTCGTAGTTCTTCGGGTCCGCCTTCAGCGCCTCCCGGGTGAAATGCATCGCCTTGCGCCCCCTGAGATAGGCCTTGATCCAATCGTGGCGCACCGCCATGATCCGGCCCGATACCCCATAGGAGGCGCCCAGCACGAAAAGCACGTCCGCGTCGCCCGGATGCTTCTTCAGCCACTTGTTGCAGCTGGCGATCGACTGCTCGATCGCCGCCTCGAAGGGTTTGTACAAGGATTGGTCCGTCTGATCGGTCTGATAGACGTAGCGGGTCATCCCGACGGCGGCCAGGCCGAAATAACCATACGGGTGCTCCGGCGCCAGCGCGATGACCTTGCGCGCCGAAGCTTCCGCCTCGTCGAAACGCATCTCGTAGATGGCGTCGATGCCGGCCATCACGTGCTTGTCCATCTCAGGAGTCACGCTCCCGGCCCAGGAGGGCAGGGGCAGCAGCGACAGAAGCGCCAGGATCGCGCCTAAGGTCATGAGATGCATCTTACTTAATTTGATAAGATAGGCGCAGGTCTTTTCATGAAAGCGATCCTTTATAAGCACTCCGAAGGCGCGGCGCTGAGAGACGTCCCCGTGCCCAAGATCGGCCCCGGCGAGCTCCTGCTCGCCGTCGATGCCTGCGGCCTCTGCGGCACCGACATCATGAAACTGGCCACGCGCGCCAAGCAGGCCATCCTCGGTCATGAGCTGGCCGGCCGCGTCGCCAAGCTCGGCGAAGGAGTCCGCGGCTTCAAGGAAGGCGACCGCATCGTCGTCGCCCACCATGTCCCCTGCCTCGACTGCCACTACTGCCGCCGCCAAAGCTACTCCATGTGCCGGCAGTTCAAGAGCACCAACATCGACCCGGGGGGCTTTGCCGAATTCGTACGCGTCCCCGAGCTCCACGTGCGCCATACCACCTTGAGGTTCCCCGACGCCCTCGACCCCTTCTCCGCCAGCCAGACCGAGCCCCTAGCCTGCTGCCTGCGCAACGCCAAACGTCTCGGCCTTCGCGCCGGCGACACGGCCCTGGTCGTGGGCCTCGGCTCCATCGGCATGCTCATGGCGCAGCTCCTGAGCCACCTCGACGTCGAAGTCGTCGGCCTGGACCTCGACTGCAGCCGCGCCGCCGCCTTGTCGCCCTGGGGGCGAGGCTTCACCGATGAGGAAGCGCTTCTGCCCGCCTTGCGCGAGCAGACCGCCAACCGCGGCGCCGACGCCGTCGTCTTCACGGCCGGCACCCCCGCGCTTTTCACCCACAGCCTCGCCTGGGTCCGCGACGGCGGCGTCTTGAACGTCTTCTCGAGCTTCCACCCCGACCCCGACGCTTCCTTGGATCTCAACGCCGTCTATCACCGGGAGCTCACCGTCGTGAGCAGCTACTCCCCCTCCTTGGAGGACTTGCGCGAGGCCTTAGCCCTCATCAGCTCCGGCGCGGTCCGCGTCCATGAGCTTTCCCCGAAAGCCTATCCCTTGGAAGGCTTCGACGACGCTCTCCAGGGCCTGCGCGAGAAGAAGATCCTCAAGGCCATCTTCAAACCCGCATGAAGACCATGCGCGCCGTCGTCTTCTACGCCCCCAAGGACATACGCCTCGTCGAGTCCCCCGTCCCCAAGCCCGGGGCCGGCGAGGTCCTCGTCAAGGTCGGCGCCGCCTTGACCTGCGGCACGGATTTCAAGGCCTACCGACGCGGCCATCCGGTCCTTTTGGGGCCCCTGCCGGCGCGCTTCGGCCATGAGCTGGCCGGCATCGTGGCCCAGGTCGGCAAAGGCGTCAAGGACTTCAAGGAGGGCGACGCCGTCGTGGCCGGCAACTCCGCGCCCTGCGACGGCTGCTACTTCTGCGCGCGAGGCCAGAACCAGCTCTGCGACCGCCTCAAGCTCCACAACGGGGCCTACGCCGACTACGACCTCCTGCCGCCCAACATCGTCAAGCACAACCTCCACAAGCTCCCCAGCGGGATCGAGCTGGCCACCGCCGCGCTCGCCGAACCGTTGGCCTGCGCCATGCATGCGGTGGACCTCCTAAAGGTCGCCGAAGGAGAATCGGCCCTCATCATCGGAGCCGGCTCCATGTCGCTGCTCCTTATACAAGCGCTCTTCGCGCGCAAGGCGCGCGTGCTGGTCGTAGGCCGCGGCCGCGCGAACCTCGACCTGGCCCAAGCGGCCGGCGCCCATGACGTCTTCTCCGTCGAAGACGGCGACGCCCTGACCTGGGCGCGGGGACAGACCGAAGGCCGCGGTCCGGACTGCGTGTTCGAAGCCGTCGGCTTGCCCGGGACCTGGCAGCAGGCGATCGCGCTGGTGCGCAAGGGCGGTCGGGTCTGCCTCTTCGGCGGCTGCGCTCCCGGCCTGGACGTCCCGGTCGACGCCCACCGGATCCACTACAGCCAACTGTCGCTCTTCGGCGTCTTCCATCACACGCCCAAATACTTCAAGGCGGCCGTGGAGCTGCTCGGTTCCGGAGCCGTGCGGCCCGATCTCTTGATCGCAGGAAGCATCCCCCTCTCCGATGTCTGCTCCTTCTACGACCGCCAGCACGGCGTCTCGAACCAGAAGATGGCGGTGATCCCCTGAACCAGGACGAAGGCTTCATGCGCAAGGCGCTGGCCTTGGCCGCGCGCGGCGGTCGCGCCGTAGGAGCCAACCCCCAGGTCGGCTGCCTGCTCGTCCGCGGCGGCAAGATCGTCGGGCGCGGTTGGCACAAGCGCTTCGGCGGCCCCCATGCCGAGCCCATGGCGCTGGCCGCCGCCGGCAAGCAAGCCCGCGGCGCCACCGCTTACGTCACCATGGAGCCCTGCTGCGGCCACCGCGGCAAGAAAACCCCCCCTTGCGCTCCGGCGCTGGTCGCCGCCGGAGTCGCCCGCGTCGTCGCCGCGGTGCTCGACCCCAATCCCGCCGTCGCCGGAGGCGGCCTGCGTCTGCTGCGCCGCGCCGGGGTCAAGGTCTCCACCGGCATCCTCGCCGCCGAAGGCCTCGAGCTCAACAAAGGATTCTTCGCCCGGATGAAGCTGGGCCGCCCCCACGTCCTGCTCAAGACCGCGCTCAGCTTGGACGGCCGCGCCGCCGCGGAGGGCGGACGCTCGCGTTGGGTCACCGGCAAACCCTCCCGAAGCCTGGTCCACCGGCTGCGCGCCCAGGTCGACGCCGTCTTGGTCGGCGTCGGCACCGTCCTGGCCGACGATCCCGCGCTGACCAGCCACGGGGCCGGGCCCGACCCCTTGCGCGTCGTGCTCGATCGCCGGCTGCGCACCCCCGTAGGCGCTAAGCTGCTCAAAGGCGGAGCGACCTTGATCTTCACCGCCGCCAAAGGGCGGCGGGCGGGCGCCGAGACCCTCCGCTTCCCGGCCGGCCCCCGCGGCCTCGAGCTCAAGCCCGTGCTCAAGGAACTGGCCCGCCGCGGCATCGGCACCTTGCTCGTCGAAGGCGGGCCCACGGTCCACGCTTCGTTCCTTCGCGAACGCCTGGTCGATGAAGCCTTCGTGTTCCTGGCGCCGAAGCTGCTGGCCGGTTCCCGCGACCCGAACAAAGCGCCGCGCCTCAAGACGCCGCGCCTGCGGCGCGTCGGCGATGATTGGCTGGTCAGCGGGAGGGTCTCATGTTCACCGGCCTAGTGCGCGGTCAGGGCGTGGTCGTCGCGCGGAGCAAAAGCCGCCTCGAGATCAAGACCCCCCTCGGGGCTCGCCTCGGCGACAGCATCGCCGTCAACGGCGCCTGCCTGACGGTCGCCAAGGCCCGCAACGGCCGGCTCTCCTTCGACGTCAGCCCCGAGACCTGGCGGCTCACCAACCTAGGATCTCTCGTCGAGTCCGACAAGGTCAACCTCGAGCCCTCCCTGCGCGCCGGCGACGCCCTGGGCGGCCACATGGTCAGCGGCCATGTCGACGCGACCGGCCGCGTCTTACAACGACAAGAGCGCCCCTACGGCTTCCTCCGCCTGCGCTTCTCGCTGCCCCCGCGCCTCCAAGGCCTGGCGGCCCGCAAGGGCTCCATCGCCGTCGACGGGGTGAGCCTGACCGTCACCGCGGTTCGCCGGGGCTGGTTCGAAGCCGAACTGGTGCCGCACACCCTCAAGGAAACCACGCTCGGCGTCCGCGCGCCGGGCGACGCCGTCAACCTCGAGGCCGACATGATCGCGCGCTACGTCCGCGCCGCGCTGGGGAAGGAGCAATGAAGCCGAGATTCGATCCGATCGAACACGCCGTCGCCGATATCCGCCGGGGAAAGATGGTGGTCGTCTTGGACGACCCCGACCGCGAGAATGAAGGCGACGTCGTCATCGCCGCCGAGAAGTGCGGCGAGAAGGCCGTCAATTTCATGGCCGTCCACGCCCGCGGCCTGATCTGCGCCCCGATGCTGGGCTCGCGCCTCGACGAGCTCAAGCTGCTGCCGATGGTCAGCGCGGCCGGCGCCCTGGGCCCCGGCCCCGGCCGAGACACCGCCTTCTCGGTCTCGGTCGACGCCAAACGCGGGACCACGACCGGCATCTCGGCGAGAGACCGCGCGGTCACCGTCAAGGCCCTGCTCGACGGCAAGACGCTCCCCGAGGACCTCATCCGCCCCGGGCACATCTTCCCGCTGAGGGCGAAGGAGGGCGGCGTCCTCGTGCGGGCCGGCCATACCGAGGCCGCGGTGGACCTCGCGCGCCTGGCGGGGCTGGCGCCCGCCGGCGTCATCTGCGAGATCCTGAACCCCAACGGCTCGATGGCCCGCACCCCCCAGCTGCTCGCCTTCGCCCGCAAGCACAAGCTCAAGGTCATCACGATCGAGGACCTCATCCACTACCGTCGGCGCAACGAGCGCCTGGTCAAGAAGATGGCCACCGCCGACCTGCCGACCCGCTACGGCGGATTCTCGCTCAACCTCTACCAGGAGACCATGACCGGCAAGCAGCACCTGGCGCTCGTCAAAGGAGACGTCGACGGCGCCAAAAGCGTGCTCGTGCGCATGCACAGCTCCTGCATCACGGGCGATTCCCTGTTTTCCGAACGCTGCGACTGCGGCCGCCAGCTCGAAGCCGCCCTCAAGCAGATCGCCGAAGCCGGGCGCGGCGTGCTGGTCTACCTGTCGCAGGAAGGCCGCGGCATCGGCCTGCTCAACAAGATCCGAGCCTACGGCCTGCAGGACAAGGGCATGGATACCGTCGAAGCCAACCTCGCCCTAGGCTTCAAGGCGGACCTGCGCGAGTACGGCATCGGCGCGCAGATCCTGGCCGACCTCGGCCTGTCCACCCTGCGCATCCTGACCAACAACCCGCGCAAGATCGTCGGCATAGAAGGCTACGGCCTGCAAGTCGTCGAGCGCGTGCCCATCCAGATGCCGTCCAACAAGCATAACGAACGCTACCTGAAGACCAAGCACAGGAAGCTGGGGCACTTCTTCCAGGAGGAAAGGCTGGCATGATCGGCATCGCCGTCTCGCGCTTCAATCCGGACGTGACGTCCCGCCTGCTCAAGAACTGCCTGGCGGCGCTCAAGGCCGGCGGGGTGAAGGAAACCGGCCTCCGAGTCCTGCGGGTGCCCGGCGGCTACGAGCTGCCTTGGGCCGTCAACGAGCTGGCCCGCAAAAAAGGCTGCGAAGTCGTCATCGCCCTGGGCTGCATCCTCAAGGGCTCCACCCCGCAGAACGACCACATCGCCCGCTCGACCGTCTCTCACCTGCACGATATCACGCTGGCGACCCGCGTGCCCGTCATCCTCGGCGTCATCACGCCCGATACCTACGCCCAGGCCCTGGCCCGCACGAAAGGCTCCTTGGACCGCGGCAAAGAAGCCGCGGAGGCCGCTCTCGAGATGCTGGCGCTCAGGAGAAAGACCGATGGGTAGACGCCGACAGGCGCGCGAGATCGCGCTGCAAGCCCTCTATATCCTGGACACCGCCGGCACCCCGCGCGGCGAGGCCTTCGCCGCCGTGAACCGGCGCTCGGACCCGGGAGATGAGAAGACCTTGGAATTCGCCCGCGGCCTCTTCGAGGGCGCCGTCGAGCTTCGGGCCGAGCTCGACGAGCAGATCGAAGCCACGGCCGCGAATTGGTCGGTGCCCCGCATGGCCGCCGTCGACCGCAACATCCTCCGGCTGGCTTCCTACGAGCTCATCTACCGCACCGACACCCCCATCAACGTCATCATCGACGAAGCCATCGAGATCGCGAGAAAATTCTCGACCGAGGACTCGACGAAGTTCATCAACGGCATCTTAGACAAGCTGAAGGCCCGGCGGGCCGCCGATGGTCCCAAAAAAGACCCGGCTTGAGCTCGAGCGGCTCCGCTGCGAGCTGCGCGGCCATGACCGCCGCTACTACGTAGACGACGATCCCGTCATCTCGGACACCGAGTACGACCGGCTCATGGGCCGGCTCAAGGAGCTCGAGGCGGCCCATCCCGAGGAGGTCCCGCCCGACTCCCCCACCCGCCGCGTCGGCGGCATGGCCTCCTCCGACTTCGCGCCGGTGCGCCATCCGGTGCCGATGCTCTCCTTGGACAACGCCTACGAGGAGGGCGACCTCCGAGCCTGGCATGAGCGCCTGCTCAAGAACCTGCCCGAAGGCGCGGCGCCGGACCTGGTCATAGAGCCGAAGATCGACGGCCTGTCCTGCGCCTTGACCTACGAGGACGGCCTCCTGGTCCGGGCCGCCACGCGCGGCGACGGCGAGGTCGGCGAAGACGTCACGGCGAACGTCCGGACGATGAGGTCGGTGCCCCTGCGCCTTCAAGGCAAGCCGCCTGAACGCCTGGACGTCCGAGGCGAGGTCTTCATCAGCCAGAAGGATTTCGAGAAGATCAACGAGGCCGAGGAAGGCGCCGGCCGTCAGCGCTTCGTCAATCCGCGCAACTGCGCCGCCGGGTCCCTGAGACAGAAGAACCCCTCGATCACCGCCGGGCGCAACCTGCGCTTCTACGCCCACTCCTTCGGCGTTTGGGAGCCGTCGCGCCTGGAAAGCCACGGCGAGTTCCTGAAAGAGTGCCGGGCCTTGGGCCTGCCGGTGGCCAAGGTCGGCGAGAAAGCGGGGACCCTCGACGAGGTGATCGCCTACTACCACTGTTTCAAGGACAAGCTGCTGCCTTCCCTGCCTTATGCCGTCGACGGCCTGGTGGTCAAGGTCGATTCCTTCGCCCAGCAGCGGCGTCTCGGCTGGACCTCCAAGAGCCCGCGCTGGGCGATCGCCTTCAAGTATCCCGCCCAACAGGCCAGCACCGTCGTCGAGGCCGACATCTACTCGGTGGGCCGCACCGGGGCGATCACGCCGGTCGTCCAGGTGAGTCCCGTCTTCTGCGGCGGAGTCACCATCACCAACATCAGCGTCCACAATTTCGATGAGGTGGCCCGACTGGACATCGGCGTCGGCGACAAGATCCTGATCCAGCGCGCGGGCGAGGTCATCCCGCAGGTCGTCAAGGTCACCGACCGCTCCGGCCGCACCCGCCCCATGGCGCCGCCCAAGACCTGCCCGTCTTGTCTCGGACCGGTCAACCGGGATCCCCAATTCGTCGCCTACTACTGCGGCAGCCCCTCCTGTCCGGCACAACTCAAGCGCACGCTGCTGCATTTTACCGCGCGCACCGCCCTAGACATCCAGGGGTTCGGCGAGGCCGTCGTCGACCAGCTGGTCGATCTCGGCAGGGTCAAGGACATGACCGACATCTACACGCTGACCAAGGACGACCTTCTGAAGCTGGACCTCTTCGCCGAGAAGCGGGCGGAGAACCTGCTGGAACAGATCTCGGCCAGCAAGAAGCGTCCCCTGTCGAAGTTGATCTACGGCCTGGGCATCAGGCACGTCGGAGAGAAGACCGCCGAGACGCTCGCCGAGAATTATTCCCTGAAGGAGCTGGCGGCCTCCCGCGCCGAGGACTTGGAGCGCGTCAAGGAGATCGGCCCGGTGGTGGCCAAATCCATCCGCGAGTTCTTCGATCTCGACAAGGTCAAGAAGCTCCTGTCGAAGCTCGAGCTCCATGGGCTGAGCTTCGCCAAAGAGGAGCGGCGCGCCGGCCGGACGCCTCTGGCGGGCAAGACCTTCGTCTTCACCGGCGAGCTGAGTGCGATGACCCGCGAGCAGGCCGAGGAGCGGGTCAAGGACCTCGGGGGGCGCAGCTCGGGCTCGGTCTCGGCCAAGACCAGCTTCGTCGTGGCGGGAGAGGCGGCAGGCTCCAAGCTCAAGAAGGCCCGCGGTCTGGGCGTCCCGGTGCTCACCGAGCAGGAATTTATTAAGATGGTGGGAGGATGAAGAAGGACCGCTACGCCCTGCTCAACGTCACGGACAAGACGGGCATCGTCGAGCTGGCCTACGCCCTGCACGCCAAGGGCTTCAAGCTGATCTCCTCCGGCGGCACGGCCCTGACGCTGCGCCAGGCCGAGCTGGAGGTCATCGAGCTCAAGGAGATCATCCCCACGCCCGACCTTTTGGAAGGCCGCCTGAACATGCTGCACCCGCGCATCATGGCCGGCATCGCCGCCGACCGCGGCAACCCCGGCCAGATGCACGAGGTCGAGCGCCGCGGCGCCGTCTTGATCGACCTCGTGGCGGTCAACCTCTATCCGGTGGCCGCCGCCGCCGCCGACAAGGACATGACGCAGGCCGAGATCCTGGACTACGTCGACCTGGCCCACAGCGCGCTGCTGCGCGCCGCCGCCCGCAACTTCCGCCAGGTCATCTGCCTCTGCGACCCCTCCGACTACCAGAGCGTCGTCGACTCCCTGCGGCAGTACGACCGGGTCAACCCCGACCGCCGGCAGATGCTGGCCGCCAAGGCTTTCCATTACAGCGCCTACTACGACACGACGGTGGCGCAGTACCTGGGCGCCAAGTGGGACCGCCTGCCCGATGAATTGGTCATGGGCCTTAAGAAGACCGCTGATCTGCGCTACGGAGAGAACCCCCAGCAGCTCGGCGCGCTCTATACCCTCAGCGGAGCGCGCCCTTGGGGGCTCAACAGCGCCCAGCTGGTCTTCGGCAAGCCCTTGTCCTACAACCATTACCTGGATCTCGAGGTCGCCTGGGGCCTGGCCACCGAGATCCTGGACCCGGCCTGCGCCATCGTCAAGCACGGCACGCCCGCCGGCGCCGCGGTGTCCGAACGCCTTGCCGAGGCGGCGCGCCAGGCCTATCGCTGCGACCCGCGGGGCTGCTTCCGCGCGACGGCCGCCGTCAACCGGGAGATCGACGAGGCCGCCGCCGCCTTCTTCGCCGAGGAATACGTGGCCTGCATCGCCGCCCCCGATTTCACGCCGAAGGCCCTGTCGATCCTCAAGACCAAGAAGGACATCCGGCTGGTGACGCTGCCCTCGACCTTGATCTCCCCCGAGGAGCTGGACCTGCGCGCGGTGGCCGGCGGCCTGCTGGTGCAGGACAAGGACAACCATCCCCTGGCCGGCGCGCCCAAGACGATGACGCGCCGCGCGCCCAGCGAAGTCGAGACCAAGTCGATGCGCCTGGCCTGGCACGTGGCCAAGCATGCCAAGACGCATGCCGCGGTCCTCTGCCGGGGATTCACCACCATCGGCATCGGCAGCGGGCAGACCTCGCGCCTGGATTCGCTGCGCCTGGCCTTGGCCAAGAGCCAGGAAAGGCACCCGATCCTTCCCGCCGGCCTGCCGATGGTGCTGGCCTCCGACAGCGCCTTGTCCGTCGAGCACATCCACGAAGCGGCCCAGTCGGGGATCACGGCCATCATCCAGCCGGGCGGCTCCGCCGAGGATAAAGACGCCGTCGAAGGCTGCGACCAGCGCGGCCTGGCGATGGTCTTCACCGGAGTGCGCCACTTCCGGCACTGAGATGATACTCCTGTCCTTGCTTTCGGCCTTCCTGAACTCCTCCATCGGCGCCTTGGCCTACGTCCGCGGCCGCGGCCAGCCGCTCTACCGCGCCTTCGCCATCATGGGCCTGTCCTTCGGGCTCTGGAACATCGCCTTCGCGGGGGCATGGCCGGATTTCAACGACCCCTTCTGGGTGAGGCTGATGTTCAGCCCGCTGACCTGGCTGCCGGCGGCGATCTTGTCCTTCGTCTGGTGCTATACCGGCCTGCCCGAGGGCACCCGGCGCAAACGGACGGTGCCGCTCTACGCGGTCGGAGCGCTCCTGCTGGGGATGCTGTGGTCTCAGGGCATCAGCCTCGACGCCGTCCGCCTGGCGGTCTTGATGTCCCTCTTTCCCTCGATCTCCCTTTGCCTCGGCTTGCTGTGGCGGCATTGGCTGAGAGCCTCCGACCCCGCCGAACGCAACCGCCGCGGCTACATGCTCACCGCCGCCCTGATCGGTTCTTTAGGCACCATCACCGACATCGCGCCGTACATCGGACTGCCTCCCCTTCCGCGCCTGGCCGCCGTATCGCTGATGGCTTACTCGATCATCGTGATCGCGGCCGTCACCAAGCACCATCTGCTCGACCTCTCCGCCGCCGTCAGCCGCGCCGCCCTGATGATCGGCTCGGCCTTCGCCCTGAGCCTGCTGATGTCGGCCCTGGCCTGGGTGACCAGCCGTTTCGAAGGGCCCTTGTTCCTCAACTTCTTCCTGCTCAGCCTGATCCTGCTGGCGTTCCTCCTGCCCGCCTGGGAACGCGTCAACCAGGCCTTGAGCCGCGTCTTCTTCAAGAGGCAGTTCGAAAGGGAACAGGCCATCGACCGGCTGGAGAGCCGCCTGGAGGCCGCGCTCGACGCCCGCGGCATCGCCGAGGCCGCCTCCGAGATGATCCGCCAAGCCTGGTCCGCCGAGGCGCGCCTGCTCTTCGTGCCCAGATCGCTGAGGGGCCTGGAGACGGCGGCCTCCTTGCCTGAGGGACTCCCCGTCCTGCTGGCCGGGCGTCTGGAGCCGGCCACCATCGCCAGCCTGCAACGAGAAGCGGCCGTAGCCCTGGCCGAATGCCTGCGCCGCAACCAGGCCGAGGCGGTGGTCCCGATACGCCGCGAGGGAGAGCTGGTGGGCGCCCTGCTGCTGGGCGCGCCGGCCGAAGGCTTCTACGACGCGGCCTCTCTGCGCGCCTTATCGCGGGCCGCCCACGACCTCAGCCGGGCGCTTAAGGCCGCGGAGATGACCGCCGAGCTCCTGCGCGCCGAGCGTCTGTCGCAGATCGGGCAGCTGTCGGCCGGCATCGCCCACGAGGTCCGCAACCCGCTCAGCGCGATCCTTGGCGCCGTCGAGGTGATGAAGCTGGGCATCACCGAGGAAAAAAGGAACGACATCTTGGAGATCCTCAAGAGCGAGGTGATGCGCTTGGACGGCGTGCTCACCGAGATCATCGATTACGCCGCCAACAAGCCCAAGGACGCCCGCTGCGAATGGTCCCAAGCCTGGGGCCGCATGGAGAAGCTGGTCCGCGCCGAGCTGCCGCGCAACGTCAAGCTGGTCACGACCGGTCCCAAGGCCGAGCTGGCCGTCTCGGGGGCGCACCTTCAGCAGATGCTGCTCAACCTGGTCAAGAACGCGGCCCGCGCCGCCAAGGATAGCCCCGCTCCCCGTGTCGAGGTCCATGCCGACGTCGACGGCAAGACGGCGGTGGTCTCGGTGACGGACAACGGGGGAGGCATCCCGGCCGACGTCCTGCCGAAGCTCTTCACCGCCTTCACCACCGCCAGCGCGGGCGGCACGGGCCTGGGCCTGGCCACGGTGCGCCGTCTGGCGGAAGGCTACGGCGGACGCGCTTGGGCGGAGAATCTGAAGGGAGGCGCGCGCTTCTCGCTGGAGCTGCCTACAATCCCGGCGGGTCGATGATGCCGGCTTCGGCGTCATCGGCCAGGACGGCGACTGCGTCGGTGCCGACGTTGGCGACGATGGTCAGGTGGGTCTGCTCGTAGCCGATGCCGCGATGGGCGGCCCCGCCCACGGTGAAGGTCCCTCTTATGACGGTGCGCCCGACGGGGATCTCGGAGAAGGCCTCCTGCTGGTCGAGCGCGCCGGCCGGCTTTCCGGGCCGGCCGGTGAACTTGCACTCCTCCTGCTTGCCGTAGATACGGACGCTCTTGAGCGGCGCGGACCCGGTATTTTCCATCTCGATCTCATAGGCGACGGCATCGCCGGAGTAATAGAGCGGATAATCGCGCCAATAGCGCGCGGGGACGGCGGCGTCCTGATGGAAGAGCCGGCCGCGGCTGCCCGCGATGGCAAGATGAAAGCCCTTCCGGTCGATCCAAGAACGGCCGAAGGAGTCGAGATAGGTGATCCGGAAGCGGATGCCCCTGCCTTCGCGCCAGGGGGCGGCCATCCGGTCCTTGTAGACGCGGCGCAGGCGCGGGACGGAGGTGGGCCCCAGCTCGGCCTCGAAGTAGCGCGGCGCCACGCCGATGATGCCCTCGGTGCCGGTGATCATGATCCGGTCGCGCGGCACTTCCAGAGGCTCCGGCGCCGGGGGCATATAGGAGGCGAAGGGAGACTCGACGACGGGCGCGGGCAGGGGTTCGGCCAACTGCTGTTCGGCCCAGGTGCCGATGGCGGCCAGATTCTGCCAAAGCGTAGGGCCGGCGGGTTTTTCCTTTTTAGGAGCGGGAGCGAAGCGGCCGGGCATCGGGTGCATGGCTCCCATGCGGGCGGCGGCGCCCATCGTCATAGCGAGGTCGGCGGCGCCCAAGGACTGAGCCGTGAAGATGCCGATGAAGGCGGCGGCGGCGAAGCTTCTGCCAAGGCGTATCATGCTATGAAGCTTAGCAGACAAGCCGTTTCAGCGCTATTACGATCTGGTGAAAGAACGGTAAAATCGAAGACAGGCAGGGTAGAAGGCAAGAACAAAAACCCAGAACCTCGACGGAGAATTTCGAGACCGTTTAGTCTCAAAAGTCCCCGTCGAGATTTCAAAAAACAGCGGGCAGAGTTCCTAGTATAGCTTCAGGTCTGGCTGCGTCGATTGAAGCTGTGGGGTTTGTTCGCGGTTCTGCCGGCGCGCGGCGCGCTGGACGCCCTTGTGGAGGTAGCCGTACAGCTCGCCCAAGGTGACATGGCTGTCGCCGTCGGCGTCGGCCTCTCCCTTCAGGCCTTTGAGCAGGAAATAGGTGAACATCCCATGGCCCTGTTCGTCGATCGAGCCGGAGATCTCGGCGGAATCCGATGCCGCCAACACTGAGACCTTGGGGCCGACCGCCGAAGCAGCCACGGTCGTCATCAGCGGCCGCGCGCCTTTGGCGATGACCGAGCGCCCACCGGCGCCGGAGAAGCAGGAGTCCAAGGCAACGATGATCTCCTTGGCCTTCAAGGCCTGCAATTTTTCATAAAGCCGGGGCAGCGGGTAGGCGCTGCTCTGTAGAAAGCTTGGGTCGCCGTCGTAGGGCACCAGATAAGCGGCGCCGGTGGCCGCGTCGGGCGCGCCATGGCCGGAGTAGTAGAAGTAGACGCGGGAATCGGCCGTCACGTTGCGCGGCAGCCACTCTTCCAGATACTTCGTGATGCCGGTCTTGGTGGCCTTGGCGCCCGACAGGGAGATGACGTTTTCCTCCGGCACGCCCAAGCCCAGGACGTAGCTCCGGAAGGTCTGCGCGTCGCGCTCGCCGTAGTCGGCCTTGGGCAGCGTCTCGTATTTCTCGATGCCGATGATCAAAGCGAAATCGTCGGGCCGCTCCTTCTCCCGCCGCCCGAAGCGGTCGACTTCCGAGACGAAGGCCGGCGACACCGAAGCGGCCGCAGGAGCCGGCGCCGCGACCTGCGAGCGCGGGACCATCGTCAAAGCGACGAACTGTTGGCGTTGAAAACCCGCCATTTGGTCAGCTTTCAGCCAGGGGCTGGCGATGAGGATCTCGACGTCTGTATGCCCGGGGGTCTGAGAGGGATAGAAATAGAACGCATAGGCCAAGTCGACTTGGGTCGCCTTGGCCAGGAGCGCGTTCGGCTCGATCATGACGGTATAGTTCGCGTTGCGCATCGAGGTCTCGGCCAGCGCGATCAGGCTTGCCTCGGTCCCCTCCAACGTCTGGCGAAGCCCTTCGCCCTTGTGCTGCCGGACATAGTTGAGGGAATTCGACATGTGGCCGGAGGCGCCCATCATGCTGGCGCAGCCCGAAAGGGCCAGCAGGCCGGCCAAGCCGATCAGAGCGGAGAACCTAGACATCCCAGCATTCATTCGCATGTTTCAAAAGCTCCGTGTCCATCTGCGCTTTAGCTACGAAGTCGAGCACCGTCTTGCTGGCCCAAGCCTTGCCCACCTTCGGCCAAGCCTCGGCCAGGGACTCCTTCTTAAGGTCGGCCACGGCGAAAGGCAGGGCGTTGAGCAGCTTCACGCGCCCGTTGGGCACGACCAGAGTCATGGCTTGCGGGCTTTGGGCGCGCGTCTTCATCTCATGCTGGATGCCCCAAGGGTAGCAGGCCAGGCGCGGCTTGCCGCCGGAGGCCTTCTCGGCGGCCTTGAGCGCCGCGACAGCTTGATTCCATTGAGCATCCGTCGCAGCCAGCGTGTCCCAAGCCGCCGCCGCCCGTCCCAGGCGCATCATCGGCCCCGTCACGAACGTCCTCACGCCTCGCTGAGCCGCCTGCTCGTACACCGCGGCCGCGTCGTCCACGTTGATCTTGGTCGGGATGAAGACGAGCTCAGGCTCCAAGCCCCTTTTGACGAGCCGGTCGATGGCCGCCCAGGCCGGCGCGTAGCCCGAGCCGGGCCGGAGCTTCTCGTGGACGGCGGCCGTGGCTCCGTCGATGGATATCTGGATGCAGGCGGTATTGAGGGATTCGAGGAAGTCGGCTTCCTTCTCGCCGATGTCGAGGCCGTTGGTCTCGAGCTTGAGTTCCGTGCCGCCCTTGGTCAGGATGTCGAAGACTTCGAGAGCATGGGGGACGCCGAGGGGCTCGCCGCCGCCGAAGGCGACGTAGGGGATCGCCAGCGCGACGATCTCGCGGGCCAGCTCGAGCGAGCGCTCGCGGGAAAGCTCGTCCGGCCAGGCCTTGTCGGGGCCGGACTCCTCGCAGCAGTGCAGGCAGCGTCCGGTGCAGCGGTTGGTGAGCTGCCAGGCAAGAAAGAGAGGGGCGTGGTAGTCGCCTACCGCCGCCCCTCTCCCTTGCATCAGGTGAACCGAATGTAAGGCTGAGCCATCACGCGCTCGGAAACTTCCTCCATAGAGGGAGTCTCCCAAGCGAGCTTCTGAGCCGGCGTAGCCTTGGCATCGGACACGGTCTTCTGGTCGTTCATTTTATCTCCTTCCTGCCGGTCAGACCATGACCGGCATATTGTTCAGATCCTTCCAGGCTTGGCGATACGCCTGCCAGGCCTCAAGCAGCGTCTGGTGCTTCAAATCCGCGCACAGATCCGGCAGCGTCGCCGACACCTTCACCTTCCCATCGGGAAGGACCAGCAGCGTCCCGGAGGGCTGCGACCCGCGCTCCAACAGGTCCTCATCCACCGAGAAAGGCCGGAAGCAGAGCTCGAGCCGTCCTTTGAGCTCCCGCTCTTTAAGCTCAAGGAGTGTAAGATATTCCTCGTACTGTTGGGAAGAGCACTCCAAGCGCTCCCACAGCTTGGCCGCCGTGCCCAGGCGCATCAGCTTGCCGGTATTGAAGCGGAAGGCCCCCAAGCCCAGGGCCAGCGCGATGACGGCTTCGGCCTCATGGATGTTGAGCCTGGTGGGCGCGAAAGTGATCTCCAGCGGCAGGCCGGCCTTATGGACC
This sequence comes from uncultured Elusimicrobia bacterium, assembly GCA_964510095.1. Lineage (GTDB taxonomy): Bacteria > Elusimicrobiota > Elusimicrobia > UBA1565 > UBA9628 > JBBTLF01. Next base: position 58,226 of record CAZEAE010000009.1, on the reverse strand, counting down.
GCTTCACAGGCAGCCAGGGCCAGCGAAAGCTCCCCCCCGGGCCGCATCTTGCCGTAAGTGTCCTGGGTCGCCCCGTCTATGGATATCTGGACGGAGCGCACCGCCTCCGGAGACAAGCGCTCGGCGGGGAAGGGCTTCTGGCCGTTGGTTTCTATCTTGATAAGCGTCCCGCCGCGGCTCAGGACGTCGGCCAATTCCCAGAAATAGGGCACGATGGTCGGCTCGCCCCCGCAGAGCATCACGTAAGGGACCTTGGCGGCGATGATCTGCCCAGCCAAGCCCAAAGCCTCCTCGCGCGTCAGCTCGCCGGGCAAAGCCCGGCCCGGCGCCGAATCGGTGCAGCAGTGCAGGCAGGCCAGGTTGCAGTCCTTGGTCAGCTGCCAGGACACCATCACCGGAGCACCGTAAGCGTCGATCTTCATGCCAGGGCCAAGGTCAGCGCGAAGACGGTCGTGGCGATCGCGTAGCAAAGCACGACGTATTTGACCGCCGGGATGAAGCGGCGCGGCGTGTCCCAGGTCTGCCAAGCGGCGCGGCCGCTGGCGACCAGCAAGGGCAAGCCGGCCAGCACCGCCAGGAGCGACGTTTTCGGGAAAAAATCCATAAGAGAACCGAAACCCAACACCCCCAAACCGAGAGCTGCGAGGAGCAGATAAAGGTACATGCCGCGCTGTCGCCCCAGCCGCACGACCAAGTTTCGCTTGCCGACGAGCCGGTCCTGATAGAAGTCGGGGATGTTGTTGACGACGGCCAGCGCCATGATGAGCAGGCCGGGAACCAGGGAAGCGGCCAGGGCGCCCCAGGAGAACCGATGCGTGTGCAGGTGGAGGCTGCCCAGCGTCATCCAAGGGCCGTAGGACAGGCCGATGACGAGCTCGCCCAAGCCGCGGTAGACCCAGCGGATGGGCGGGCCGACGTAAAAGACGGCCGCCATGCCCCCCAGGATCGTGTAGAGCACGATCGGCCAGCCGCCGGCGACCGCCAGGTAGAACCCGATGGACGCGGCGCAGGCGAAGGCCGCGACTCCGACCCAGAACATCCACTCCGGGATGTTCTCTTCGTCGGAGGGGTTGAAGACCCGGTCGGTGCCCATGCGGGCGTCGAAGTACTCGTTGAAGCTCTCGACGCCGACGACCGACAGGAAGATGCCGAAAAAACCCAGCCAGAAGATGCCGGGGTGGAACTGCTTCTCTATCCCGTAAGCCCAGGCCGCGCCCATGAGATAAGGCAGCAGACCGGCGTACAGGAAGAAGCGGTAGCGCACCAGGGAGACGGCCTTGAGAACCAGGGACTGGCCGGCTCCGGCATGCGGCACCGCTTCCGTGGTCACAGGTCGACCCACTTGTGCAGGCGCGAGATGACCTCGGGGTCCTTCTCGAGGCTGTCGATGAACTGGGCGACCTGCGGGTCCTTCCAAGCCTTCTGGAAATTGTTCCAGACCTGGCCCAGCTTCTGCGAGCGCAGGTCCCCGCACAGGAAGGGCAGGGCGTTGATCAGCTTGACCTTGCCGTTGGGGAGCACGATGAAGAGCGCGGCAGGGTTGATGATGCGGTAGCGCAGCTCGTCCAGGATCCCCATCTCATGGAAGTACACGCGCATGCGGCCCTCGTACTCCTTGGTCTTGGCATGAAGGGTCTGGAAGAACGGCACGTACTGCTCATCGGAGGGCGAGGTGATGTGCCAGGTACGCACGGCGTTGCCCGTGTACATGATCTTGCCGGTGTAGAAGCTGTAGGCGCCCATGCGGTAAGCCAGGTCGACGGCTTCGCCGATCTCATGGATGTTGAACTTGGCGGGAACAAAGTTAATCTCGATGGGAACGCCCGCCTGGCGCAGGCGGTCGATGCCTTCCAGCGCGGTCTCGAAGCGCCCATGCACGCGCATCTTGTTGAAGGTGGCCGGGGTCGCCCCGTCGATGGAGACCTGGACGGCCTTGACGCCCAGGTCCTTCAGGCGCTTGCAGTTCTCGGGCGTGAGATAATGGCCGTTGGTCTCGATCTTGAGGCCGACGCCGGAACCGGCCAGACGCTCGACCATCTCGAAGAAATGAGGGTGAACCATGGGCTCGCCGCCGGAGAAGGAGACGTAGGGCACCTCGCTCGTGATGAACTGGTCGATGACCGAGAAGACCTCATCCTTCGAGAGTTCATCCTTGAACGCCTTGCCGGGGCCGGACTCCTCGATGCAGTGCAGGCAGGCCAGGTTGCATTCGTTGGTGATCTGCCAGGCGACGTAGAGGGGCGCCCCCAGGTCGGAGGCGCCGGCGTCCTCGATGAACTTGGGTTCGACCGCGGCTTCGGCCATGGCTTATTCGGTGACGAGGCCCTTCTCGCGCAGCTGCGCGATGAAGGCGGTGGCTTCGGCTTCCATCTTGCCCGTCTTGTCGTCGAACTTGGTCTTCAAGTTCTCGATGACGGTCTTGGCGTCGACGCCGGTGACCACTTCGCGCACGACGGCGGCGCCGGTAGGGCTCAAGGTGTAGACCTTCTCGGAGCGCGTCTCGAACAAGACGGCGCCGAACTTCTCCTCGCGGAACTTGACGAACGGGGCTAGCTTCATGACTCCCTCCTTGTGGGCGGTAAGACAGCAATTGGCGTCGGCGGCTTCTCTTTCGACGATCCGCGAGATCTGGGAGCGAGCGCGGCGCCAGGAAGCGGCGGAGGCGGTCTGCGCGCCCTCCTGGGCGGCCTCGGCGGCGGTGATGGTGAAGTCGCCGGATTTGAAAGTCTTTCGCAGCAGGGCTTCGTAGCTCACCCTAGAACTCCCGGCGGGCCATGACTTCGATGAAGAGGGCCATCTCCAAGGCTTCGGCCTTGCAGGGCAAGGCGCGGGTCCACTTGAGCATGGAGTCGACCAGCTCGCGGCCCTTGGCGCGCGTGGCGTCGAGAAAACCATGGTTCTTGAGGAAAGCGGCCAAAGGGGCGGGCTCAGCGCGCTCCCAGAGCGCCAAGAACTCGGCGCGGTGTGGGCTCTGGAGAGCCAGGATGCAAGGAAGCGTCAGCCGGCGGTTTGCCAGGTCCTGGCCGACGGGCTTGCCGGAGACCTTCTCGTCGAGCGTGTAATCGTGGATGTCATCGACGATCTGCAGGAGGATGCCGGCGGCGCAGGCCAGGCGCGGCGGATCGGCAGCGTCATGTGGGAACGGACTCAACTCTGATAAGACGTTGCCGGCCCACTCGAAGAGAGCCCCCGTCTTGCGGGCGGCGACCCCCATATAGGCATCGACGGAAGTGTCGGTGGCGCCTTTGAGGAATTCTTCCTGCAGCTCGCCGACGGTCATCTCGCGTACGGTAGTGACCAGATGGCGCGAGGCGTTGGGCGAGATGTCGATGGCCTCTTCGAGTCCTTGAGAGAAGGCCAGGTCGCCGAGCAAAAGCCCGACGGTGGTGCCGAAGACTTTATTAGGAGTAGGCTGGCCGCGGCGCAGGTCGGCTTCGTCGACGCAATCGTCGTGGAGGAGCGAAGCGTTGTGGACGAGCTCCATGGCGCGGGAGGCGGCTTCCGCTTTTTCCTGGTCGACGCCCAAGGAAGCGGCCAGCAGGAGGCAGAAGCGCGTGCGCAGCATCTTGCCCGGCCGGCCGATGTGCGCCGCCAATTCCTCGCCGACGCGCCCGGAGATGCGCCGCGCCCGGCTCTCAAGCCCGGCGCGCACGCGTTCTAAAGAATCTTCAAGCCGTAGAAGGGTCGGCATAGAGGGACGTCTATTATACCATGGGGGGCTAAGAAATGGGGTCAGGCCTTCAATTATTGCAATTGTTGGCCGAAATCAGTACTTGATTTTTTATGACGCCATGCCGGCAGGCGATTCGATTGCCGTGAGATTGCGCACAACAACACAGGGCTCCTCAAATAACACTCACGCCCCGCCTCCTACCCGTCCTCAATAACCGTCCAGCCAAAACACTTCTCGATTCGTGCTCCCGAGCGGTGCATCTACCCCCTAGATTCTCTCGACAAGCAACCTTTCAACGGGCACCTGCTGTGCCATATATTAAGTCTTATCTACATCAATGGCACCAAAAGGCAAAAAAAGACCATGAAAGCATCGGATAGAAAAATCCGAAGGATCGAGGGAAAAACAGGGGCCCTAAAAAAACCATGAAAGGCGCGGCGGGAACCGCGCGAAAAGACTAGGAAACGAGCCCGAGCTCGCGGCCGACCTTCTGGAACTTCTCCAGCGCGAAATCGAGGTCTTTTGAAGTATGGCCGGAGGAGACGATGGTCCTGAGGCGGTCTTTCCCCTTACCCACGATGGGGAAGCAGATGGACAAGGCAAAGACCCCCTCCTCGAAGAGCCGGGCGCTGAACTTCTGGGCCTTGGCCGTGTCTCCGATCATGACGGGGGTGATGGGCGTCTCGCTGGCTCCGGTGTCGAAGCCGGCCTTCTTAAGGCCCTCTTTGAAGTGCTTGGCGTTCTCCCAAAGCTTTTCAATGCGCTGAGGCTCGGCAATCAAGAGGTCCAAGGCCGCCATGCAGGTGGCTACCACCGACGGGGGATGCGAGCTGGAGAAGGTGAATGGCCTGCCGCTCGAGATAAGGTAGTCGCGCAGGCTCTGCGAGCCCGCCACGTAGCCTCCCACGGCCCCGATGGCCTTGGACAAGGTGCCGATCTGCACCTGGACGCGCTTGGTCAGGCCGAAATGGTCGGGAGTCCCCCTCCCGTTCTTTCCCATCACGCCTGAGGCATGGGCGTCGTCGACCATGACGAAGGCGTCATACTGGTCGGCCAGATCCATGATGGCCGGAAGCGGCGCCACGTCCCCATCCATGGAGAAGACGCCGTCGGTCACGATCATCTTGCGCCTTGCCTGGCGGGCCTCAGGACTCTCCAGGATCGCTTTTAAGGCCCCCATGTCCTTATGGGGGTAGATCTTCCTCACCGCCTTCGAAAGCCGGCCTCCATCGATGATGGACGCATGGTTGAGCTCGTCTGAGATCAGCAGGTCCTTGGGGTCGCTCATCAGGCTCTGACAGCAGGCCACGTTCACCGTGAAGCCCGACTGGAAGGACAAGGCCGCTTCGGTGCCTTTGAATTTAGCAATCTGGCGCTCGAAGTCCTGGTGGATGGTCATCGTCCCGATGATGGGCCGCACCGCCGCCGTGCCCACGCCCCACTGGTCGATGGCCTTCTTGGCGGCTTCCTTGAGCTTAGGATGATTGGCCAGGTCCAAATAATTATTGGAGGTCAGGTTGACGACCTTCTTGCCGTCGATGACCGACACCGGCTCCTGCGGAGATTGCAGTTCGCGCAGGCGCACGAAGCGGCCCTCGGCCTTCAGCTTGCCGTTCTCTTCATCCAAGAAGTCCATGATCATGGGACGAGGATGACCTTGCCGCACTTCTTATCGGCCGCCGACATCACCTCGAAGCCTTTCTTGAAGTCCTTCATCGGGAAGGTGTGGGTGATGACCGGTCTCAAGTCGATGGCGCCCGTGCGCAGCAGGTGATCGGTCTTGTACCACGTCTCGAAGATCTGCCGCCCCACGATGCCGTAGATGCGGATGCCCTTGAAGATCACGTCGTTGGCCCAATCGATCTCGACCTTCTTCGACGGGATGCCGAAGGCCGTCACCCGGCCGCCGTTCTTGACCGCCTTGAGCGCCAGGGAGATCGCCGCCGGCGCGCCCGACATCTCCAGCACCACGTCGAAGCCATCCGGCGCTTTACCGGCCTTCAGCAGCGCGGACAAAACATCCTGCCGGGTCGGATCGATCACGTCGCTGGCGCCCATCTGCCGCGCCAGCTTCGCGCGGAACTTCGAGCTCTCCACCGCCACGACGGGCGACGCGCCCGAGGCCTTCGCCACCGCGATCGTGAACAACCCCTGCGGGCCGCAGCCCATGACCAGCACCGACTTGCAGGCCACGTCCTCGACCAAGGTCGAGTAGACGGCGTTGCCCAACGGCTCCATTAGAGAGCCTACATCCTTCAATAAAGCGTCCTTATGCTTCCAAGCGCAGCGCGCCGGCACCGCCGCGTACTGCGCGAAGCCCCCGGGGCCGTCGACGCCGATGATCTTCATCTGCCGGCAGACATGTCTTTGCCCGTTGCGGCACTGGTAGCACAAGCCGCAGTAGATGTGGGACTCCACCGAGACGAAGTCGCCCTTCTTGAAATCGCGCGTGCCCGACCCCGCCTGCTCGACCGTGCCGCAGAACTCGTGGCCGAAGACCATGGGGACTTTCACCCTCTCGGGCGCCCAGCTCGTCCAATGATAGATCGGCAGGTCGGAGCCGCAGATGGAAGCCCGGTGGACCTTCACCAGCAGTTCGTCGTTCTTGAGCTTTATGTCTTTGACCGGGCCGAAGGCGGCGCCGGGCGCGGGCTGGGATTTATGGAGGGCTTTCATTCGAAGAGGTTCCTCACGACGAACAGCAGGTTCTCCTTGCGCTCGCGCACGCGCCGGTAGAAGTAGGGGAACCAATGCGTGCCGTAGGGCATATAGACGCGCACGGTATGGCCTTGGTCGCGCAGCTCGCGCCAGCGCTTGGAGCGAAGGCCGTAGAGCATCTGGACCTCGTATTTCTCCTTGGGCAGGCCGGCCTCTTGGGCCGCGGCTGCCGCCGCCGCGATGCGCGCGTCGTCGTGGGTGGCGAAAGCGGGGATGGGGGCTTTGACCAGGATCCGCGAGAGCTTGTCATAGTTCTCGTTGACCTCTTCCTTGTCCGGGAAAGCGATGTCGGCCGGCTCCTTGTAAGCGCCCTTGCACAGCCGCACGCGCACGCCCTTGGCCACGGCCAGCTTGGCGTCATCCTCGCTGCGGCGCAGATACGCCTGCAGGACGATGCCCATGTCCGGATAGTGCGGGAACAGCTCGTAGAAGAGGTCCAGGGTCTTCTGCGTGTAGGCCGAGCCTTCCATGTCCAGGCGGACGAAGTTGCCCAGCTTGCGGGCCTGGGCGGCCACCAGGCTCAGGTTGTCGCGCGCCAAGCCCCCGTCCAAGTTCAGGCCGAACTGAGTCAGCTTCAAGGAGACGTTGCAGTCCAGCTTCTCCTCGGCGATGCGCTTGAGCATGTGGAGGTACTCATCGCGCGCGGCGGCTGCCTGCTGGCGGTTCAAGCAGTCCTCGCCGAGGTTGTCGAGGGTGACCTTGAGGCCTTCCTTGTTGAGGCGGCGGACCTGCTCGAGGGCTTGGTCGACATTGTCGCCGGCCACGAAGCGGCGGGCGAGGAAGGTAAGGGCTTTCACCGGCTCAATCTAACATTTTTACGGCCCCTGGTCACTTCCCGATGGCGGGAGTGAAGAGCAAGAGCGCCCAGCCAGCGATGAAGAGGAGTCCGCCCAAGGGCGTTATCGCCCCCAACCAGCGTACGCCGCTCAGGCTCAGAGCGTAGAGGCTGCCGGAGAAGAGGACCGTCCCGATGATGAAGCACCACCCGGCCGCCGGCACGGCCCGGGAAGCCGTCTGGGAGGCCAGCCAGGCCACCAGGAAGAGGCCCAAGGCGTGGTAGGCCTGGTAGCGCACGCCGGTCTCGAAGACGGCCTTCATTTCCGGCGTCAACCTGTCCTTGAGCGCATGGGCGCCGAAAGCGCCCAGAGCCACGTCCAGCAGCATCAGCAGGCTGCCGGCCCTGACCCAGCAGAGCGGGGTCAGGCTACTCCAGGTCCAGGGGGTCGCGGATGACCCGTCCGGACTGGTCGCGGCGCAGCAGGTGGAAGTGGCGCACCAGCTCGTCGCTGAGCGGGTCGCCCAACGCCGTGATGGCGGCGGCGCGCGCCAGCGGATCGGAGTCGCGGCGGGCGATGTTCTCCAAGATATCGCGCCCGTCGTTGTTGTTGCGGGCCGACAAGGCCAGGATGGCCGTCAGGCGGACGGAGGGCTCGCCGCCGTTGCGCGCCAGCCGCATGACATAGTCGCGGACGTCGCTATGGCCCATCGCCCCATAAAGGCTCTTCAGCGCCTCGACACGGACGGCGGCGTCGGAGTCGCGCTCGGCCAGCCGCAGCAGGGACTCGCGCGGATCGGTGTTGCCCACCGCCAGGAAAAGGCCCCAGATCGCGGCCCGGCGCACGTCGCCGTCGCCGCCGCGGACGGCTTCCCGGATAAGCTCATCGGCCACGCTGCTGCGGGAGAAAGCCTGCCAGTAAAGCGCCTTGTAGGCGACCTGGCGCAGCTTCGGCTCGGCGTCTCGCTGCGCGATCCTCAGCAGGGCGTCGGAAACGTCGTTATAGCCCGACACCACCGACAAGGTCTTGATCGCTTCGCGGCGGACGGAGGCGTCCTCGCTGGTGCGGCGCGCGATCTCAAGCACGCGTTCCCAGTTGCTCTGCCGCTGGCCCACGTAGGCCCGGAACGCTTTCAGCGCGGCGCGCCTCACGGCCGGGTCGCTGTCGTTGAACAGCTGCAGCAGGGTTTCCTGCTCCTGTTGGCTGAAGGCCGTCACGCTGCCCACCGAGGCGCGCAGGCCGTTCAGGGCGGAGAAGAAGGCCGGCGAGGCGGAAGGCTCGGCGCGGAGGGCGGGCGAGAGCGATACGAGGACCGCAAGAGCGTGGAGGATTTTCATGTGCGTATTCTACCCTTAGGGCCCAGGCCCGTCAAGGACTATCGGGCGGCTTTGAGCTGCTTCCAAAACGAACGGAAGTCGGCCGGCAGGGGCGCCGTGTAGGACGCCTTGCGTCCGGTCCCCGGATGCGTCAGCTCCACCCGATAGGCGTGCAGGAGCATGCGCTCCGGCCAAGGCTCTCCCGGGCGCTGCTTGTCGAACTCGATGTCGCCGAGCACGGGATGGCCAAGATAAGCCAGATGCGCGCGGATCTGATGGGTGCGCCCGGTCAGAGGACGCGCCTCGACGAGAGCGGCTCCGGCCGCCCTCTCCAGCAGCCTGAACGCCGTCTCGGCCGACTTGCCGAACTGGGTGACGATGACGCGACGGTGCCCCGGGTTGCGTCCGATCGGGGCCCGCACGCGCGCGCGCTCCTCTTTGGGCACGCCGCGGACGAGCGCGCGATAGAGCTTGGTGATGCGTCGCTCTTTGAAGTCTTCGAGGAGCGCCTCATAGGCCTGCGGCGTCTTGGCCACCAGCAGCACGCCGCTGGTCTGGCGGTCCAGGCGGTGGACGATGCCGCAGCGCTCCACGCCGTTGTCGAGGATGCCGGGGCGATGCTCCTGAAGGAGCCCCGCTAGATTGGACCGCTTATCGGTGATCGCGGCCCTGGGCGCCGACAGCCAGCTCTCCCCTAGAGGGTGCATGAGCAGGCCGGCCGGCTTGCGTAGGACCAGCAGGTGCTTGTCCTCATGGAGCACCCAGCGTTCGAAGTCCGCGCCTCCCGCCGCCGATCCGGGGAATACGATCTCGATGACCTCCTCGGCTCTCAAGCGGTAGTTGGCTTTCGACTGCTTGCCCCCCACGGTGACGCAGCCGCGCTCGATCAAGTCCTTGACATGCCCCCGGCTGAGCCCGTCGAGCTTGTCGGCGAGGAAGCGGTCCAGCCGCGAGCCTTCATGCTCGACGATGAACCGCTGCCGCCCCTTCAAGCCTTCCTCCTCTTGATGACGCCTTGCCGGGCCATGACGGCGCCGGCGGCAAGCATGCACGCCAGCGCCAGCCATTGGGACGGAGAGAACGGAGGCAGCGTGAAGCCCCGATCGTCGAAGCGGAAGTACTCGTTGAAGAAGCGCGTCAAAGAGTACAAGAACACGTAGCCCAGGAACACCGTGCCCTGGACGACCCGCCCGCTCTTGACCTCGGGCAGCACGAACTTGAGGAGGAAGGAGAATATGGCGATGTTGGCCAAGGACTCGTAGACCTGGGTCGGATGCAGGGGCACGCCCCAAAGCTCCTGCGGCGTCGAGCTGAAATCGCCCCCCAGGCGCACTCCCCAGGGAAGGCTCGTGGGCCGGCCGTAGCAGCAGCCCGCGCCCAGGCAGCCCAGGCGCCCCAGCCAATGCCCCATCGGCAGCGCCACTCCGAAGTAGTCCGCCATGGCCAGGTACTTGAACTTCAACCGATGCTTGGCCCAGGCTCCCATGGCCATGGAGCCCAGCAGGCCGCCGAAGAACACGAACCCGAACCGAAAATCCGAGAGCATCCCCAATTCCCCGTTCCAGTAGGACCGCCATTCCACGGCCATGAAAAGCAGCTTGCCGCCGGCGATCGCCCCGAAGAACAGCATGTAGATCAGCGTCCAGAACTTGTCCTCGGTCAGGCCCATGGACTGGATCTGGGTCTTGAGCCAGAGGATGCCGATCAGATAGGCGACCGCCACGGCGGCGCCGTAGGTGGAGATGTGCCAAGCGCCTAAGCCGATCAGGTGGGGGTGCATGGTCTCCGGCTCGCCTTCTGAGCCGCCCAGAACGTGGCCGCGGCCAGGACGAGGAGCCCCAGCGAAAGGCCCTGGCCCGCCGTAAGACCCGCGGCCAGCGGCACGACGTCCGCCCGGAAATACTCCATGAAGAAGCGCAGGACTCCGTAAGCCGCGAAGTGCGCGGCGGCCAAGAGGCCAGGCGGCCAGCGGCCGCTCTCGATCTTGGGCAGGATCAGGAAATACAAGCCCGCGGCGAGGACAAGGTCCGCGGCGGCCTCGTAAAGCTGGGCGGGATGCAGCGCGCGCCCCAGCAGCTCGGGCGAGATCATCGTATGCGGGTCGGTGAAGGTCACGCCCCATGGCATATCCGTCACGCGTCCAAAGCAGCAGCCCGCAGCGAAACAACCCAGCCGTCCGAAGACATGCCAGAACGGGGCGACCTGGCTGGCGTAGTCCTGCACCCGGAAGAACTCAAGCCCCTTTCGCCTGCAGAAAAGCCAGATGCCGCCGACGATGCCGAAGAAACCCCCGAGCACGGAGAAACCCTTGTTGAAGGAGAAAGCCGAGTCCCAGAACGCGGGGTGGCTCAAGGGCACATATTCGATCAGGAACAAGACACGCCCGCCGAAGAAGCCCGCGAAAAGGATGACGTTGACCAGCAGCCAGAAATCCTCGTCCGTCTTGATGCCCATGCGGGCGCGTTTGGAGCTGAAGAAGGCCGTGGAAAGCACGCCTCCCAGGGCGATGAGGACGCCGTAGCTGTAAAGACGGAACTCCCCAAGCTGAAAGAGGACGGGGTGCATGGGTGCTATTATAGCTTACTTAGTCCCGTCGAGAAGGCGGAGTGAAACGATACTCGACCTCGCCCTTCTTGATATAGCCCAATTCCTTGCGGGCCATGCGCTCCAACGCCGAGTCTCCGCCGCGCAGGGCTTGCAGACGCTCGGCGAGGCGCGTCTCCTCTTTCTGGAGGGACACGATCTCACGGCGCAGGCGGCGCAGCTCCAGCCAATTGCCTACCAAGCTGCGAAAGCCTTGGTTGCCGAAGAAGAAGACGATCAGGCCGCCATAGACGGCGGCGCGCACCCAATGGACCTTCAGGAAGGATATAAAGTAAGACAGCCGGCTCATCTGCCGGAGGCGGCCGCCGCTTTGAAGCAAGCCGCGCCGGCGTAGGCCGCCTTGGCGCCCAAGGCGGCCTCGATGCGCAGGAGCTGGTTGTACTTCGCCAGACGCTCTGAGCGGCAGGGGGCTCCGGTCTTGATCGCACCGGCGTTCAAGGCCACGGCTAGGTCCGAGATGAAAGCGTCCTCGGTCTCGCCCGAGCGATGCGAGATGATGCAGGCGTAGCCGGCTTTCTGGGCCGTCAGCACCGTGTCGACCGTCTCGCTGAGCGTGCCGATCTGGTTGAGCTTGATCAGGATCGCGTTTGCGACGCCGACCGTGACCCCGCGCTCCAGACGCTGGCGGTTGGTGACGAAAAGGTCGTCGCCGACGACGGCCGCCGCGCCGCCGATGGTGTCCGTCAGGGTCTTCCAGCCGGCCCAATCATCCTCGGCCAGCGGATCTTCCAGGGAAACCAAGCCATGGCTCTTGACCCAGCCGCCGTAGATGGCGGTCATGTCGGCGGCGGAGCGATCCTTACCCTCGAAGCGGTAGACGCCTCCCTTATAGAACTCGCTGGCGGCGGCATCCAACGCCAGCCGGACGGTGTGGCTATAGCCGGCTTTGCCGGCCGCCTCCTTGAGGATGTCGAGGGCGGCGGAGTGGTCCTTGAGATGCGGGGCGAATCCGCCTTCGTCGCCCACCGAGACCGTCATCTTGAGAGCGCTCAGCGCGCTCTTGAGCGCCTGGTAGATCTCGGCGCCGGCCCGCAGCGCGTCCTTAAAGGAGCCGGCGCCGGTCGGCACCGCCATGAACTCCTGGACGTCGAGCCCGCTGTCGGCGTGCTTGCCCCCGTTGATCACGTTGAACATCGGCGCGGGCAGCAGCCACAGGTCCTCAGGCAGGCCGTAGGCCTTGCGAAGATAGACGTAAAGAGGGAGCTTGCGCGACTGCGCGGCGGCTCGGGCGACCGCCATCGACACGGCCAGCAAAGCGTTGGCCCCCAACCGCCCTTTGTTGGGCGTGCCGTCCAAGGCGATCATGGCGGCGTCCAGATCGGCCTGCTTCTCGGCGTCTTTTCCAGCCAAGAGCTCTTGCAGCGGGCCGCCCACGTGGCTGACGGCCTTGAGCACCCCCTTGCCGAAGTAGCGCGCCTTGTCGCCGTCGCGCAGCTCGACGGCCTCATGCTCCCCGGTGGAGGCGCCGCTGGGCACGGCGGCGCGACCGGTGGAGCCGTCGGCCAGCGTCACTTCCGCCTCGAGCGTCGGAAAGCCCCGGGAGTCCAGGATCTCTTGGGCGCGGATCGACCTGATGGCGGACATGCTTAGAACTTCCCGGCGATCATCTTCTTGCCGGCGTCGACAAGGCCCTGGAGCTTCTTCGGGTTGGGAGCCTCGGCGTAGAGGCGGAACACGGCTTCGGTGCCCGATGAGCGCAGGCCCAGCCAGCTGCCGTCGCGCAGGATGAACTTATAGCCGTCGGACTGGTCGATGCGCCAGACCGAGCCTCCCGCAAGCTCCAGCGGCGGCTTGGTGCGCAGCCGCTCCTCGAGCTCCACGACGTCGCGGTGGCGCTCGACGTGGACGTTCAAGCGGGTGTTGTGGAAGGCGCCGACCTTCTTGAAGAGGCGATCCCGGATGACGGAGAGCGGCTTTTTCTCCCGGGCCATCAGTTCTATCATGAGCAGGCAGGCCAGCAGGCCGTCCTTATCGGGGACGTGCCCTCTTATGGACATGCCGCCGGACTCCTCGCCGCCGATGAGGTACTGCCCGGTGCGCAGGAGCTCACCGATGTACTTGAAGCCGACCGGCGTCTCGCGCGTCTCCAGACCGTGAGCCTTGCCGACGGCGTCGATGAAATGAGAGGTCATGACGCTGCGGGCGACCTTGCCCTTGAGCCCGCGGTTGACGACCAGGTGCTCCAACGCCAGCGCCAGGACCTCGTTGGCCGGGATCCAGGTGCCGCCGGAATCCAGGATGCCGAAGCGGTCGGCGTCGCCGTCGCAGGCCACCCCGATATCGAGCTTCTTCTTAGCCATGAGCTGGGCCAGCTCCGCCAGGCCGGCCTGAGACGGCTCAGGAGACCTGCCGCCGAACAAGACGTCGCGCCCTTCATGCAGGCCGTGGGTCTGCAAGCCGAGGCTTTCCAGGTATGGCCGCAGATAGTTCCGGCCCGAGCCATACATGGCGTCGACGCCGACCTTGAGGCCGGAGCTCTTGATCGCCTTGACGTCGAGCAGGGAGGACAGCTGCTTGAAATAGAGGGTCCGAAAATCGACGCTTTCTATCCAAGATTCCCGAAGGGAACGGTCCACGGCCATGGTCTTGATGGCATGCACGCCAAGCAGCTCGACGCGGCGTTCGATGTCGTCAGTGACGCCAGGGGTCGCCGCGCCGCCCCAGAAAGGCATCCACTTGAAGCCGTTGTATTGGGCGGCGTTATGCGACGCCGTGATCATCACGCCGCCGATGGCCTTGTGGGCCAGGATGGCGCAGCCCACGGCCGGAGTCGGAAGGTCGGAGGCGGCGACGAGGGTCTTGATGCCGTCGGAGGCGAAGACGGCGGCCACCTCGTGGGCGAACTCCTCGGAAAGGAAGCGCGTGTCGTAGCCGACGATGACCAGCGGCACGGGGCTCTTCTTGCCGCCCAAACCGGCCTGGTAATCCTCGCTGCCGACGCCGTACTCGGGGTTCTCCTTGATCGCGGCCGCGATGGCATGAGAGACCTTCCGCACATTAAGGAAGGTGAACTCATCGGAGATCACGCCCCGCCAGCCCGCCGTTCCAAAGCGTATCATAGGCCGGGATATTAGCATAAGAACGCCGGGGAAGCAATGAAGTCGCCGCCCGGGACCCCGGCGCCCCGGGCATAGGTCTTTAGGCCTATTGACGAGTAGGTCTAAAGACCTATTGCGGATAAGGCATTCCCGGGCCATACTAAGCCAACAGGAAGGCATGCCATGAAAACCCCGACCCTCCCCCTGCTCCTCGCGGCCCTTTCGCTGGCCGGCTCCGGCGCGGCTTTCGCCGCGCCGATCGGCTTCCCTGGAGATACCTTCGGGTCGCCCCTGAACCTCCCGAAGTACGTGCCCAACGTCTACGCGGACGACTTCATCGGCCCCTTGATGCCCGGGGCCTGCCGTGTCAGCGAGTGCGTCAAGCAGGGCATCGACCCGCTATCCGGCAAGCCGATGACTGCCGTGCCGCCCGAGGCCAGCAACGGATGCACGCCCTGGCATCCGCCATGCAAAGTGCCCGAGGGCATCGACAAGAAAGACCCCGCCGTCATGCTCGGCAACAACAAGACGATCAATTACGGCCCCAACGGGACGATCATGATCTGCAACGGGGAATGCCATATCCCCCCTCAAATGTTCCAAAAGCCGGAGGATGTCACCGACCCTGATTTCCTGGCGGCGCAAAAAGCGCAAAAGGACCTTGCCGCCAAGGCGGCCAACGACAAGGCCCTAGCCGATGCCAATAAGAAGATGTGGGGACAAAAGGAGACGAAATCCGGCGACAAAACCCAAGGAGGCACCGGCTTCAACACGACGAGTTTCGGAGGAGACGCGCCCCCGCCCGCCAAGACGGACAGCAACGGGCTCAACCCGGACGGCAACCTCGAAGGCGCGCCGGCCGCCCCTCCTCCGGCCAACGACCCCTACTCCTTGGCCGGCGACATCAGGGACGGCGACCCATACAAGGCCAACTTCGACAGCGGCAACGGCAAAAGCGCGCCCGTCGACCCCGCAGCCATGGCCGCGGGACAGGCAGCGATGCGCCAGGCCGGGCTCAATCTAGCGGGAACTCCCAACAACGTGGACAACTCGGTCTCCCCCGGGACGGCGCGCGTGGTCGGTACCGTAAGCCCCAACCAAGCCACGAGCCAGCTTTCGCGTGCCGCTTCGCTGCCGGCCAACGCGCCGGTCAACGGCATGTGGGACTCCTTCAAGGAGTTCTTCGGCGGTAAGGGCGCTGCCACGGTCGTGGCGCCCATCGCGCCTTGCTACCGCAACACCATGGGCGGCTGCAAACAAAGCTCGGGCCGCATCGACTAGGCCCTTAGTCCTATCCCGCCTTAGGCCTTAGGACACTGACGCACTCCCCTTGATACCGCTATCCTCATAGCAAGGAAAGCTATGAAGACCATGCTGATGACGCTGACGCTGCTGCTCGGGGCCCTGGGGCTCTGCTCCGCCGAGATCTCGCTGCACGGTTCGATCCCCGCCGCCAACAGCCCCTTCCCGGAGCCCGACCCCCTGACCCGCCAGATCATGCACCGCAACATGACCCAGGCCAACGGCGGGGTCACCGCCGCGGTCCGCATAGCCTCCGGACAAAGCATCGAATTGAAGGTCGTGGAACTCTACCTGGGCGCCCCTGCCGACGCCAAGGCCCCTGCGGCTGCCGCCCAGCCCGCCGCCAACCCTCTGGGAGGCCTAGACACCGCCTCCGGCCTCAAGGCCGCCGCCAAGACTAAGAAGTCCCGCCTGGATAAGAACGCCAACGACCAGCTGAAGACGGTCGACAAGCAGGGCTGGAAAAACGGTCGCTAAAAGGGGTCAGGCCTTGCGTTATTACCGTTGTTTCATGGAATATCGGTAATAACGCAAGGCCTGACCCCTTTTAAAACTTAACGACTAGGGAATACTTGAAGGCGTTGCCCAGGTCCCCGAAGGGCACCCAAGCGAAGTCGAAGTCGAAGTTCGAGTAGCCCACCCCGAAGCCCCAGGCCACGCCGCTGAGCCCCCCCGGATCGGTGTTCTTGCTGTTGAAGCCCACCCGGGCGGCGGCGCTGAGCTTGTCGGCGAAAGGCTGGCGGTACTCGCCGCCGACCCCCATCGAGACCTTGTTATCGCGCGGGAAATCCGCCTCCACCGACGCCAGGAACCTCTGCTTGACCTTGAAGCCGGCCCCGGCGAACAGCGTCAAGGGCAGCGGATCGGCCTCGCTGTGGAACTTCTGGGCGGCGCCCATGTTGCGCACGCCCGCGCCCAGCGACGCCGGGCCTGCCTTATAAAGCACTCCTGCGTCGGAAGCGAAGGAGCCCGCGTTGGCGCTGTCGATCTTGGAGTCGATGAATTTCGCGGTCAAGCCCAGGGATAGGCCGGTGTCGGGCAAGGCATAAGCGTAGGAGAAAGCGTAGGCGGCGTCGCTGGCGCCGAAAGTCTCGGTGGGAGTGTCCGTCTCGGTCGTGCCGCGGCGCTCGATACCGGCCACCGTCAGGCTGTAGACGGCCACGCCCATGACGCCGTAGGCGTTGCGCTCCTGGGTCGTCTCCACCCAGGAAAGCAGCGGCACCGACAAGCCCGCGAAATCGTAATTGACGCCCTGGAAGCGCGACTCATGCATGCCGGTGATCTCCACCTTCTTCAGGAAGCCCAGGCCGGCGGGGTTGTAATAAACGGCATGCACATCGTCGGCGACCCCGGCGAACGCCTCGCCCATGGCCGCGGGCCGGGCGCCGGGGGCCACCTTGAGGAAGGAGGCGCCGCTGGTGCCCTTGTCCCCGACGCCGAAGGCGCAGAGCCCCGCCGGGAGCATCCCCGCCAGGAACAGCGCCGCCGACAAGGTCCTGAGCTTGCTCATTTGATCAGTGCCATCTTGAAGAACTTGGAGCGGCCGCCCACCTTCAGCTGGCCGATGTAGACGCCGCTGGCCACGTCCCGTCCGGAATCGTTGCGCCCGTCCCAGGGCTGGTAATAGGTGCTGCCGCCGGCCACCGTGCCGAGCGCGATCGTCCGGACCTTCTCGCCGGCCACGTTGAAGATCCGGATCGAACCGTCGCCGGAGACATCCGAGGGAAGCGAGATGCTGATCATCGTGCCTCTGATGGTCGGCGTGCCTCCGCCATGGATCGTGCTGACCGTCTTGGTCGCCAGGTCGAAGGGATTGGGGAAATTGTACGCCGTCATCTCCCCTCCGGCGAAGACGTTGCCGGTGATCACCGCCACGCCCGTCTGGAACATCACGAAAGTCGAGAAATGGTTGACGTTGATCGTGATGGTGTGGTTGACGGTGTCGATGACCGGCTTGGCGCCGGTGACATCCTGCTGAAGGATGTAGGCGTTGGCCGCCGCGTTGTACCAGTACAGGTTCAGCGTGGTCGGGTCGGTGCCCGTGGAGTAAGAGATGGTCATCTGCACCGGCTTGGCCAGCGCGGTCCGGATGCCCAGCGGCAGCAGGACGTCATAGAAGCCGCTGAAGGGCGAGACCTGAGGCGGCGTCGCCGCCATCGCGCGCAGGATGTCCGGAGGGTAGGCCGCGGCCGAGTAGCGCAAGGACGCCAGGTTGGCCGAGACCGCCTCGGCGGCGGTCAGCGCCGCGGCGGTCTTGGACAGGCTCTCCGCGGAGATCTGCAGGGTCACCTCCACGGAGGAGGAGGATTCGACCTGGAAGACGCCGCTGGGAAGTGTGATGCGTCCCGGGTCGCCCTCCACGAGGAGGTTGCCGCCCGCGAAATTAGAGATATTGCTGCGCTGCAGGCCGTCGATGCCCGAGAAGAAGGTCACCGTGGAAGACATCACGAACTCCGGGTTGAGCGCATCGAGCGAGTCCGGGTCGATCAGCTGGCTGTAGCCCTGCATGCGGATGCTGAAGCTCGATTCGGCCAGCACGGGCGGCGTGTAGAGCGCCGTCAGCTTGGTGCGGTTGGGCGACAGCTCGAAAAGGCTCAGGACGCCGCGCGCCGTCACCGTGGAAAGGAGCCGGGTCAGGTCGTCATCATTGGCCGTCTTGGCGCGAAGGGGCGCGCTCATCTGAAAGCTCAGCAGGAAATTGCTCCCCGACTTTCGCGTCTTGGAGAGTACGAACGGCGCCGCCGGGCGATAGAGCAGGTCCAGCGTGCGAGACTCCGTCGTCGTCGAGAAGGTGATGCTGCGCGCCTCGTCGGGCGCGCGCAGGTCGTCGGCCTGGTTGATCAGCAGGAGCCGGTAGGTGGTGCCGACACGGAAGCCGCTGATCGTATAGCCGCTGACGGTGCGCGTATTGGCGTCCTTGGACAACGTGGCGAAGAGGATCTCGCTGAGGTCGCTCGTGGCGCCGACGATGGTGTTGACCTCATCGAAGCTCGGGCTGGAGCCGTCGGCCTTGCGGATGGAGCCCGACAGCGTCGCGCCCAAGGACATCGTCAGCGTGCCCAGATTTACGGAGCCCGTGGTCAGGGAGACGATGCGCGACAACGATCCGTAATTGAGGGAGGCCGCCGTCAGCTTATAGGTGCCGGTGGCCAGGCTCGGGATCGTGAAGGCGCCGTCGCGGTCGGTGGTGACCTCGATGTCGGCCACGGGATTCTTGGTGGGGATCTCGCTGGTCTTCTGGAAAAAGACCACCGCCCCCGGCTGACGCCGGCCGCTTTCATCGAAAGGCACACCCAACGGGGGACCGCCGGCCGCCGCGGCGATACGCCCGGTCACCGAATACGGCGCAGGCGACAGATAGAATGCCAGCGTCACGGCGCTGCTCGCATCCACGGACGGCGAGATTTTCTGCTCGTAAGGCGCCAGCAAGACCCCCCCATCCTCATCGCGCCCGTTGACGAAGAGATCGTAAAAGCGGGTCACCGGGTCCAAGCCGCCGAGCACGAACGCGCCGTTCTTATCGGTCACGGTGTTCGGACGCCTCCCGATGCCGTTGTCGCGCCTGTTCGAAGCGCGCGCGGTGACGGAGACGTTGGCCAGGGGCGTGCTGGTGAGGACGTCATAGACCCTGCCGCGCAGCTCGATGGACGCTACCAGGCCGATCGTGCCCACGTCGGAGATGCGCCCTTCGGAGACGACGACGCCGGGAAGGAAGGACGACACCAGGTTGACCCCGCCCTGCTCCGTGTCGGAATCGCCGTTGCGGGACAAGAACTGGACGTCGTAGCTGCCCGGTAAGACCCCGTCGATGATGAATTGGTCGTTCTCGAGGCGCACGCCGCCGCAGCCCTGGGGCCCGCAATTCTCCCCGCGAGCCGAGACGAAGCCGCCCTGGAACCAGGGGTTGGCCGTGGCGTTGATCTCAAATCCCCGCGGCAGCAAGTTCTTGTTCTGCGAGGTCACCAGGATGAACTGGCGAGTCCCATCAGGCCGCTTCTGCTGGACGGAGAGCTTGCCCTTGATGACGCCGGTGGCCGACAAGTTGACATTAAGATCCGTCACGCCCGCCCCCTGGAGCTTCACGGTCCTCGGGCGAGCCCCATAGGATTTCGGGAAGCCCAGATCGTCGACGCGCAGCGTATAGTTGCCTTCCGCCACCTTGCTGAGCAGATAGGATGCCTTGTTGGCGTCGCTGAAGTTCACCACGGTCGAGCGCACCGGGGTCGCCTGGTCGTCGAGCAGGGTGACGGCGAAAGCCCGGCTGGCGTTGACCTGCGGCGGCAGGACCAAGCTGCCGGCGACGGAAAAACCGCTGTCGATCTTGAAGAGCAGGCCGGAGGTGTTCGAGCTGACATTGACGACCTGGCTCAGCCGGGGCAGCTCATCGCCGTTGCCGACATCGCCGTCGAGCTCGGCGTTGTTGCGAAGGATGTAGGTCCCGGGCGCGACGCTCGGGAACAGGAAGGTGCCGTCGGCTCCGATCGGGGCGACGTAAGCCAAGAACGGTGTCGGCGATCGCGGCGAGGAAGCCCCGTCCGGCAAGTTGAAAGCGGCCAGGCAATTGTTCTTCGCGGGTAAAAGCGGCTCCGTCCAGTAACCCGCCCCTCCCCCGCCCGCAGTGATCGGCAAAAGCTGGAGATGGAAGGTCGGTGTCGTCGCCGAGGAGCCTAACAGGCAGTAGCTGGTCGTCGGGACGTTAGCCAGCAGGCCCGCGATCGAGCTGACGGTCACCGAGTAGCTGGCGCTGGAGAAGCTGACGCTGCCGGTCAGGTTGACGGTGCCTCTGACCGAGAAGGTCGAGCCCGACAGGTCCACCAGCAGGGCGGCCGTAGCCCCGTGCCTCAGCGGCACGGAAGCGGAGGCGAACATGCCCGTGGGCGCATAGAGCATGTCGAAGGAGTAGTAGCCCGTGCCAAGAGCGGGAGACTGGATGGTGGCGCTGGAAGGGGCATACTGCACCGTGTTGCTGGCGATCAGGTCCTGGATCAGGACCTTGATGCCGGGCCCCCGGGAGATCCATCCCACCTTCCGGAAATCCGAAGGAGGGTGCGCGCCGGCCGGCAGCTTGACGGTCAGGTTGATATGGGCGTCGTTGGCCTGCAGGACCAAGTTGCCGGCGCCGGAGCCCCCCGCGACGACGGCCGTCGTGCTGCCTTCAGTGAAGCCTTCCAGACGGGTCTTCAGGAAATAGGTGCCGTTCTCCAGGCCGGTCAGGCTGAAGGTGCTCGAGGTGAGGGTGGAGGACGTCGACATCTGCAGCCGCAGAGAGGACTGCGCCAGCGTCACCGGGTTGAAAGCGTTGATGAACAACACGAAGCCCGAAGCGCCCTGGTCGGCCTGGTTCGTCTTGACCTGCGAGCTGTCTCCGGTGACGGTGACGGTGCCCCGGATGACGCCGCCGGAGGAGAGCGTCATGCTGAAGCCCCCGGCCTCCGGGCCGCCGATGTCGGCGCCGCCGGCCGCCACCAGCACGGTGCTGGAGACCGAGACGAAGCCTTCGCTGCGGGCCTTGAGCGTCCACGTCCCGGCATCGAGCCCGAAGAGGCTGACGACGCCGCTGGTCGGGTTGACGGTGAAAGATTGGCAGGAAGGACAGGGCACGAAGGTCCCGCCGAAAAGCGAGGGCGTCAGGGCCCCCGCCTTGGTCGCCTCCACCGACACCCAAGAACCGAAGGCCGTGGTGGAAGGCAGGACGGCCCAAGCGTGGAGGTTCGTCTTCTTCTCCAGCAGCAGCGGCAGGTCCGTGACCGAGCCCGCCGGCACGGCCACGCTCTTGATCCTCGTGGAGATGCCCACGGCGAAAAGGTTCAAATCGAGATCGTAGACCCCCGGGGAAAGCCCCATGACCGTCCAAGTGCTGGCGTTGCGCCCGAAGCCCTGGGCGCCGTCATCGGAGGAGCTCGCGGCCGACGAAAAATGCAGCGTGCCGTAGCCTGTCTGGGAGTAGTCCGCCGAATGGGCGTAGACGCCCCCCCAGAACTCGCGCGGCGCCGTCGTCGGCAGGTTGGCCGACACGCGCAAGAAGGTGGGAGTCGGGAAGGGGATCGTCCCGATGTTCACGCCGCCGATGCCGGCCGCGACGTTGTTGCTGCTCACCGTCAGCCGCAGGAACTGCCCCAGGGCGAAAGCGCTGGTCGTCGCCTGGACATTATAGCGCTGGCCCGCCTGCAGCCCGTAGATCTGAAAGAAGCCCGAGGAGCTGGCCACGGCGAAGTTGCCGTAGTTCGCGCCGGGGCCGAAGACGTTGACCTGAGCGAAGGCGCCGGTAGAGCTGACGCTGCCGTAGATGGAGGCCGTCTGGGGCACGTAGAGCCGCAAAGTCTGATCGACCACCGAGCCGCCTTCGACCGAGATCTTCACGAAATAGACGCCCGGCGGCACGAACTGGTTCGGGAATATCCTCTCGTTGATGCCGTTCCAGCCGACGCCGCGGCCGGAATCGCCGAAGCCGTAGCGGTGGAAGACCTCCGGATAAAAAGTCGATGAGCTCGTGGAAACGATCACCTCCCAGCGCAGGCCCGGGTCCGACAGCTTGAAATTGACGAAGGCCGGCGCGGTGAAGCCGTTGGCCGTCATCGTGGCCGTGACGGCGGAGGCGGAGAGCGTGCCGGTGTCGATGGAGACGCTGCTGACGGCGATGGCGTTAGCCAACAGGCGCACGAAACGGCCGGCGGTGGGCATCGAGCCGTTAGGGAAGGTCGCCGTGGCGATGATGTTCTCGAAAGCGACGCCTACCGTGGAGGTCACCATGTAGAAGCCCTGGCTGGACCCGGCGTTGAGCGCGATCGTAGCCTGCTGGGAGGCCAACAGCCCGCCGCCGGACTGATAGAAGAGCGCCGTGGGGTCGGGAGTGCCGCCGAACTGGCCGGCAGACAGGCTGGCTACGATCGAGCCTCCGACCGCGACGGTGGAGACGCCGCAGCCGTCCGTGAGATTGAGCTGCATCGTCGCCGAGGTCTGGAGACGCCCCAACGAAAGCGGCTCCTGAGGCGAGAAGACCATCCGGGCCGGAGCGCCCGGCGTCAGCGTCAACGAAGGCGAGTTGGCGATCGGCTTCAGGTTGCCGCCCGGCCCGGCCTGGGTCTGCACCAGGAAGACCTGCGGACCCTGCGCCTGCGGCCCCGACGCGGGGAAGCCCAGGAAAGTGAAAAGGACCTGATGGCCGGGCGCGAGAGACTGATTGGCCTGATAGACCGCCCAGTTCTCTCCCAGCGCGGCATTGCCGATCTGGGCGGGGTTGAATTGCGTGGAGAAGCCGCGCGTGGAGGCGATATTCATGAAGCCGGACACCGTCGGAGGGTTCTGCGGAGGGGTCTGCAGGCCCTGCGGCCGCGACCAGCCGTTGGGAACATGGACGGCGATGAAGCCGCCCGTGCTGATGCCCAGGGGCCCGGCCGTGAAGACCACGGTGGAGAGGATGACCTGGCAGCCCGCCGTGGCGTTGGTCAAGATGGCCGCCGAGCCCTGGCCGTCTCCGGCGGCGCCCGAGGTCAGCCCTCCCGAGTTGAAGGTGAAGGTCGTCTCGACGACGACGGAGTTGTTGCTTGGATTGCTGGCGATGGCGATGACGTAGTAGCTGGCGCCGCTGGTCAAAGGCGGGCTGTCGCCCAAGGCCATCGACCAGTTGACGGCCGGACCATTGAAAGGCGTGACGGCGGCGTTTCCGAAGATCGGCCCGCCCGCGCCGAAGAAACCCGTGGTCCAATTGAAGAAGGAGGCCGCGCCTCCGCCCGGCAGGTATTGCTTGAGGGCCAGCTGCACCTTCGTCACGCCGATCAAGTCGGACGCCGTGCCGCTCAGCGCGCCGCCGAGGGTGGAGCGCATGCTGCCGACGGGGATCGAGATCGCGAGGCTCGGAGAGGAAAGAGCGGCGGAATACGTCGTATACGCGCTGCCGGTGTGGGCGGTGATGGCGCCGTTGGTGACGTCGGAAGCCGTCAGCGTGCGCGCGGTAGCGCTGGCCGTCATCACGACGTTGGTGAAAACGGTGGCGCCGGCCGCCAAGTTCGTGGTCTGGGGCAGGTTGGAGCCCTGAGCGGCCGTGGTGGTCAGCCGCACGAGATCCGAGTTGATGGCCACGTTCCAGAAGGGGTCGGTGCCGCGGACCTGCACCTGGAAGGTGCCCCCCGTGACGATGTTGCTGACCGAGCCGTAGCGCCCCAGGAGGGAGCCCGGCGCCGGCGTCTCGCCGGGCATGATGACCTGCAGACGGTCCATGGCGGCCGGGCCGACGGTCATCGTCGAGCCCGTGACCGAGAAGATGCCGGCGCCGCCCTGTGGAGACGCCACGGCGCTCTGCGCCGTGCGCAGGACGACGTTGCTGAAGATCGTAGCGCCCGAGACGAGCGACAGGCCCGCGGGGGTCGAGACGTTGACCTCGTTCCATGCCAGCGCCGCTCCCGCCACGGAGGACGGCACGGAGTTGAAATTGGAGGAGACGGCCTTGACCGTCAGCGCGAAGGCTACCCCGGCCGTGCGGGGCGAAGCCGCCCCGCCCCGGCCCACGCCCTCCGTGAAGGTCTCCCCTGGCGCCACCGTCATCAGCGACGGGTTGAAGTTCCAGTTCGTGTTCCCGCTGCCCGCCAGCGAGGTCCCGTCATTGGCGTGGCAAGCCGCGCTGAGGCAAGTGGAGTCCTGGACACTAGCGGAAGTCACGCTGGAGACCGCGGGAAGAGTGATGGCCCACGGAGAGCTGGGCGTCTGTGACCGCAGATTGATCAGCCCCGCGCTGAGGCCGCCATGGATCTGGAGATCCTGGATCGCATAGCTGCTCCCGGCGGCGAAGGCCACCGTGCTGCCCGCGACGCTGTCCGTCAGCACGGCGATGTTGGCGCCGCCACCCCCCGTGAAGTTGGTCTGCCCTGAGTTTTGGATCAGTATCCCGTTGAACGTCAAGAGGGCGGACGAGGCTAGGGCCTGAGCGGGCCCGGGGCCCTGCAAGCTGAAGGTGCTGAACTGGTGTTGGAAACTGGCGCCGCCGATCGCCGAAAAATCTCCAGTGAGGGCATGCGTGAAAGGACCGGCCTGGAAGTTGCCGGCCGTCAGCCGCAGGTCGCCCCAGAGCGCCAGGGGAGAGATGGCCCGGACGTTGCCGGCAGCGGCCACTCGGAGCGCGGCGTTGAGCGGCCCGAAGGCGGCGGTCATGCTGCTATAGCCTATCTGGATGTCCGACCCCAGGGCCCGGACGGCGTCCCCTGCGGGGACCGTGGCGCTGGAATAGGTCAGCAGCGATCCGCTGGAGAGGACGATGCCGGCCGCGGTGAAGCCCCCGAAGACGCCCACGCTGCTGATCGTGACGGTGGGAGAGGAAGCCCGCAGGCCGTAGGCGATCGTGCCCAAGGCCGTGCGGACCTCGAGGCCGGAGATCGTGACGCTGGCGGCCGCGACCAAGAGACCTTCCGAGGAGCCCGAGGGCGGCGAGATGACCGGCCGGCTGCTGATGAAGGTCGGATCGCGCTGGATGAAAAGCTGCTGGTTGTTGGCGTCCACGCTGCTGATGACGACCGATTCGGCGTAGGTGTTGGCATCGCGCACGACGACGCAGAAGATGCCGCCCAGGCGCGACGGCACGGAAGCGGCCGCTTCCCGGACCGACTTGAAGTCCAGGCTGCCGTCTTGGATGACGTTGAAGCCGTCGGCGCAGGAGACGGGCAGGTAGGCCGCCTGGGTCTTCGAGGCCTCGACCGTATTGCCGTAGGAGCCGATGTTGGCCCGAGCTCCGGCGGGGGCCGGCTCGTTGGCGAACGGCGCCCCGGGATCGGCGCGGTCGATCGTCAGCGAGGTCTGAGGATCGGGGACGAAGGTCAGCCCCACCGGGTCCCAGCGTCCGGCCTGCGAGAGCGGGTGGAAGTCCTCGACGCCGGAGACGGGGTTGCTCCACTTGGGGTTGGCCGTCAAAGAATGGCCGTCCTGGCCGCTGACGGCGCGCCACTGGGGCTGGCTCACCACGATGGAGCCCCAGACCGAGCTGTTGGTCGAGTTGGAGCTGGACAGGACGTTGTAGTCCGAAAGGAAGCCCGGCATGCTGGAGTTGTCCATCCGTACCGTGGCCGTCGTCAGGCCGCCGGAGCCGCCGGCGGAGAAGGAGATAGCGTTGTTCTTGAACTGCGCCCCGGTCGAGGCCAGCTTGACGTTGAGCCCGTAGCCTCCGGTCAGCCCCGCCCCGCTGACGAGGATGTCGTTGAAGAGGACCTGGCTGTCGGTGGTCGCGCTCAGGCGTATGCCCTCCATCTCGCCGCCGGTGATCGTGCCGGGGGCGCTGATGCGGTTGTGGTCGATCATCAACCCCGAGGACAATCGGGCCAGGATGCCGACCGCCGCCTGGGGAGCCGAAGTCCCCGGCGTGCGGAAGGCGATCAGATTGTTCTGAACGGTGCCGCCCGTAGTCAAAGTGTGCAGCCAGATGCCGCTGACGTCGTCGACGCCGTTTCCGAACGGCGGCAGGATGGTGTTCGAGGTGATCCAGACCTCGGCGCCGGCGCCTTGGGCCTCCACGAGCAGCCCGTAGCGGGCGGCGTTCTGGAAGGTGTTCGTCGAGATGATGAAGCGCCCGGTGTTGCCGAGGCCGATCAGAAGGCCGCCGAGTCCGCCGGTCAAGGTATTGGAAGACATCGACAGGCCGACGCTCCCTTCATTGACGCCGACGCCATGCCCCAAGGCTCCGACGCCGCCCAAATAGTTGGCGTTCAGGACGGTGCCGGAGGAGCCGGACACGAGGACGGCCGTCGAACCCTGGACGTAGGAGCCCACGACGGAGCTGCCGTAGGCCTTGTTGATCCGAAGCGTCGGACCCAGGACGGAGGCGCTGGTGACCGTGCTCCTGAAGATCAGGTTCTTGTCGCCGCCGGTGCTGATCTCCACGGCCATGCCCAGCGCGCTGACGATCCAGCTGCCCGTGACGGTGTTGCTGGAGCCGCCGTTGGTGAAGCGAAGGCCGACGGCGGCGCCCCCGCTCGTGATCGTGCTCTGCGAGATCGTGTTGTAAGAGGCGCCCAGGTCGAACTGGGCGCCGGCGCCGGCGGCGTTGGCGACCCAGAGCGACGTGAAGGTGTTGGACGATGAACCCGTCACGTAGAAGCTACGGCCGGTCGCCGAGTTGTTGGTGATGGTGCTCAAAGAGATGCTGTTGAGGGCGCCTCCCCCGTTGAGCTCGAGCGCTTGGAACGCCCCCAAGATGAAGGTCTGCGTGACCGTCGTGGTCGAAGCGCTGATCTGCAGCGCGGCCTGACCCGTCGCCGGGCTGACGATCCGGCTCTGCGAGATGGTGGTATTGACGGCCGGTTTGAAGACGACCATCGCCGCGGCATCCGCGGTGGTCCCGATCCACGAGGCGGTGAACTGGCTATAGGCGGCGCCGTTGAGGATGGTCACGGTGTCGCCGAAGGCCGACGTCATCGTGCTGAAGCTGACCGTGGTGTACTGGGCGCCGCTGGTGAGATAGACGCCGCGGCCGGCCGTGCTGTTGATGAAGGAGCGCGTGATCGTGTTGGAGGAGCCCGTCTGCACGAGCACCGTGGAGGCGCCGGCGCCGCCGATCGAAACGGTGCTCTGGTCGATCATGGTGTGATCGGAACCCGTGATGAAGACGCCGTTGCCCGAAGGGTTGGTGATGAGGCTGCCGGAGATGGTGTTGCTCGATGAGCCCGTCACGAGCACGCCCCCCGAGGAGCCGGAGGCGGTGTTGCCGGTGACCGTGCTCTGCGTGATCGTGTTGCATTGCGAGGCCGAGAGGCTCGCCCCTTCAGCGCCCCCGGACCCCTGGATATAGTCGCCGTTGAAGGTGTTGCTGGAAGCCGACGTCAATTGCAGGCCGATGCCGCCGTCGCTGGTGATCGTGCTGAAGCTGATGCTGTTGTTATTGGCCCCGGAAGCCAGGACCGCGCCGACTCCCGTGGTGGCTCGCAAGAAGCTGTTCGTGACGGTGGCCGATGCCACCCAGGCGTTTATCGTGAGGGCGCCCCCGCCGGCGACCGCGGAGCTCTGGACGACCGAGGCGAAAAGGCCGGCCAGGACGATGCCCTTGGCCGCCCCTTGAACCGTCACGCTGGAATACCTGATTACGCCTTGGGTGCTGATCAAGACCCCGGCCGTCGTGATAAGATTGTTGCCGTCCACGCTGACGCTGGAGATCAGCACGTTGGATGAGGAAGATGACGCAAGGATGCCGTAGGGGATGGAGGCGTAAGGGCGGATGGTGATGCCCATGATCGTCACGCTGTCGTTGAGCACATGGAACGCCGCCATGGAAGCGGCGGGAGGGTTGATCGTGACGGGAGCCCCCACATCCGAGCTGATGATGATGCGGTCCGCCGTCGACGCGAAGGTCTTGCCTTGTATCGTCACCTGCTCACTGTAGGTGCCGGCGGCCAGCTGCAGGCAATAGTCACCGGCGCCCAAAGACGCCGGGATGGCATTGACGGCAGTCTGGATGTTGCCTGGGCCGTTGGCCACCGGCACCGTGGTCGTGCAGGCGGCATGCGCCGCCGCCGCCGCCGCGAGCCAAAGGGCCCCGGCCGCCAGCAGACGCGTCGCCGACTTCCTTATATCAATAGTCGTAGCTGAACCCGAACAGATAGTTAGTGGCGCTATAATTATAGCTGTAGAACTGCTCGAAGCGCTGATTGGAGGTCGCCTTGCCGTACTGGAAATTAAAAAGCAGCTTGAAGTGCTTGGCCATGGGATAAGTCAAGGACGCCGAAGCCAGGATGTTGTTGGTGATCAAGGTGCTCGTCTGGTACACGCCGGAAGGGTCCTGGGTCAGCCGGTGCGGATAGCGCCGGGACCACCAGGTCGTCGTCAGGCCCACGGTGACCGCCTCGCGCGGCGGCCCCACCAGCAGCTTGAAGGAAGGGCTGACCTTCAGCTCGCCGTAATTGTAGTAGTAGGGCTGGAACTGCACGCGCTGGGCGTCGAAGTTGTTCTGGTTCGAGCTGTTGTAGGCCACCGACAGGTCGAGCGAGCCCAGCGTGCGCATGTCGCTGTTGAGCTCGTGAGGCATCCGGACGGCGCCCATCACCACCGTGAGCACGTCCTCGCGCTTAGGCACCGTCAGGGCGCCGGAGCCGTCGACGATGCGCTGGTTGGGGAAATATTGATAGGTGATCAAGCTCGAGCCTTCCAGGATCACCCGCTCGTAGATCGGCCCGTCGCCCCCGAAGCTGACCGAGGCGTTCCGGGTGTCCAGGATCCGGTCGCCCACGAGCTCGCGCGCCAGCGACTGCCCCTGAAAAGCCGTCGCCGCTTGGGACTCCAGGCTCGTGTAATTATGGAACGAAGTCTCATAATAGTCCAAGCCCAGGCGGACGGAAAAAGGATCGTGGTACATGAACTCGGTCTCGAAGCCCGCGTTCCATTTACGGTAGTCGAAGAGCCCCTTGCCCCATGTCTCGCCGCGCGTCTCCTTTAGGAGCTGGGCCTTGAAGCTCGCCGACGGCTTGAACCTCCAGCGGCTGCCTTCCGGGGAGTAGACGGCCTTGAGCGCGGCGCGATGCTCCATCTGCTCCTGGACCAGCGTCCCGGCGCCGACCAGGTCGACGACCTGTTTGGTGCCCTGGTAGGAGGAGTTCAAAGACGGCAGCAGCGACCAGCGCTCGTTGAACTTCATCGCCGGAGCCACCACCCCGGAGATGTTGCCCGACAGGGCGCCCTTGTCGCCCGCGAAGAAATACTGCCCGCCGAGCACCTGCAACCCGTAGATAGGACTCACCTCCAGGGCGGCCGCCGGCCGCGCCATGACGCAAAGACAACATCCTATCCACAATAGTCGCAATCGCAAGAGGCTCACTGGATAAGGCCGGACTGGATAAGGATCCTAGGCTCCACCACCAGGTCGATCTTGCGGCCTTGGAATTCCGAGGCCGTCAGGACCTGCTCGTAGTTGAAGTCGAGCAGCTTCTGCTTGTACTGCGCCCCGGTGGTGATGCCTTTGAAATCGCTGACGGTGGCGATCCGCCCGTCGTCGCGGATGATGTAGTTGTCCCATTTGGTGAAGGTGCCGTCCGTGTAGGACTCATAGATCACCTGGTGGACCAGCTCCGCCTCCGGGAACGTCACGCTGACCGAGCGGGTGGGCAGCGCCGCGGCCAGGGCCGCGCCGGTGATCGGGTCGGCCAGCGCCGCCTGCGTCATCCCTCCCGCCAGGCTGTAGCTGGTGATGTTGTTGCCCGTCCAACCGTACTTGAGCCCCCCGTTGAGATAGAAGCCGTAGCGGTCGAAGAGCGTCTGGAAGACGCTCTTGCCCACGGCGTCGACATACCGGTCCGTGACGGCGTCATAGAAGAACGCCACGTTGTCGGCCGGGTCGGCGTTGTTGTTGACGTCCACCAGATGGCCGCCCTGGGCGACCTCCACGGCGGAGTCCCGGGTATTGGAGCGCCCCGTCTCGAAGCCCGTCAGGAAATACGCGGGAGCCGTGCCCAGGCCGCCGCCCAACTGCCGCAGCGCCACGCTCAGGTCGGCGGGCAGCGCTTGGTTGAAGGTGCCCAGATAATAGAAATAGTCGAAGCGGGTGGCGCGCTCGTTGAGGACGACGAGCTTGAACTGGTCGGCCCGGGGCCGGACGATGTACTCCTCGAGCCGCACCCTTTGGCCGAAGACGTCGATGAGCACCTTGCCTTGCTGGAACTCCGCCAGCTTGATCTCCTTGGCCGCCGCGGACTGGACCTCCTCCTTCGACATGTCGAGGCTCATCTCGCGGCGCATGACGGAGTGGAACTGGGACTTTTGGATCTGCCCCTGGGACGGCAGGCTGCTCGGATTGCTCATGCCGCGCAGGTCGACCTCCAGGCGCTCATTGGGATGGAGCAGGACCTGCTGGCCGCGATGGTCCTCGACGCCGAGCAAGCCCTTGTAGAGGTCGACCACGGTGCGGCCGCCGCCCATCACCTCGACGCGGAACTCCGTGCCGCGGACGCTGCAGACCGCCGTAGGGGTACGGACCTGGAACTTCCGAGCGATCAGCTTCTTGACGTAGGCTCGCAGCGTGCCGATATTGAGCAGGCTTCCCATGTTATGGCCGTCGTTCTCTTCCAAAGTCACCGAAGAGTTCCCCCCCAGCTCGATGCGAGACCCATCCTCGTAGGTGAGGACGGCCTGCGCGCTGAAGCCGGTGCGGATCGTATCGCCGCGCGACACCTCCACGGGCGTGTTCTTGACCACGACCCAGTTATGGGAGCCGATCTCTTGGATCTGGACGATCCCCGAGGCTTTGGTGATCGCGGCCACCCCCGGCCAAGCAGGAGAAGCCCAAAAGAATAAAAAAGCCCCGAGGGGCAAGCGAAGGGCGGGGACTGTCCAGTGACGCTTCATGGAGGGCTAATCAGGATTGTAGCCCCGGCGTCACACAAAGTCAAGATGACTTTTGTTACAGAAAAAACGTAGGCGGCATAATCAGAATTTTATTTTTTCATGCTCCTCAGCATGAGATAGCGAGCCTTATTTTCCGGAGACGGATACAGTTCATGGGCCGTGCGAAGGTAATCCTCAGCTTCCTGCAATCTACCTAGCTGGAACGAGCATATGCCCAAATTACCATGGATTTGCCAGACCTTGTCATTGACTAGAATGACTCGCTTGAGGACGAGGCTCGCGTCCTCGTACCGGCGTTGCGCCATGTATATGGCGCTGAGTTTAATTGGCGCCAAAGGGGACGAAGGATCCAAGGCGATAGCCGCGTTGAACCGGCTCACAGACTCATCCAGCCGGCCTTGCCCTTTAAAAACATCACCGGCGGCAGTATAGGCAACGGCTAACTCCTTAGACCGGAATTCATGCTTCTCGAGTTTCTTTGATTGCGCATGGACGATCGTCGTCGCGATAGCGATGGCGGCGGCGAGCCCGCCAAGCTTGCGCCAAGAATGAGAACGCACCCATAAAAACACCGCACCAATACCCGGCGCAGCCAAACCGAGCAAGCCTGGCACCAGGGCAAACCGATATTCACCCAGGACAAAAAACATCAACCCCACAACGACGTAAGAAACGCAATAGATCGAAAGAATCGATATATAGCTGGTATTGATTTTCAAGCCGCCTTTGAGAAACTGCCATAGGCCAAGGGCGGCGAGGAAAACGAGGACAGGAAAAGTGACCAGAGCACTTGCGCGCAAAACTTTCGATTTTTCCAGAAAATAATAGTAACTCACGTTATTCCCCAGCTCATACGTGCTGACGAGCAGGGCGAGCTTCCGAAATTCAAGACGCCCCCATTCCAGAGGATGCTCTCGCATGTATCGGAAGGCTTCTTGCCTCCAGAATGCATCGGATTCTCGCATCGTGACTTCGCGCTTCAGGCGAGTGCTCGCGGCACGTCGGTAATCCTCAAGCTGAGTAGTAGGATTGCCGCTCTCGATGTCTCCGAAGTGAACGTATGTTCCGTTGGAGTATTTCGAGTTGCCGATAAAAAGATTCATGCTGCCGCTGCCGGCGGAAAAACGCGCCTCTCCCGCCACAATCAAATTCCGCCCCATAAACAACCCCAAGGGCAAAACAAGGCCCAGCAAGAATCGGCCCATCAGTTTTGCCGAATGTAAATGGTTTTCGCGGTGATGCAGGAACACAACAAGCGGAAAGAGCGCCGCAAAGAGAAGCACCGTTGGGCGGAACAATGAGGAGAGACCAATGAGAAGACCGGCAATCCAGCAGTTCCGCATTGTAAAACCGCTCAGAACGAACAACAATGCCAATGTATTTAAAAAATTAATCCAGGCTGCCGTGATGGGCATCGCCTCGTAGCAAACCGCGGGACCATACAAGGCATAGACCATTGCACAGAGTAGGGCGCTGTATTTATTGCGGGCGAGCCGGAACGCGAGAGCAAATACAAACAAGACGGTGCCGGCACCGAGGAAAAACTGCACGACGGCTGTAGCGGCAAAACCACGTCCAAGAACGATGCCCTGAATCGCGCGCCAATATGCATATCCGGGACTAAGGGCGAGGACAGGTCGACTGCGACTAAGCCAGTCGCCTTTGAGGATTTCCTGGGCCCACTGGTCATAAACGGCTGAATCGAGAACCGGAACATGCAGCAGCGGATCATTTCTTACTTCTACAAAATACAGCAGCCTGACTCCCAGAGAAAAAAGAAAAACGAAGAGCGCCAATCCCCAGGCGTCCGTCCATTTGCTGTATTGAGGCACATCGACATCATTTGGTATCGCGACAATTTTGGCAGCATAACTACTCGCCGCCATGTCTGCTGGTCTTTCTTTTTTTGCCATCGCCTACCTGCTGGGTTTTTGAGTACGCGGCACGTGTTGATGAGCACCGCGAGCCCTATGCCCATCAGAGGCTCGTCGGCATTTTCAATAAGCGCTTTTCTCCGGCGCCTTACAATCAGTCCTTAGTACAGAACCATTCGGCGCCCCGAAAAACGAACGGATGACGGGGCGGCGCTTGATGTTCGCGAAATCGCCTTCGATTCGGAGCCTGAGCTATTCGTTTCGTTTCAGCGGCCTACTGCGTCCAACTAATTATTCCTTACCGGTTAATTATTGCAGGCGCATGCATGTAAGATGTCCGAGGTCGGGCCGCCGTTCCCGATTGTCGCTGAGGTGTCCCTGAAACACTGATTGCCGCCCCCACCCGGATTCTGAACCCAGCAGCCCCTACCGAAGCCGACCATGTCGTTGCATCCGAACGGAGTGGGAATATTAAATAGCTGCGTCAGTGCATGGCAGCCTGAAGCATCAGGCGCACCACTACCCGAAATATTAGTTGTTGCAAGAGCATTATAACCGCCATGGGTATTGCATTGACCAGGGGTGCTTCCAAAAAGCACGCTGTTCTGGCAAGGCCCCCCACCAAAGTACCAACAGGCACCTTGATAGAGGACTCCGTCGCACGCCACATTGTAGGTAAATGCCCCATTTAAAGTAAAAAGCTCGCTGTCTGGGTTCGTAACTACTACATTATATGAACCCGCAGACAACGCTGGTGTAACCGCTTTAAGTTGAGTGCTGTTTACGAACACAATACCGGTGGCCGGGGTGCCTCCTATGGTCACAGTTGCGCCATTTTGAAACCCGGTCCCATTCAAGGTGATGGATTGCCCTCCCGTCGTCAGACCAGTATTCGGCACAATGGTTTGAAGGCCTGGTGGCGGCACATAAGTAAATGCACCGATGAGGGTCGTGAAATTGCTGTCGGGGTTGGTGACCTTGACGTTTTGGGGCCCCGCCACTCCCGGGGGGGATTTCGCTGCGATTTGAGTGGTGTTTACGAAAACCACGTCCGTAGCGAGATTTCCTCCCACCGCCACGGTCGCGCCACTTTTAAATCCAGTTCCGCCGAGCGTGATCGGCGCCCCCCCAGCAGTGGAGCCGCTCGACGGAGCGATTGTCGTTAAAGTTGGCACCGGCGGCACAACATAGGTCCATTGGAGATTCCCCGCTCCATCAGTGGTAAGAACCTGGCCCAACTGCCCGTCTGTTGGAGGCAACTTATAGGTGACCGCAGAGGTGGCGTTGCCGGCCTGTAGAACCGTCGCGTGCGGGCTCACTGCGTTGTAGAGCGCGAGGCCGCCGGTGATGCTGTTAGCCTGACCAGAGGCGATTCCCCCCGCCGCGACATCCAGTTTTGCCCCGGGACTGACTGTGCCTATGCCAACATTCCCTCCCGGATTAAGGACGATGTGCTGGGCGCCGCCGGCCTCAAGCGTCAAAGATCCTTCGCTGGGCGCCTGAGTCTTGATCAAGGCGTTGCCGCCCGTAAACGCGATAGTATTCGGCACGCCGCCGGTCTGCGGGCTCTCGCCGAGGATGATCGTGTTCTTGCCAACCTTCAGGAATCCAGAAACCGTGCCGCTGGTCGCGACGATATTGGTCACGGTAATGGTAGTGACATGAATGGTCGTTGCCGTGATGGTCGTCACGCTCACCACCATTCCCCCGCTGATAGAGTCAGCGACAGCCGCTCTTTGGGCGAACGCCGCCGTCGAGGCCTCCGCGGCGAACGCGGCGGACTGGCTCCTAAACGAGTAGCCGCCGCTGACGACGCGCTGGCGAGGCAGGGTCTGGACTCCGACCTGGACCTCGATGTAGCGGTCGCCGCCGTCGAAAACAGAAAGCGGGATGCCGCCCGTCGTCACGTCGCCGACCAGGACGTTGAAGACTCCCGTCGAGACATTGACGCTCCGACTCTCCGTGAAAAGCAGATTGCCGCCACCGGCCGCGTCGAATATTCTAAAAATCATCGTCCGGCTGCCGTTGCTAAGCGCGCCGAATTCGAGAAGCCTGCCTTGGAAATTAAGCACCTGAGGAACGCACCATGCTGAAGGTGCAAAGCCCGCCAGCAAGCTGATGGTCAGAATTAACTTTCTCATGGGATTCTCCTTAGAACCTCGTGCCTAGTGTAAATTTGTGCGTCCGGCCTAACTCACCCGAGGGCAACACGGCATAATCGATATTCCATTTATCATTTCTAAATCCCAAGCCCATCGTCAGGCCGCGAGCCGCATCAAACCCCGAACCGCCAGTGATCGCCGTCTGCGTCGTGTAGCCCAAGCGCAGGTAAAGATTCTTGACGGCCTGGTACTCGCCGCCGAAAGCGGCGTCCGTCCCCGCGCCGCGCGGACCATTGACCAACTCGGCCGCAGTCGCGTGGCCGCCCGCGAAATTGTAAACCGCACCCACGGCCAGCCGCAACGGCAGATCGTTGCGCTGATCCTGGAACTTAAGGCCAGGACCGAGGTTGCGAAGCGCCGCGCCGACATTCACGCTCTCAAACGTCCGCTTGGCTCCGATATCCACGGCCAAGCCCTGCGCCTCCGCCCCGCCGATGTGGCTGCGCAGGTACTTAAAGGCCGCTCCCAGGTCAGCGATCTCAAGCTTGCGAGCGTAACCGAGGCTCACCGCCGCGTCCGAGGCATCGTAACCCGACGTTTGACGGCCCACGCTGTCGCGCCCGTCGATCTTGCCGTGGCTGAGATAGGTCAGGCCCGCCGCGAAGGTCCCTTGGCTCGTGGGGTGGGCGTAGGCCAAGAAGTCGAGACGCGTACTCTCGAACATTTCGGCGTGGCTGGCAGTGAACTCGCGCTTATCCAGCTTGACGAGGCCTGCCGAATTCCAATAGAGCGAGCTCACGTCGTCGGCCATCGCCGTGTAGGCCCCTCCCATGCCAAGGCCGCGCGCGCCCACGCCGATATTCAGGAACGAGGCCGTCTCGGCCGCCCAGGAGGCCTGAGCGGTCAGGATGAGCAACGCTGCGAGCCTGAAGGTTCTCATTTATTTAATGACGCCGACCTTCCCTGTCTTGCGGATGTCTGCCTGCCCAGCCTTCCTGGCCGTGATCACGAAGGTGTAGACGCCCGAGCCGACGCCCGACACGTCCCAAATGTGGTCGTAGGTGTTCTGTACGCCCTTGCCGTTGCCGTCGTCTAGGACGCTGAAGCGGAAGTCCGATGAAGAGTAAACTTTTCGGCCGGACACGTCATAGACCCGAACCTCCACCGAGTCGGCGCGGCCAGGCTGGATGCGGAAGGTGGCGGTCGCGCCGCCGCGAATGGGATTGGGGAAAGCGTAAACGGCCCGCAGGCCGAAGTCCTCAATGGCGGCGGCGACCCTGATGCCGCCGCCAAGGCCCTGGACCTGGTAGAGCGAGAAGTGGGCGGTCTGGGCGCTGACGGTCTTATTTTGCTTGTCCACCGTCGAGGCCATGGCCTGCCAATCCTGGAGCGCCGGGTTCCAGTAGTAAAGCTTGAGCTCGCTTTCCTTGACGCCCTGCGAGGCGAGAAGGCCGGCGTCATAGGGCACGGTCAAGGTCACGGGCGTGTTGAACACCGTGCCCTCGGGGCCGTACTGGACCTCTCCAGATACCGCCGCGATATTTTTCTCCGAGCGTTTGGCACTCTTCTGCTCCTTGTCCTGATTCTCGTCGCCCTGGTCGACCGTGATCTCAAGGTCGGCAGCCAGAGCCCCGGCCGGCACAAAGACGCCCGCATCGTCGTCGCGCTCGACCCTGGCCCCGTCCCTATGGTCCACGATGCGCCGAGCCGGCTCAGCCCGCTCGGAGGAAGGGGCGGCGGCCTCGCTGACCGCAGGCATAGCCGCCACGACGTAGCCGCCCGTCGTGGGTAGCGAGTAGCGCACGATGCGGCTGCGGCCCGTATCCGTGATCCAGATCGAGCCGTCCGGGGCCACCGCCGCGTCAATGGGCTCAGTCAGGTAGCGCTTGGCCTGCTTATCGGCTTGGGACAGCCCGGCCCTGCTCCCAAAGGAGAGCAAACCCTTGCCCTGCGGGTCGAACTTCTGCGTCCGGTCTCGGTTGGGCTCGGCGACGTAGAGAGCGCCAAACCGGTCCGAGGCCAGGCCGCGCGTGCGTGAGATCTCCCCCACGATCGAATCCGCGTCACCGATAGACTTGACCAAAGCGCCCGCGCGAGTGAAGAGATATATCCTCTCGCTCTCCTTATCTGAGACCCACAGGCCGCCCTCCGTCAGAGTGACGCCTCGGATGTCCGTCTTGCGCGGGAATACGTTCTGTCCGAACTGGCGCAGGAAGACACCCGAGGAGTTGAAGACCTGGATGCGGTCGTTCCCGCTGTCGGCCACGTAGATGTCGCCGTTTGAATCCACGACCACGTCATGCGGCTGGCGAAGCTCGCCCGCCCCAGAGCCGGGCTTGGGCCTGCCATGGTTGTCGAGTTTGGCGAGCTGGAGCAGAACCTGCGAGCCATCGGCTGAGAGCTTGACCACGCGGTCGTTGCCCTTGTCGGCGACGTAGAGGCTGCTCGCGGCGTCGAGGGCCAGGCCCTGGGGATGCTTGAAGCTCGCGCCGTCGCCCCCCCCGTCGTCATCACGGTGTCCATGACCATGTCCATGACTATGACCGTGGCCATCTTCGCCATCCACCTCGGTGACGACACTCCCCGAGGGAGTTAGGAGAATTAGTTCGTTCTCCTCAGAGTTCACCACCCAGATTAGCCCGTCCGAGCGTATCGCGATGCCGGTCGGATTCTTGATCTTGTTGACGATGACGTTCGAATCCTTGCGGCCGATGGCGAAGGTGAAGACCGGGTTGCCTATGAAAACCGTCGCCGTGGCCGAAGCCACGTTGCCAAAGGCGTCGGTAGCGCGCAAGCGCAAGGTCTGGTAGCCAGAGAGCGTCCTCGTGTTCCAGGCGGTGATAAGGCCCGAGAGATTGCCCGCGCCATCGGCGATAGTCGCAAACCCGCTGGCGGTCGCCGCGCCGGGCGCGACTTCAAGCCTCCAACTCAACGCGCTGACATCTGAAACCGCGCCTCGCACGTTTAAGACGCCCCCAACGGCCTGTTCTACACCGAGACCCGCTGCACCCGGGAAGTCCAGGCGCACGAGCGGCGGCGTGGTATCGGAGGACGCGCTTGCGACGGAGATCGTAGCGGTCCTGGCCACCTCCAGATTGCCCGCGCGGTCGCTACTGCGGAAGGAGAGCGCGTGGTTGCCCGGGCTAAGGAAGAAGGCCACGGCAAAAACGGCTTCGGCCGCGCTGTCCACGGAGTAGCGGGTCTCAAGGACGCCGACGCCTGAGTCCCCTGATGCAAAGCTCACGGCGTCGGTCGAGGCCAGGACGAGGCTCGCGCCTCCGACGGGAAGGCCGTTGACGAGCAACGTGGTCAGCGGCGGCAGGCTGTCGATGAAGAAGTCCGAGGAAGCGGAAGCCGAGTTTTCCGATAAGTCGGAGACGAAGACGGTGAGGGTGTGCGTGCCCTGCGAGAGCGCCGCGCTGGGCGTAAAGCTCGCCGAGGAAACGGTAACGACAGCCGAGGATGTTTGGTCCAGGCCATCCAGCTTTAGACGTACGGAGGCGGGATCGACGCCTCGGCCCAGGTCCGAATAGGAAGCGGCGAGCGCGGGCGTGGTCGTCGTGAACGTGCTGCCGCTGACTGGAAACAGGATGAGGGTCGGCGGCGCGGCGTCGAAGAGCAGGACAGAGAGCGTGACAGTTTTCGCGAGTTCGACGTTGCCCGCGTGGTCCACGCTGCGAAAGGTCAAGGTATGCGCGCCCGCCGCTAGACTGAAGGTCGAGACGAAGACGACCTCGGTCGTAGAGCCGTCGAGAGCGTAGCGCGTCTCAAGCGACCCGACTCCGGAATCGGTCGCAGAGAAGCCCAGCGAGTCGGTTGAGATGAGAACCAGGTTCGTTGCGAAAGAGGGCAAGCCATCGATGAGACACGAGGTGACCGGCGGCAGG
Organism: uncultured Elusimicrobia bacterium; assembly: GCA_964510095.1. Lineage (GTDB taxonomy): Bacteria > Elusimicrobiota > Elusimicrobia > UBA1565 > UBA9628 > JBBTLF01. Next base: position 19,630 of record CAZEAE010000009.1, on the reverse strand, counting down.
GAGTCGATGCGAAAGCTTGAAGTCGCCGCCGTGCTGTTGCCCGTGAAGTCGGAGACTTGAGCCGTGAGAGTGTGGAAACCCTGGTTAATCGGTGAATACAGCGTAACTATCGCCGACGAAACCCCCACGACGGCCTGCGTGGTGATGTCGACCCCGTCGAGGGACAAGCGGAACGTGGTTGGATCAACCCCGCGCCCGGCGTCCGAGTAGTTCGCGGCCAGCAAAGGAGTAGCGCTGGTGACGGTGCTTGCGTCGGGCGGCGCTAACTCCAGCGTCGGCGCAATGACATCATAGATGAAAATCGTGAGGCTCACGGCCTTTTCGACTTCCAGGTTGCCCGCCCTATCCACGCTATGAAACGAGAGCGTGTGTGAGCCCAAGGTCAGGTTGAAGTTCGAAACGAAGACAACCGGGATCGTCGAGCCGTCGAGACTATAGCGCGTCTCAAGAACACCGGACTCGGAGTCGGTCGCGGCGAAGCCCAGCGAGTCCGTTGAGACCAGGACCAGGTTCGTCGCAGAGGCGGCTGAGTCGTTTACGCGGAGCGTGGTCACCGGGGACTGACGATCTCCGCTGGCGTAAATGTAGCCGAGCCCAAGGTCGCTGTCCTGGGCCGAAGCAACACCGATTATCCCTTGGCCTCCCGACGTCTCGAGCGTGGTCCCGCCAGCCTCCGAGTTCGTGCCGGTCTCGCTAAGAACAACCGCCTCCAATTCGAACTGGGCTACAGCCTCGGGAGCCGTCAGGCAGAGAGGCATGAGCGCCAACAGTAAGCTCCACGGCCATACTCCCCCCACGACCCGTCGCCCCCCCGCGGGGGGCTCGGGTTGCGCCCGGTTGGCTGCGCCAACCGGGCACTCGGAAAGCAGATCCACCGTTGCCGGTATTAAACTCCGCGCGGCCGTTTGCGCGGAGTCCCAGCGCCCCCCCCGGCGGGGGGGCCGCGCGATCCGTGGGGGGCGGAGCGTCGTCGTATCCCAGGAGCCTGACTTTGTTTCCAGCATCATGTTGCAACAATAATATCAGCGAGTGTCATTGACCGCCGTAGTGAGTATAGACCCGCTGCCATTTCGCGTCAAGGCCCAGACATATCACGGGGTGTTTGATGCGGAGGGTTTCGGTATCCCGAGACGGCGCGGGCGTGAGAAGGCTAGAACTTGACCAGCAGGGAGTAGCGGAAGGTGTCGCCGAGGCCGCCGAAGGGGACCCAGGCCACGTCGAAGGAGGCGCGGTGGAAGCTGACGCCGCCGCCCAGCGAGATGCCGTTGAGTCCCGGGGTGTCCTTGCGCTGGCTGCTGTAGCCGAAGCGCATCGCGCCCGTCGTCGCGTCGCTGAAGGGATGGCGGTACTCGCCGCCCAGCGCCCCGAAGATGTCGGTGTCGCGGTACTTGGTCACCTCGAAGTTGAGCTTGACCCGCTTAGGCACGGCCTGCAGGCCCAAGCCCACGGTCAAGGACACCGGCAGCGGGTCCTTGGCCCCGGAGACGTAGCCCGTGTCGGTGCCGGCGTTGCGCAAGACGGCCGCCAGCGTCATCGGCCGCTCGCCCTCGGGGTTCAAATGGTAGAGGGCGCCCAGGTCCAGGGCGAAGGCCGTGCCGCTGTAGGAGTCCAGGTTCTGCACGATGTACTTGCCCGTGGCGCCGAAGCTCAGGCGGCGGCTGGGCCCGTAGGCGTAGCTCAGCGCGTAGGCCCCGTCGGAGGCGCCGAAGGTGCCCACCGGGTCGGTGGAGTCGCCCGTGCGCCGCTCGATGTCGTTGACCGACAGATGGTAGATGCCGAAGGCCAGCGCATGCCGGGAGAACTGCTCCTGGCGCGCGAAAGGCACGGCGAAATCGAGGACCTCGTAACTGACGCCCTGGAAATAAGCCGTATGGGCGCCGGCGATCTGCGAGCCCGTCAGCTGGGAGAGGCCCGCCGGGTTGTAATAGGCCGCATGGGCGTCGTCGGCGATGGCGGAGAAGGAATCAGCCATGGCACCCGCGCGCGCCCCTGCGCCAAATTTGAGGAACTGAGCGCCAGCGGTGCCGGCCTGGGTATTGATCACCGCGTAAGACGGCGCGGCGACCAACAACAGGAGCAACGCTAAGACAGTCGAGGATATCCTCATCATAAGCCGCTGCCCTTGACGATGGCGATCTTCACGAACGCCCGCTTGCCGCCCCACTCGACCTCGCCGATATAGACGCCCGAGGCCACCTGACGCCCGCTGGCGTTGGCGCAGTCCCACGGGAAATAGTTCGTCGAGCTGCCGGTCACCTGGCCCTGGTCCAAGACCCGCACCAGCTCCCCGTTGAGGCTGTAGATGCGGATCTTCGTCTGAGCCAAAGGCCCCGCCGGCAGGATGTAACGGATCATCGTGCCGTAGAAGTCGGCATGGTTGCCGCCGCCCAAGCCCAGGGCGGCGTTCTTCACGATGCCCGAGTGCACGCGGCAGTCCGACGGGTTGGGGAAGTTGGCGACCAGGATGCGCTCCGTCGCCACCAGCGCGGCGCCGGCGAGGATCGGGGCGCCGTCGAGGACGAGGAACACCGAGAAGTGGTTGACGGCCACCGTGATCGTCTTGTTGACCGTGTCGATGCGGCGGTTGGTGGTTTCCTTGACATACTTGCCCAAGACCGCGTTGAAGAACCAGACGTTGAAGTTGTCCGCGTTGCCGCTGGTCGACAGGCGCGTGTCGTAGGAGAAGGTCAGGTCGGCGTTCTGCTTGAGCTGGTGGCGGATGCCGGCCGGCAGGAAGATGTTATAGAAGGAGGAGAGCGGGTTGACGCCGTTGACCGTCGGCGTCGAGCCGGCCAGGGCCACCATGGCGGCGCCGAGCTCGGCCGGCAGGGCCGACAGGCGGCGGTCCGCCACCGAGGTGGGCACGAAGCCCAGCTGGCGCATGTAGAGGGCGGAAAGCGTGTTCTTGTCCTTGGCCTTGCTCAGGCCGACGGCCACCGTGGTCGTGGCTTCAGCGACGCCCGTCACGGTGTCGGTATCGTAGCCGACGGCGAAGGTGCCCGGCGCCAGGTCGACCCGCGTGCGCTCATCGGCGCCGAGCTGTTCGTCTTCCGCCGACGGAGTCAGCTGGACGGAGCCGCCGTTGATGTTGTTGACGCGCTCGGTGACGTTGGAATCCAGCCCGGCATAGAAATCGAAGATCCGGTCGATGGCGAAGTTGGCCCCGGTCTTGGCATTGATGGCCGAGGCGGAGGCTTTGAGTCTCACGCTGAAAGCCGTCTCGCCGGCCGCGGCCCGGTAGATCGCCGTGATCTGCTTGCGATTGTTCGACAGCGACTTGTCGCTGCCGAGGAACTGGCCCGTGCCGTTGGGAGAGACCAGCGCCACGCCGCCGGAGGTCTTCGTCGACACCGAGAGTATCTGATCGAGGTCCTTGTCGGCGGCCGTCTGGTTGCGCAGGTCCTGCGTACAGTCGATCTTGAGCTGGAATTGGCTGTTGCCCAGGGCCTTCGCGTCGGCGTTGCAGTCGATGGCGGCGGTGAGGTAGGTCAGGTTGATGTTCTTCGTCGTCGTGCTCTCGGCGGCGGTGAACGTGATGTTGGCGCCCTCGGGAGGCGAGATGAGGTCGTCGCCCTTGACGGCGGGCAGGATGACGATGCTGTAGGCGACGTCCGGCTTGAAGCCCGAGATCGTGTAGGAGTTGACCGTCTTGGCCGTCTTATCCAAGTCGACCGTGCCGATCACGAACTCGCCCTTCGAGAAATTCGCCGCCGCCACGCCGCCGACCTCGCCGTCGTTGGGAGCCGAGCCGTCGCTCTTCAGGATGCGGCCCGTCACCGAGGCGCCGCGGCTGAGCGTCAGCGTGTTGTTGGCCAGATAGTTGGCCGCCGTGTTGGAGCCGGTATAGATGACGAAGGTGGAGGTGGAGGCCGTGACCGTGGCATTGAAGACGGCGTAGCCCAGGCTGGTCGCCTTCAAGAGGTAGGTGCCGGTGGACAGGCCAAGGATGCTGAAGCGGCCCTCCTGGTCGGTCGTCGCCTCGATGTCTCCAAGCGGGTTCTTCGTCGGGATGACGCCCTTGGGCTGAAGGTTGATGGCCGCCGCAGGGAAGCCCTTGTTCTCACCGAAGGGATATGAGAGCCTGCCGCCCGTCGCGGCGTCGGCGACGATGACCTGGCCCGTGACGGAGGCCAGCAGCGGCTCAAGCAGGAAATCCGCGGTGGTAGTCGCCAACAGGCTGACGTTGCGGCGGACCACCTGCGCGTACACCGACCCGTTGGAAGCCACGTTGCCATCGCGCGGCGCGGCCGTCACATCGTACTGGTTGGAGATAAAGCTGGAAACCCACAGCGTATACTGGCCTTGCGGATTGGTATAAGTCTGGACCCGGAGGTCGCTGACGGCGAAAGAGGGCTGGGCGGTGATCTTGATGTTGCCCAGCAACGCGCCGGTCGTCGTCGACTGGCGCACCGTGCCCGTCAAGGACTGGCCCTGATTGAGGCTGATGACGCCCAGGTCGCGCACCTCGCCCGGCTGTAGCGCCGAGCCGGCGATGGAGACGGGGGCGTAGTTCTGGCTGCCGCGGCTGAGGAACGCCGGGTCCCAGCTGGTCTGAGCGAGCTTGACGTTGTAAGCCACGCTCGGCAGCAGCGGGCCGACCCGGAAGGTCCCATCGGCCTGGATGGGCCGTCCGGCCACCGAGGAGGCCGCCACCGCGAAGCCGCCCAAAGTCCACGGGTTGGCCGTCGCCGAGATCTGGAAGTTCGGCGCCAGCAGCCCCGCGTTGCTGGCGTTGATCAGCTCGCCGGTGTTGGCGTCCTTGAGCTTGCCGGTGAAGAAGGCGGCGCGCTTCATCAGGAGGCTCTGGCCGATCAGGTTGCTCTGCAAGCCGCTGGGAGAAAGGCTGGGGTCCGGGAACTGGATGGGCGCACCCGCGTACTTGCCGTCCAAGCTGACGGCCGAGAGGGTGTAGAAATCGTTGGCCGGCAAGTTGTTGAAGACGAAGCTGACCGCATTGGCCGTGAGCCCCAGGTTCGAGTCCCCTAGATAGACCGCCGTGGAGCGCACGACCTCCTGCCGGCGGTTGAGCACCGACAACGTGAAGACCTGGGCGTCCTGGAGGCCGCCGTCGAGGGACACAGAGCCCGCCACCGAGAAGCCGTCGGTGAGCGTGAAGTTGACGCTGGAGACGCTGACGCCGGCCACGTTGACGATCTGGCCCACGGAGGGCACCAGGATCGGGCAGGTGGCGCAGGCGCGCAGGTCGACCGTGCGCACGAAGTAGACGCCGGCCGGCAGCCCCGTGATGGTATAGGTGCCTGCGGCCGTCAGGAAGCCCACGCGGGTCGTGGCCGGGTTGAAGGTGGTGGAGATGGCCACCTTGAATTGGGAGATGTCCTGCAGGATGGCGTTCACCCGCGCCGTGCTCGAAGAAAGCCCGGCCGGGTAGCCCGGCGGCGTGATATAAGGGGCGTTGGCCACGACGTTGGGGTTCGTGTTGAACAGGGCGTTGGTGACCAGGTTGTTGATCTGGCCCGAGATGGAGAAGGTCTGCGGCCGCAGGTCCACGGTGATCGTCGCCGTCGAGCCGTTGCTGACCGAGACGCGGATCGTCTTGGTCTGGCCCGTGGTGCGATAGAAGAGCGTGATGTCGTCGGTCTCGGTATTGAGGCCCTGCACCGTGAAGGTGGCCGAGGAATTCCCCGCCGGGCAGAAGCCGGTCGGCGCGCCCAACCCGTTGGCCGAGCAGGCGAAATTCGGCAGGCCGGTGGAGCTTGCGACGGAGAACTGATGGCCGACGTTCTCGGGGCGGGCGGAGGCCACCGTCTGGCCGAAGAGCGAGACATTGTGGAAATCGTTGGAGCCCGGCGGCAGCAGGATCGTTCCCGCGATGACGCCGGAGCTGGCGTTGAAGGTGAAGTTCAAGACGCCCGGGGCGGGCTTGAGCAAGGGCTGGCCTTGCGCGACGTTGAGGTCCAGGTCCTCGACGCCGACCAGGTTGGCGTAGATCTGATAGGTCGCTCCGGCGTCCAAGCCCGTGATGATGTAGGGGATGGCCAGGCCGCTGGCGCCGCCCGTCACATAGACCACAGTCGAGCCGAAGTTCTGCGAGCCAGGCGCCCAAGCGTTGACCGAGAGGCCGATGGCGCGTCCGGTGGTGTTGGCGTTGACGGTCACCGTGCCGTTGATGGAGGCGCCGTTGTTGAACGCCGGGAAGTGGACCCCCGTCACGTCGCTGGAAGCCGGCACCAGGATGGGCCCGGTGGAGACCACGGCGAAACCCTGCGTATTGGCGCGCAGCAGATAGCTGCCGGCGTCCAGGTTGACCACGGTGTAGGTGCCGCTGAGCTGGCCGGCGGGCAGGAAGACGCCGCCGAAGCCGCCGGAGACCAAGGTCGAGCTCGATGAAGGGATGGCGTTGACCGAGACGAAAATGCCGTCGGCGTTGGCCGGCACGCTGACGAGCCCCGCGATCGTGCTCTTACGGGCGAAGGCCGGCAGGTTCAGCGTCGTCACGCCTTGGCCGACGTAGACGCTGGCGCTCGACACCGCGAAGCCGCCGAAGGAAGCCTCGGCCGTGTAGGTACCCACGGCCACGTTGAACTTGAGCAGGGTGCGCGCGATGAACGACTGGCTGCCGGGGTCCCATTGGCCGCCGTCGTCGAAGGTCGTCGTGCCGGCCGCCAGGCGCAGCGGCCCGAAGATCGGCTGCTGCGCGGAGGAAGTGGAGGCCGGGCGCACCTGCAGGCCGCCCCACTGGACGAACGACTGTGTCGAGAAGCCCGCGCCCAAAGACGGCACGACCAGCAAGATCGAGGAACGGCCCATCTTCAGGTCGAGCCCGCTGGAGGCGTTGATCGCCCCGGAGACCGCGCTCGTCAGAGCCGTGAAGGTGGACACCGCGCCGGCCGCGTCCACCGTCACCGTGAGGCTGCCGTCGAGGTAGTCGGGACGCGTGAGGAACACGTTGTACGTCCCAGCCGCGATGCCGGGCAGCACGAAGCGGCCTTGAGCGTCGCTTTGCGCGTTAAGGCTGCCGCTGGGCCCGTAGACCTGGACCCGCGCCCCGCTCAGCGGAGGGTTCGGGGTGACGCCGGCGTCGAAGACGCGGCCCGCGAACTGAGGGGCGTTCACGTTGATCTGCAGAGAGTCGTCGCGCACGCCCGAGCCGCCGATCTCGACGCGGACGTAATAGAGGCCGCTGGGCACCCGCACGCCGCCGTTGAGCCAGGGGCTGAAGCGGCCGTCCCAGGCGATCTGGCCTAGGCCCGGCTGGCCGAAGCCCCAGGTCTCCCAGAGCGCCGGAGGCGTCAGGGTGGCTTTGAACGGGATGGAGCTGATCACCACGTGCCAGCCCTGGCCGGCGTCGCTCAGGGTGAAGTTGACGTAAGCCACGTCGGCGAGGCCGCTGCCGTTGGGGATGATCGTCACCGAGGAAGTCCCCAGGGCGAAAGACCGCGTGGAGACCGCCACGGCGGAAAGGATGTTGCCCGGCAGGACGCTCAGGCCGTAGTAGAACGTGTTGGGCGCGCCCAGGTTGAAGAAGACCTCGATGTTCTTGGGGCCCGTCGAGCTCGACAGCGCGAAGAAGGCGGCCGAGGAGCGCCCCGTCGCGAAGTCGAGCGACAGGGAGCCGGAACCGGTCGCGGCGGCCGACGAGGACAGCGTGACCGTGGCGTCGGCGACGAACTGGCTGGTGGCGATGTCGAACCTCTTGGCCCTCAGGGTGGCGGTGACGGCCCCGGTCACCTGGGTGACGTTTCCGCACAGGTCGCGAGCCTGCAGGCTCTGCGCATCCGATAAGACTCCCTGCTTGAGTGAGAAATAGGGGTTGGAGGGCTGCAGGAAGGCCGGCGGGCCCTTGACCACCTGCAGGGTAGGCGAGCCGGCGAACAGAGGCTGCGGCGTCACCGTGCCGTTCTGAGAGGCCGCCACCGTGAAGGACACGGTCGAGGTGAGACAGGCCACGAAGCCGTTGGTATAGACCAGATTGAGCTGCTGGCCGGACAGCAGGCTGCCGGCGGTGATATTGACGAAGGCCGACTGGCCGTTGAAGTTCACAGCCGAAAGCGTCGCCGCGGACGTGCTGTTGGCCGTGACGAACTGCGCCGCCGCGAAGCCCGGCGGGACGGTGAACCCGACGCGCCCGCCCGCCTGGACGCCGTTGGGGCCGGCGGTGTAGGTGATCGTCGCGGTGAAGACCTGCGTACCGGCTGCCGCCGTCGAGGGCGTGATCGAAGCCGAGCCCTCGCCGGCGATGCCGGACGCGCCCGCCACGAAGCCGGGGTCCTGCAGGGTGATGTCGACGCCGGTGACCGTTCCCGAGGAAGGCGCAAACACCGCCTCGGCGCCCTGGTTACGCGGGGCATAGACGGCGTCCGGCTCGTTGGGCTGAAGGACGTTGTCGCCGTTGACGTCCAAGAAAGCGCGCGCATAATAGACGCCCGGCGGCAGGGGCAGGTCATAGGGGCCCGAGACGCCCGGCAAGGTGCGCGCGCCGACAGCCTGGCCCGAGAACGAGGAGTTCGGGTAGAACTGGACCCTCAGCGTCCCCGTTTGAAGCCCAGTGTAGTTGACCAAGCCGGTGACGACGGCAAAGGACGTCGATGAGGCCGAGGCGGCGAACCCGGCTTGGATGGTGAGGTTGACGCCGCCGAAATTCTGTCCCGCGCGCAGGAAGACGGGCGCGGCGCCGGTCACCGTCGAACCGAACACGCCGACGTCCTCGCCGCCGCCCGGCTCGCCGTTGCCGTCGACGTCGATGAAGGCCCCGATGAAGTAGGACGCTCCGGTGGTGAGGTTGGAGAAGGTGTAAGGTCCCGGCGACGGCAAGGGCAAGCCCTCGAGGAAAGAGTTGTTGAACGAAGAGGATGAGAACAAGGCCACATGGATCTGGCCGCCCTGGGCTCCGGTATAGGCGACGGCGCCGGAGATCGACCCCAGGCTGCCGGCCGAGCCGGACAAAGCGAGGCGGATCGTCGCCGAGGTGAGCCCGCCGGCGAACGGCGAAGCGGCGATGGTGTAGAGGCCGTCATCGGGGAGCACGAAGTCCGAGATGCTGGCATTGCCGCCGCCGCCGCTCTCGTCATCGGAGGCGGTCAGATCTCCATCGGGGTCGTAGAGGCTCAGATAAGTGTCGTAGAAGTTGACGGCGTCCAAGTCGATGGTGACCACCTGGCCGCGGTTGCCCGCGAAGGTATAGAGCCGCTGGAAGGCGCCGCCGCGATCCGCCGCGGCGCAGTCGGACGGCGTGATCGTGGCGGTGACCGCGGAATTGAGCGCGATGGCGCGACGGTCGCAGACGCCGACGTTGAGCTGAAGGGAGGACCCCGGAGTGTACTGGAAGCCCGCCGCCGCGGACCAGCCCACGGGCTCGCCGGCTTCCGGCAGCAGGTTTGCGTTGAGGTCGATGAAGGATTTGACCTGATACAGGCCTCCCGGGACGTTGTTGAAGACGTAGGGGACGGCGGCCGAGAACGCCGCGCTGGAAAAGCGCACCGGCGTGTTGGAGCCCAAAGGCACCAGCACGCCGCGCACGGTGCCCGAGGTCACGAGGGTCCCGCCGTAAGCCAAGGTGCCGTAGATCGCGTTGGTGGCGTTGGCCGAGGTGATGACCACCGCGGTCCCGCCGCCGCTGGCCGCGCCGCTGGCGTTCATGTTGAAGCGCACCGTGGCCCAGTCGAGGTTCAAGCCGTTGTTGACCGCGCCGGCGACGTAGACGTTGGAGGAATCCTGGACGGCGATGCTGGCGGCGAAGTCCTCCAAGGTGTTGGTGCCGCCGTCGAACGTGCGCGAGGCCAGGAGGTTGAGGCCGGAGTCGTAGCGCAGGGCCAGATAGTCGCCGCCGTTGGAGGCGGCCTGCAGGGCCGCGTAGACGGTGCCGTCGGCATCCGCCTTCAGGCTGCCGAAGCCGGCGCCGAAATGGTGGAAGATCGGCGAATACGAAGTCGAAGCCAGCGGCTGGAGCGTAGGCCCATACTTGGCGAAGGTCGCGGCCACGGGCGCCAGCTGCCCCGGGCGGACGAAACCCAGGTAGAGGTTGGCCGAAGCGTCGAGCGTCAAAGCGATGCCGTGCCCGTCGGGCGAGAGGTTGAGCCCCGTGATGTCGGCCACCAAGGGAGTCCCGGAGCCGTCGAGGTTGGGGCCGAAGCGGACCAAAGCCGCCAAGTTGCCCGGCCCTCCGGGATCGAAGGTGGCCACGGCGTAGACGGCGCCGCTGTTCGGGTCGACGGCAAGCGCGTTCATGCGCGTGCCGCCGCAGTTGAACGTACAGACCGCGCCGGGGAAGCTGAAGGTGCCGGTGGCCACGGTGATGAAGCTGCTCGCGTCGATCTTGCGGATCATGGGCCCGCCCTGCTGGTTGCCGCGGACGCCGGCGTACAGGTACCCGTTGAAGAAAACCAGCGAGTCGACGTCATTGCCCTCCCAGAACGGCGCGCCGGCCAGCTTGACCGTGGCGAGCGTTCTCAAGGAGGTGTCCAGCTGCACGACCGCGGGCGTCGAGACCTGCGCGCCGGTATCATGCGCCGAACCGCCGATATAGATCTTGCCGCCCGCCGTATCGAGGTTGATGGTGCCCAGGAAATTGGTGCCGGTATTGCCGCCGGGCAGCGTCGTGGAGGTGAGGAATACGCCGGCCGAGCTGTATTTGACCAGCGAGACCGCGTCGATACTTTGGGCCGTGATGCCCGCCACATAGATGAAAGGTCCGCCCGCGGCGATGGAATCGACGGCCACCGTCAGGCCCAAGTCGGTGGCGCCTCCGTCGAAGCGCGCCCCACCGGGCGCCCCGAAGCTCCCCGTGTAAGCGTTGACGCTGCCGCCCTGGCCCGGGTCGGTCATCGTGGGGCCGGAGTCGACGTTCTTGTCGGGCTGAGCCTGGGTCGGCGTCACGCCGTAGAAACGCTGGTACGCCTGGAACGTCGGGTTGAAGACGCCGGTGAAGCTGGTGTCACGGAAGGCGTCGACGAAGTAGGTCGTCGCCAAGGCCAAGCCGCTGAACCGAAACGGGAAGTTGCCCGGCCCGGCGGCGGCAGTCAGCGACTGGCTCAGCAGCGGGGCCCCGGAGTAGGATGAGTTGGTGAAGAGGCGCACGACGATCGGCCCGCCTTGGATGCCGAGATAGAAGATCTCGCCGCCCACCGAGCCGTTGGCGGCCAGGTTGCCTCCGGAGTTGCCGGGATCCTGCACGGAGAAGTTCACGCCGTAGGTCGGGAAGGTCCCCGCGCCGGAGGAGACCAGGACGGACGCGCCGTAGCAGGCGCCGGCGCCCGCGCAGGCGGTCTGCCCGAAGTTCGCGAACGGCTCGCCGAAGTCGGACTGCCCGTTGCCGCTGGCGTCGATGAAGGCGCTGACGTTGTAATAGGTCGCCGCCGCCAGGAAGGGCAGGCTGTAGTCGTACTGAGAAACGCCGGACTGACGCGCGATGACGGCTTTCTGATAGCCGCTGCCGCCGCCCTGGACGCCGGGCAGGTAGGCTTGGACGATCAGAGCCTGGCCGAGGGGAGCCCCGCCCCCGTAGGTCACGCGGCCGTTGATGGCTCCGTTGGGAGCGTCATAGAGCGTGACGTTGGCCGTCACGGCCCCGGACCCGGGCACGAAGACCGGGGTCTTGCTGTCGAAAGAGGTCCCCCCGTAGAAGCCGGCGGGCTCGCCGCGGCGGTCGTCGGGCTGGCCGTTGCCGTTGGAATCGATGAAGGCGACGATGTAGTAGCTCGTGCCGCCGACGACGCCGCTCTTGACATACGGACCGGTGGAGACCTGGCTGACGACGTAAGGGATGAATTGGAAGCTGGAGTCCTGGGAGAAGCCGACCAGGACCGCACCCGTCGAGGCCCCGCCGTAGGAGATCGTGCCTTGGACCGTCGCATTGCCCGAGGCTCCGGTGCCGGGGTCCTGCACGAGCAGATTGACCGCGGCCGTCTGGTCGGCCTGCACCGTCACGTCCGAGGCCGAGCCCTTGGCTTCCAGAGGATCGAGCCTGCCGTTGCCGTTGACGTCGACGTAAGCCTGGACGATGTAATTCGTCGCGGGGGCGATGAAGGGCACGCTGTAGGCGCCGGCGGCGGGGATGCTGGCGAAGGCCACGACGTTCAGGTCGCAGTTCACGCAGCGCGGCGTGCCCACCTCGACGCGGATCGTGCCGGTCTGGCTGCCTTGGCGGGCGATGGTCCCGGCCACCGAGCCCACGGCGGGGTCGGTCAGCGTGACGGAGACCGCGGAGTTCGCCGTCCCGCCCACGAAGGTGACGCCGCCTTGGAGCGTGATGGCCGTCAAGGACGAGGCGCTGACGCCGAAGGCGCCCGAGGGCTCGCCGGGGTCGCGGGCGAGATTGCCGTTGACGTCGCGGAAGGCCCTCAGATAATAGACCCCGTCCGGCAGGCCGCCGATGCTGTAGCCGCCCAGCGGGAAGCTGGATTGGACGATGGCGAAAGCGGCGGCATCGGCGTTGTTGAAGAGCTGCACGAAGACCGTCCCGGCCTGCGCGCCGCTATAGCTCATCGTGCCGGCCACCATGCCGGAGAAGCCGCCGGCGACGCTGAGCGTCACCGTCGCGGCGCCGCCGTCGTAGGGGTTGAAGGAGGTCGGTTCGACGAGATAGAGGCCGGCCTGCAGGTTGTTCAGGTTGACCGAGGCGCCGCCGGGCCGCGCGTCCGAAGCGATGACGCCGCCGCCGGGGCCGAGCACCAGCAAGCGATTGGGGAAGGAGGACTGCATCGAGATGCTGAGGTTGGCGCCGACGCCGACGGAGCCCGCCGAGCCGCCGCCGACCCGGAAGCTGCCGAGGCTCGTGAAGAAGCCCGGCCCCTGGTCGACGGCCGGGCAGCCGGCGGTGCTGATCGTCGCCGGGAAGGTCTTCACCCCGCCGGTGAAGTTGACCTGGACGCGGTCGCAGACCGTGACCGTGGAGCCTGTGACAGTGCTGCCGTTGAAGATCGGGATCGGATAAGGCTGGGCGATGCCGCCTAAAGTGCCGGCGGGCTCGGAGTCCTGCGCCGCGCCGTCTCCGTTGACGTCGCGGAAGACGCGGATGAAATACGAGCCGTCGGAAAGCGCGGTGAAGCTGAAGGGGTTGAGCGTGCTCTCTCCGGTGAAGCTGCCGGCATCAGGCGCGGTCGCCAGCCGGACCCGGAAGGCGCCGGCCGTGGTCGCGCCGAAGTACTGGACGCTCCCCGCGATCGAGGCGCCCAGGAACGGCGTGACCTGAGCCAAGCCCGAGGGCAGGCTCTGGTTGCCGCCGAAGTCGACGGCCACGATCCGGTAGAAGTTGGACTGGCCGGGGACCGGGTTGAAATCCGTGAAGGCGGCGCCCGCCACCGTGCCGGTCGTGCCGTAGACCGTCCCGGTGGAGATCGTCGCGAAGGGGCCGGCGGAAAGCGTCGAGCGCTGGACCCGGAAGCCCGCCAAGTCGAAGAGAGGCGAGCCGTTGGCGCTCACATTAGGGTAGCCCCAGGCCAAGGACACCCGGCCGAGCGGGGTCGTCGCCGTCAGGCCGGTGGGGTTCGCCGGGGCCACGGTGTCGGCGGCGATCGTGAAATTGGAGACGACGGGCCCGCCGCCGACGGCCACGGGGCCCGCCAGGCCCTTGTCCTCGCCGGGCTCGAAGACCCCGGTGCCGTTGACGTCGACGAAAGCCCGCTGGTAGTAGCTGACGCCGCCGGCGACGCTGAGATAATAAGACTGCGCAGCTCCGTTGGGCAGGGTGACTTGGTTGGATATCTGGGCGAAGCTCGACGTCGTCGCGGCCTGGACGATGAAGAAGCCGCTCTGGCGCCCGCTATAGGAAACCGTCCCTCCTAAAGACGGCGCCGTCGCCGGCAAGGTGACGACCGAGGACGTCGAGGACGCCGCCGACTCCAGCCCGTTGTCGTTGACGGCCTTCACGTTGTAGAAGAAGGTGCCGCCGGGGGTCAGGCCGGCGTCTACCGCGGTGCTGGTGTTCGTGGCGATGACCAGCTGGAAGGGCCCCGCCTCCGCGGTGGCGCGCGCCACCCGGTACTGCGTGGCCGGCGAGTTGCCGTTGCCGTTCCAGGAGAGCGAAACGCTGCTTTGGAGGACCGTCAGGAACGACGGGCTGCTGGGCGCGACGGCGAAGCTGGCCGTGGGGGAGAAGAAGTTCGAAGGGCTCGTCCCGACCCCGTTTGAGGCCGTGACGGCGCGGATCGTTGATAGCGTGTTGGGGAGGCCGACGTTCTCCGTGTAGCTGAGCGTCGAGCTCGACAAGGAGGTCACCACGCCGTTGGAGATGTTCCTCAGCTCATAGGAGAGCGCCCCCGGCACGCTGTTCCAGCTCCAAAGCACCTGGGTCGAAGATTGCGCGGCGCCCGAGAAGCCGAGCGGCATCGAAGGCGCCGCGGCGCTGGAAAGGGTCAAGTACACGCTGTTGAAGCCGCCCTGGGAGATGGCGAAGGGCCCCGGAGCCAGCGCGAAGGCCTCGCCGGGGTCGAAGGCGCCGCTGCCGTTGGCGTCCAGGAAAGCGAACACGGAGTAGTCCGTCGCCGGCCGCAGCAAGTCGAGCTGGAAGAATTGGCTGGCCGAGCCGCTGGAGCCGATGAAGCGGAAGTCCCGGTTCTCCAGCTGATAGCCCACGCCCGGCAGGCCGTGTCCGGCCTGAACGACCAGGTTGACGGAAGAGGCTCCGGCGGCCGTCACGTTGCCGGTGATGGCGCCTTTGTCGAGCAGGGTCAGGTTCTTGCCGCTGACGGCGGCGCCCGTGTCGACGAAGACGGCCGAGAACAAGCTGGACAGGTTCGAGATGGCCCCGCTGGAGTTGCCCACGACGCCGAAGGGCTCGGCCCCGTTGGGCTTATTGTCGAAGTTGACGTCGCGAAAACCCACGATGTAGTAAGTGTTGGGCGAGGGCAGCCCGGAAAAACTATAGGGTCCCGCCACGTTGGTGGTATAGGTAGCGAAGAAGAAGACGTCGTGCCCGAAATCCGTGACCGTGGCCACGGCCAGGACGAAGTTGCCGGTGGGCTGGACGCCAGTGTACCCGAGCGCGCCGGCGATCGAGCCCTGGCCCAGAGACAAGGCGAAGTCCACGCCGGAGGCCGTCGAGCCGACCACGACCGGCACGGCGGTCTGGCTGCCGCCGGTTTGGGCCGGGCTGGCCGACACGAAGGCGTCGACGAGGTAGGCCGCATGCGGCTGCAAGCCGTTGAAACCATAAGAATATGTGACGACCCCGGCAGCCGGCGTGCCGCCGGACATCGGCAAGGTGACGGTGCTGACGATATTGAAGGGACGGTTCGGACAATTGGGGCAGAAAGGGTCGGTAGTGGCCGCCCGGATGACGAGGTTTCCGCTGGAGACCCCGCCTTTGTAAGTGATCGTGCCGGACAGGGCGCCCGTGGTGGACCCCGAGACGCCGAGGGAAGCGAACACGGCGCCGGTGTTGTCGAAATAAGAGCCCGGATAGTCGTTGACCGCCAGGAAGAGCTTGCCGCCGAAGGTGGAGGTGAAGGAGGAGCCCGACACGATCGGGGCCCAAGGAGAGCTGTTGCCGAAGTCGTCGCCGACGCGGCCGATCAGCTGGCCATGCGCGGCCGCGGGCACGACGGTGCCCAGGCCGGTGGTGCCGAGCAGGCCGCCCGGGCCCGAGGAGGACGAGGCGTTGATCTTCCAAAGGCCCGTGGCCGTCACCGTGACCAGCTGCCCGTTGGCGATGCCAAGGCCGGTGTCCTGGCCTCCGCTGGCCGGGTTCTGGGCGGAGACGCCGGCCGGGACCGCGCGCAGGACGGCCGCGGCGCTGGAGACCATCGGATAGGTCTGAGAGGCCATCGAGCCCTGAGAGAGATTGAAGAACGTCGAGGCGCCGATCTGCAAGGCCACCGGAGGCAGGTTCTGGCCGGAGAGGTCCAAGGTCACGAAATAAGTCCGCGTCGTGCCCGGAGCCAGGGCCTCGGGGCTGTATAAAGCGATAGTATGGGTGGAGACGCCGCCGGATATGTAGGAGTAGCCCACCTGAGCATCGGCGGCCCCGCCGGCGCCGAAATTATAGCTGTCGAAGACGCCGTTGGCGTTGTCATCGCGCCAGAGCGCGACCGAGTAGGTGCCTGCGGGCGCGGCGCCCGTCAGGGCCGTGCCGAGCGAGTTCCAGGTCACGTTGGACCCGGAGGCCGCGACGTCGAGCTTGAGCATCGCCTGCGGCAGGGTCTGGTAGAAGATCGAGCCTATGTAGCCCGGGTGCGCGCCCGTGGCGACGACGCTGAGCACGCCGCCGGCCGCCGCCGAGCCGCCGGTGACGCTGAAGCTGACGCCGGAGTAGACCGACAGCGCGCTGAGCGCGATGACTCCCGAGCTTCCCGAGGCCTCGAAGTCGTCCTGCTGGGCGTTGCCGTTGACATCCGCGAAGGCCTGGATCTGGATGTCGCTGCCGGCCGGGACGGGAAGGTCGTAAGGCCCTCCTCCGGGCGGCAGCGTCAGCGTGTAAGCGCCCCAAGGCGTGGTCGTCGAAGAGTTGACGGCGGCGCGCAGGCGCACCGGCGACTGCTGGCTCGAGGAATTGACGATGTTGCCCGTGACCCGCGCCCAGTCCTGCAGCGTGATGTTGACGCCAGTCGCGTTGGCGCCCGCGCCGAGATAGGTCGGGGCGTTGAAGCCGAAGCAACCGGGGCAGCCGAAGGTCCCGCGGGGGTCCATGCCGATGGGGCCGCTGGAATTGACGGTCTTCCAGGCGACGAAATACCAGGTGTTCGGGGTGGGCAGGCTCGTCAGCGAGTAGGCGCCCTGGCCGCCCTGGCTGGTGATGACGGACAGGCCGCCCATCCACGGACCATCGGGGCCGGTCGGCCTCGTGGAAGCCATGATGTAGTAGGTGCCGCCTTGGCCGCCGCCGTAGGAGATCGAGCCGGAGGCCGAGCCGAAGGCGCCGCCGTCGGGCGACCAGACGAGGGCGAAGTTGGGGTCGCGGTGGTAGGGCGAGCCCATGTGGGCGCCGCCGGCGTTGTAGACGTTGACGCTCGAGCCCGCCGGCAGGTTCACGGCGTCGATGTTCGTCGAGGTGTTGACGTCGAAGGAGAGCTCGGAAAAGCTGTAGTTACGCGGGCTGGCCGCCGCCGCGAAGGAGATGGCGGGGCTCGGATTGAAGCTGGTATTGAGGAAGCTGGCGTAGTTGAGGGTGGTGGCGCCCACGGTGCTCAGCTGGAGCCCGCTGCTGTCGATGAACTGGGTCCTCCCGAGATTGTTGATGTTGAGCGCGCCGGCGAGGGCGACGACCGGGAACCGCTCGGCGGCATTGAGCGCCTGCACCGTGACCTGGCCCGTACCCGTGCTGTTGAAGACGCCGCCGTCGAGCAGGATGCCCTTGCCCACTTCGAGCAGGCCGGCGCTGGGCCCCAGGTCGAAAACGCCGCCTTTGACCTGCAGCTGGCCCTGCACGAGCAAGTTCGCCGTGGTGCCGAGCCTCAAGATCCCGCCAAAGACCTGGACATGGCTGGACACGGCCAGCTGGTACGACACGGGGGCCACGGTGACGATACCCGCATAAGAGGTAGTGAGCGTCAGCAGGCCGAGGTTGGCGCTGTAGATGTCCCAGTTGCAGCTCCGGGTGGAGATCTGTCCGTCGAACCGGACGTTGTCGCCGTTGCCCGGAGGCTGGCTGTTGAGCCAGTTGGAGTTGATCGAGGCGTTGAGGTTGATGCCGCTGTTGCCGGTCCAGACCTTGCTGACGGTGGAGGCTAGGACCTGGAGGTTGACGGCGATCTGCCCCGAGTTGTCGAAATAGCTGGTATCGTTCATGGCCAGGAACATCTGGCCGGTGAAGGTGGAGACGACGGTCGCGTTGCCCCCCAGCTGGAGCCAGCCGCTGCCGCCGATGCGGCCGACCAGGGAGCTGAACTTGAGCCCGCCGGCCAGGCCGCCGAAGACGGCGGTGCCGTCGGGACCGGTGGGGGCGTACTGCCCGCTGCTCCAGGTCCCGGTGGCCAGGACCTGGACCTGCTGGCCGCCCTGGACGAAGAGGCCGGTGTCGAAGCCGCCCGTAGCCGAGGTCGGCACGGTGTAGCCGCCGGCGCTGGGGTTGGCGAAGAGGATCGTCTGGATGTCGACGAGCTGGGATTGCAGGGGGTAATCAGGGCCTTGCGGGGCCATGACGCCGGAGGTCAAGCCGAAGCGTGAGGCAACGTCGACCAGGACGCCGAACTGATGGCCGGAAGTGACGCTGCTGTAGTCGACGGCGACGAAGAAGTAGGCGGTCGTAGGCGTGAGCGTCTGCTGTCCGAAATTGAGCGTGGACTGGGCCGGCGGGCCGGCGGTGAAGGACGCGCTGGTCAGGAATGTGTCGCTGGACTGAAAGACCCCGTCTCCGTTGAGGTCGCGGTAAAGCTTGGCCATGACGCTGCCGGAGGGCGTGTTGCCGATGAGGTTGACGAGCAGGGAATTCAAGGCTCCGGTGCCGGTGTCGGTCCAGAGCCCGATGCGCAGCAGGCCGACGTCGAAAGCGGTGCTCCCCATGGCCGCGGGGGCGATGTTGCTGGCCGCGGCGAAGACCGTGGCGCCGCCGCCGCCGGCGGGCAGGTTGACGGGGGCGGAGACGGGGGACTGGTCGCCGTTCATGTAGGCGGCCACGGTGCGGACGTAGTAGGTCAGGCTGGTGGTGCTATTGATGAGCGCCGGCGAACCGTAGGTGGTGATGATGACGTTATAGGTGGAGAAATTATCGGTGGAGACCTGCACGGCGTAGTCGGTGCCGGCGGGGTTGCCGGGATTGTTGAACGTATAAGAGAAGGACGACGGGAATACGCCGCCGATGGAGGGCGCCGTCGGGCTGGAGACGGCCTTCGAGAAATAGCCGCCCTCGAGGCTGTAGCTCAGCATGGAAGCCGCATCGACGGACGTCTGGCTCAAGCTGCCCGAGACCTTATAGCTCCCCCCGCTCGCGCCAACGGAGCCGGCGGAGCCGGAGGGCAGGTCGTCGCCGACGGTGTAGATGCCCGCGCTCTTGGGGCCGGCGGCCAAGGCGCCGATAGCTGCGCCCAGGGCCGCGAAGCCCAGAGCCCAGCCCAGCGCCGCCTTAGAGAGCGATCTTGTCTTCACCGAACCATATCCTTAAATCCTCGCGAACCTCACAAAGCTCAATAGCCTATGCAGAAGTAATAGATCTTGTTGCCCGGACTCAAGCCGCCCGCCGCCATGGAGAGCGTCGTCGTCGTCGGTGTCGGAGCGGCGACGGCGCCGGTATCGACGATCGACATGCAGACGGGAGCCGTTCCCCAAGCGGAGCTGAAGGTGAGGATACAAGGGGATGAAGGGCCCGTGCCGATAGTGATCGCCCCAGCCTGGTCGTTGCCCGAGATCGCGGCGCCTGCGCCGCAGTTCCCGTTCAAGTTGCCGGCGGATTGACTCGTACCGGCCGTGGTCGGGTGATTAGGAAGGGCCACGCCGCTGCCCAAGGTACCGGAGGTCACCTGCGCCGCCGGGATCAAGACCCCGCTGCCCAAGGTGCCCGCTGCCAGCGTCACGCCGCTGCCCAAAGTCCCCGCCGACACCTGTGCCGCCGGAATCAACACACCGCTGCCTAAGGTGCCGGGCGCAAGCGTCACACCGCTGCCTAGGACGCCGCCGCCGACCTGCGCCGCCGGGATGATCACGCCGCTTCCCAAGGTACCCGGCCCAAGCGTCACGCCGCTGCCCAAGGCTCCCGCCGCGATCTGCGCCGGGGGAAGGATGACGCCGCTGCCCAAGGTCCCCG
>CAZEAE010000008.1:0-126884 GCA_964510095.1 uncultured Elusimicrobia bacterium | reverse complement strand
TTCGGCAAGGCCAAGTCCACCATCAACGAGCACATCAAGAACATCTTCGAAGAAGGCGAGCTGCTCCCGGAGCGGGCGATGAGAAAATTCGGAATTTCCGAATTTTCCACCAAACCGACCAATTTCTACAACCTGGACGCCGTCCTGGCCGTCGGCTATCGGGTGAAGTCCCCCCAGGGCACGCGGTTTCGCATCTGGGCCACCGAACGCCTGCGCGAATACCTGGTCAAAGGCTTCACCATGGACGACGCCCGGCTTAAGAAACTGGGCGGCGGCGACTACTGGAAGGAACTCCTTGAGCGCATCCGCGACATCCGCAGCAGCGAAAAGGTCCTCTACCGCCAGGTGCTGGACCTCTACGCCACCAGCGTGGACTACGACCCAAAAAGCGACGCAAGCGCCCTGTTCTTCAAAAACGTCCAGAACAAGCTCCACTACGCCGCCCACGGCCACACCGCCGCCGAGATCATCGCCGCCCGCGCCGACGCGGGCAAACCCTTCATGGGCCTGCTGTCCTTCTCCGGCGACCGGCCGACCAAGGCGGACATCGCCATCGCCAAGAACTACCTGGATTCGGGCGAGCTCAAGCGCCTGAACGCCCTCGTCTCTGCCTACTTCGACGCCGCCGAGTTCCGCGCGCAGAATCGCGAGTCCACCCACATGAAGGATTGGCTCGCGCACCTGGACCGGCTGGTCACTGCGCTGGAGGCCAAGACGCTCTCCGGCTCCGGCAAGATCAGCCACGAGGCCGCCATCGCCAAAGCCGAGGCCGAGTATGAGAAATACCGCGCCCAGATAGCCTCAGAGCCCTCCGAAGTGGAGGCGGCATACCTGGACACGCTCAAACGCGCTCAACGCAAGCTGGAAGGCAAAAAGAAGAACTCCCAATGAGCGAACGTCCACCCCGCTACGGCCCCGCGCTGGATGCCGAGGTCCTCCGGGTTCTTGGCGGCGCGGTCCTGAACGAAGGAGTCTAGCTTGGCGCGGTTCTTTTGCTTTTCTTCCAACTCTTTCCGGGCGAGTGTCTTGTCGTCTATTTTTTGCAACTTATCCGCCTTAACCATCGCGTCGCCCGTGGCCTTGTCGAAGTTTCCTCCAACGGTGGATCGTCTGGCCTTCCTGGGCTCCGGGCCCGCCCCGGTCAGGCCGAAGATCAGCCCGACAAGCAAATACGGCTGGCGGCTTGAAGTTGGATGGCCAAAACAATAGACTCAGTGGATGATGAGGCTATCGTTTCTTAGCGTAGCCTGGCTGAAAGGGATGTACCGCAAGAAAGCCTCCGCCAAGCCCGCCGCCGACAAAGAAGCTCAAGCGCCCAAATAATTTTCCCGCCCGTCTCAGCGGGATCGCAACAACCTGCTCCCTTAGGCCTTAATACCCAATTCCCTCTAGGCCACATGCCCGCGGGGTGCTAGGTCCTCTAGCAATGTCACTGTTCCGCCTCCTCTGTTAGACTGTTGTTGATGATCAAACGCTCCCTTGCGAGCTTGGCCGTCATGTTGCTTCTCGCGGGCAACGCCCATGCGGCCGCCATCCGCGTCGTTCCGGTGACCGGCGCCGGCCTCTCGGTCCCCATCGTACCCGCGGGCCTCGGCGCTCCCTCCGTCACCCCAAAACTTTCCGGCAGCCTGACCCCCGGCCTGGCCCCGAGCCTCATGGCCGCCCCCGGCATCTCCGCCGCCCCCTCGCTTTCCGCCCCCGCCCTGGCCATCGAGGCCGGACTCACCCCTTCCCTCCTGCCCTCGGCCGAGGCCTTGCCCACCGATCAAGCGCCCGTCAGCGCCATGGACTTCCTCAAGGCGGAGATCCCCTTCCAGGCCCCCGAGGCGTCCGACCTGCAGGGGCAGAAGGACTACGGCCAGCGCGCTTTCGAATACAAGATGGGCTCCGTCGGCATCGAGGCCGCCGGCGACGTCTCCGTGGAAGCCGCCAAGAAGCCCGCCAAGCCCAAGCCTAAACCCGAGGAGCCCGAGAACCCCGGCGACGACGGCGGCGGCCCGGATTACCCGCGCCGCAAGGTCGCCTTCAACGGCGAGACCTTCCAGACTCCCGCCTTCCGCCCCAACGTCCCGGTCGAAGAGGACCTCATCAAGGCCATCGACGCCACCAAGAAGGAGCTCCACATCGCCTCCTATGAGTGGAAGCTGCGCGGCCTGACCGAGGCCCTGCGCCGGGCCCGCGACCGCGGCGTCAAGATCCATATCATCCTCGACTTCGAACAGGTCTTCCCCTCCCCTAAGGATCCCGCCGAGAAAAAGCCCGGGGACGACGACTGGGAGCCGACCCGCAGCGGAGAGATCTGGAACCTGCTGCGCGAGGAGTTCGAGGTCTACACCCTCCGAGGCCTCTCCAAATACGGCATCAACCACAACAAGTTCATGGTCTTCGACGGCAAGATGGCCGAGTTCGGGTCCTATAACTACTCCTTCACGGCCGAGAAGGCGCACTATGAGAACGCCAATTTCACCGCCGAAAAGGCCCGCATCAAGGACTTTTTAGCCTACTACAAGTACCTGCACGACCTGAGCAAGCCGGTCAACTACAAATCCTCGGCCGAAGACTACACTTGGCCCGCCTCGGTGCCGCCGCCGCCCAAGCCGACGGTGCCCGACGTCGTCTTCAACGGGGTCACGCTGCCCGGCACGATCCATTCGCCCTCCGGCCTGCTGGAAGACTCCGTCGCCGCCGCCCTGGGCGCCGCCAAGAAGACGGTCGATATCTCGATGTTCGCCCTGCGCTCCACCAAGATCGCCGAGGCCGTCGCCGCCGCCAAGGCCCGCGGCCTGAAGGTCCGCGTCATCATCGACGAGAGCCAATCCGAATCCGACGCCTTCGGCGTCTATACGAAGTACCTGGCGTCCCAAGACATCGAGGTCCGTACCCTCGGCGGTCCCGACCCCGAGAGCGAGTATCCCCGCACCCAGAAGGACCACAACAAACTGATGATCTTAGACGGCCAGCTCGTCGAGACCGGTTCGGCCAACCATACCAAGTACGCCTCCAAGGCGAATTTCGAGAACGCCCACTTCCTGGATGACGCCACCGACGCCGCCGCTTATACCTTCTTCTTCGACCATATGTGGAGCAAGGCCAAGCCCTTCGCCAAGCCGGAGGGCGCCGTCGCCCTGCCGACCGAGGCCGAGCTCGAGGCCGAGCTCGAGAAGCAGCCCGGGCCGCGCAATCCTCGGCCGCCGGTGGACCCGACGGGGATGCCCAAGTCCAGGGACATCCCTTTCTGGAAGAAGATCTTCCCCTCCTTCATATTCCGGCCCTACGCGCCCGTCGAGAGCCGCCTCGTCGAAGCCATCGACCTCTCGCAGAAGACGATCCACCTCGCCCTGTACGAGTTCAGGCTCGAGGACGTCTTGGAAGCGCTGCGCCGCGCCAAGAAGCGCGGCGTCGAGATCTCGGTCGTCCTGGACCAAGGGCATCTCTACACCACCGGCAAGGACGTCCGCAGCAAGAAGCCCAAGAAGCCCAGCGAGCAGATCCAGGCCCTCGTCAAGGAGTTCGACGTGCTGGTGCTCAAGGGGCAGAAGAGCGGGATCATGCACAACAAGTTCGCCATCTTCGACGGCAAGATGATCGAGTACGGCTCCTATAATTGGGCGCGGACCGCCGAGGACAACCATTTCGAGAACGCCATGTTCTCCAACGAGAAGCGCCGCGTGTCATGGTACAACAAGTATTTCGCCTACATGCGCGAGCATGCCAAGGAAGTCGACCATGACCGGCTGGAAGAAGTCATGACCCGCACGGAGGACTCCGAGCCCTCGGCGCGCAGCGCCCCGCTGGAAGACGCGGCCCCCGAGCGCGACAACAAGTTCCCGTCCCCGCCCGAAGACCCCGAGACGCCCATCACGGTCAACGGCGAGAGCTATCCCAACCAGCTCTTCTCCCCGGAGGGCCTCATCGAGGAGACCCTGATCCGCGCCATCGACTCGGCGAAGGTCTCCGTCGAAGTCGCCATGTTCAGCTTCTACTCGCAGAAGATCGCCGACGCCCTGCTGGCGGCCCGCGAGAAGAACCCCGAGCTCAAGATCCGCCTGGCGCTGGACCTGTCGCAGTCCCGGCTGGCCAAGCTCGACGACTTTTTCGCCTTCCACGGCTTCGACATCGTCATCGTCGCCGGTCCCAACCGCCAAGGCGACCCCATGTACGAGAAGATGCACAACAAATTCATGATCGTCGACGGCAAGCTGCTGGTGACCGGCTCCTTCAACTATTCGCCCAACGCCGAGACCAACAGCTTCGAGAACGTCAACTTCATCAACGACCCCTTCGACGTCGCCGGCTACGTCTGGTTCTTCCAGCAGGTCTACCAGCACGGCTTCAAGCCCAAGGCGCCCAAGAAGCTCCCGCCCCGCCCCAAGAACGACCCCGCCTCCGCCGAAGAAGTCTCTTAGCCCCCGGGCGCTCCTTGTGGGCCGTCCTTCATTTCTGCTAATTTCTTAACGCGCCCCCCAAGGAGACCCCTCATGCTCGACTGCGTCCTGCTGCTTTTATCGTTCTTGGCTTCGACGGGCTCCGCCCAGCCCGCGGCGACGATGTCCCCGGCGCCGGTCGAGATCGCGATCTCCCAGGAGACCGCCTCCCAGCGCTTCGAACGCTTGGCGGAGGATTACTGGGAGACCCAGATGCAGCTTTCCCCGCTCTATGCCACCTTCGTCAACCACCCGCGCTACCAGGACCGGCTCGACGACCCGAGCGCCGCCGGGCGCGCCCTGGACGCTCGCGAACGCAGGCGCCTGCTCGGCGGGCTTTCGGCCATCGACCGCGCGGCCTTGACGGAAGGGGAGAGGGTCTCCTGGGACATCATGAAGCTGGAGCTGGACCGTTCGATCGAGGGAGACCAGCACAAGTTCTGGCAATGGAACATCGACCACATGGATGGTCCGCAATCCTGGATCCCGAGCGTCGTGGAGATGGGCCAGCCGATGAAGACGGCCGAAGACGCCGAAGCCCTGCTGCTGCGCATGAAAGCCATGCCGGGCTATTTCGCCGCGCTGTCTTCGAACCTGCGCGAAGGCTTGAGGGAAGGCCGCATCGCCGCCAAAGTCCCGGTGGAAAAGCTCCTAAGCCAGCTCGACGGCCTGCTCAAGACGCCGGCCGCGGAGACCCCCTTCGCCATGGCGGGCAAGAGGCTGCCGCCCGAGCTGCGCGGCCCGTACCTGCCCCAGATCCTGGCCGCCGTCGAGACCCACGTCTTCGCCGCCTACGCCGACTATCAGAGGTTCCTTAAAGAGACGTATCTCCCCAGGGCCCGCGCCGAGAGGATCGGCCTATCGGACCTGCCCGGCGGCCTCGAAGCGTACGGCTATCAGATCCGCATCCACACCACCCTCGATTTTACGCCCGACCAGCTGCACCAGCTGGGCTTAGAGGAGGTCAAAGGGCTGCGCGCCGAGATGCAGGCGGTCGCGCGGCGGATGGGGCACCGAGGCGAGCTCAACGCCTTCATGGACAAGGTCCGCCATGACCCGAAGAACTTCTTCTCCACGCGGGAGGAAGTCCTCAAGAACGCCCAGGACCTGGTGGCCGCGGCCCAGCTCCAGCTGCCGAAATACTTCGGCCGCTTGCCGGCGACCCCGCTGCTGGTCAAGCCGATCGAGGATTACAAGGAAAAGAACGACGTGGCCGCGCGCTACTACGAGCCGGCCGACGACTTGACGCGGCCGGGCATATACTACATCAACACCTACCAGCCCGAGACGCGACCCCGCTTCTCGATGACCTCCTTGGCCGCCCATGAGGGCGTGCCGGGGCATCACCTGCAGATCGCGCTCGCCATCGAGAAGCGGGATCTGCCGACCTTCAGGCGCCACGGCGGCTTCAACGCCTTCGTTGAAGGCTGGGCGCTCTACAGCGAACGCCTCGCTGCGGAGATGGGCCTATACAAGGACGACTTGTCGCGCGTCGGGATGATCTCGGACCAAGCCCTGCGCGCCTGCAGGCTGGTCGTCGATACCGGCATCCACGCCCGGCGCTGGTCTCGCCAGCAGGCCATCGACTACATGAAGCAGAACACGCCGATGTCCGAGGATGAGATCATCGCCGAGGTCGACCGCTACACGATCTGGCCCGGACAGGCTCTTTCCTACAAGGTGGGCCAGCGCGAGATCATGGCGCTGCGCCTGCAGTCCAAGAAGGCGCTGGGCTCCAAGTTCGACCTCAAGAGGTTCCACGACGACGTCCTCAAGAACGGGGCCGTCCCCTTATCGGTGCTGCGCAGCGTGATCCTGAAGTAAGCGGCTATGATCCTGATGAAGTTCGGCGGGTCCAGCTTGGCCGACCCTGAGCGCATCCGGGCGGTGGGACGCATCGTGCGCGCCCGGATGAAGGACCGGCCGGTCGTCGTCGTCTCCGCCTTCCGCGGCGTGACCGACGCTCTGCTGCAGGCCGCTCAGGACGCGCTGCGCGGCGACCTCCGCGGCCTGGTCCCGCTCAAGCGCCGGCATCTGGAGAGCGCTCGCGCGCTGAAGGCCCCGGCCTCGCTCGTGGAAGGCCTGTTCTCGGAGCTCGAGGGCCTCCTGCGCGGGGTATCCCTGCTCAAGGAGCTCACCCCCCGCACCCTGGACCGCGCGGCCAGCTTCGGCGAACGGCTTTCCGCGCGACTGGTGGCGGCGCACTTCATAAGGCAGGGCCTTAAAGCGCGCGCGGTCGACGCCTTTGACGCGGGGCTGCTGACCGACGACCGGTTCGGCGGGGCCAACCCCCTGCCGCGGGCGGACCGGGCGATCCGCCGTCACCTGGGCCGGGCGCGCTTCCTGCCGGTCCTGACGGGCTTCATCGGCAAGACCGCCTCCGGCGACATCACGACCTTGGGGCGCAACGGCAGCGACTACTCGGCCACGATCTTCGGCGCGGCCCTGGGCGCCCGCGAGGTGCAGATCTGGTCGGACACCGACGGCGTGATGACGGCCGACCCCCGGCTGGTCCCGGACGCGCGGCCGATCGCCGAGCTCTCCTTCTCGGAGGCCAGCGAGCTTGCCTATTACGGCGGCAAGGTCCTGCACCCCCATACCTTGCTGCCGGCCGTGCGCAAGGGCATCCCCATCCGGGTCCTCAACACCTTCAAACCCGACCACCCGGGCACGGCGATCCTGGCCGAACGCTCGGCGGCCGAGCCGGGCGCGCGCTCCATCTCCTTCAAGAAGCGCCAGCGCATCGTCAGCGTGTCGAGCCCGAGGATGGTCCTGGGCGCGGGCTTCTTGGGGCGGATCTTCGGAGCCTTCGGCCGCCATGACGTGGCCGTCGACATGGTGTCGACTTCGGAAGTGACCGTGTCGGCTTCCGTGGGCGCGCCGCGAGGCCTGGCCGCGGCCATCTCCGAGCTCAAGGGTGAATTCCGGGTGCGCGTAGAGGAAGGCCGCAGCGTGATCTGCATCGTGGGCGACGGCATAGGGTCGACCCCGGGCGTGGCGGGCACGATATTCGAAGCGCTGCGCGAGGCCAAGGTCAACGTGGAGATGATCTCGCAAGGGGCTTCCGAGATCAACATCGCCTTCGTCGTGCGCGACGCCGACTGCCCGCGGGCCGTGCGGGCCCTGCACCGGAGCCTCTTCAGCTGATGCAGCCGCTGACGGCGCTGCTGCTCGATACGGCGCTCACCGCGCTTTGGCCGCTGATCGGCAAGGCGGGGCTGGCGCATTACTCAGGCTGCCTGTTCGCCGCGGCGGGCCTGCTCATCGGCCTGGCGGTGATGTCTCCCTGGATGCTGCAGGAAGGGCGCTGGCGCTTGGTGATCTCGCGCGAGGTCGCTCCGACCCTGTTCGCGATGGGGCTCTTCAGCGGGGTGGCCACCGTCATCTACATCAGCGCCATGGCCTACACGACTCCGGCCAACGGCTCGATCATGGCGCAGATAGAAGTCCTATACTCGGCGGGGCTGTGCGCGTATTTCTTAGGCGAGGCGCTCTCGCTGCAGCAATCTTTGGCCAGCCTGCTCGTGGTGGCCGGCACCGGCCTGATCATGTTCCACGACCTGAGCTCGCCGCGCTGGAAAGGCGACCTGATGATCCTGGCCACGCCTTGGATGTACCAGGCCTCGCACATCTTCTCCAAGCGCCTGCCGAAGGGCATCGACCCCATAACGGTGTCGGGCGGCCGCGTGTTCTACGGCATCATCGCCCTGACGCCCTTCTGCCTGTGGGACCTGGCGCACGGGGCGCGCTGGAGCTGGAGCGCCCCTGCGTTGGCCATCCTCCTCGCTCAGGGAGTCGGCATGTCCTCGATCAACTTCATCCTCTGGTACAAGGCCATCTTGAGGATGGACCTGGCCAAGGCGACGGCCATCATCCTCGCCTATCCGGCGCTGACCGTGCTCTTCTCCTGGGCGCTGGGCCAAGAAACCATCCAGCCGGTCCAGCTCCTTGGCCTCGTGGTCACGCTGAGCGGCGCGCTCTGGATGTCGAAGCTGGTCTTGGCGGCGCAGAAAAAGGCCCACGGCGAGGCGCCGGTGCTGCCCGGCGAGACGGCCGCCGAGATTTGATAGCATAAGCCCATGGACGAAGAAGCGGTCCCCTTCCAAAAGACGGTCTTCGTCTGCACCAACGTCCGCGAGGGCGGGCGGGCGGCCTGCGGCAACCCCGGCCGGGGCGGCGTGGAGCTCTGCGAGTCGCTCAAGAACGCGGTCAAGCGGCTAGGCTTGAAAGGAAAGGTCCGCGTGGCGCGCACGGGCTGCCTGGACCTCTGCGAGAAGGGGCCCAACGTCTTCGTCTACCCCGACGGTCAGTGGTGCTCGGGAGTCTCCGAGCACGACGTGCCGGAGCTGCTGAAGAAGCTAACGCCCTAACGCCCGGCAGGGAGCTTGGAGAGCGCCGGCAGCATCTCGCGCTCGAGCGTCCGGAAGCGCGCCGCGACCGCCTTGACGAAGGTCCTCTTGTCGTTATAGCTGCCCGGGAAGAAAGCGCCCTTGAAGCCGGCCACCATGAGCTTCAGCAGCTGCTCGCGCGTGAGTCCCACGTGCTTGGCCACCAGCTCGACTTCGCGCGAGACCGTCGTGTTGGACACCAGGCGGTTGTCGGTGCAGATGCTGACCGAAAGGCCGTAGTCCATCATGCGTTTGATCGGGTGCTTGGCGATGGTCTTGATCGAAGGCGTGGTCTGGAGGTTGCTGGTCACGCAGACCTCGATGCCGATGCGCTGGCTGGCCACGTAGCTGGCCAGGTCCTCGACGTACTTCTTGCGGTCCGCCACCGACGGGTCCTTGATCATCTCTTCGTGGAACAGGAAGGTGCCGTGGCCGATGCGGTTGGCGTGACATTGCGTGATCGCCTGCCAGATCGATTCCGGGCCGTAGGCCTCGCCGGCATGCACGGTCTTGCGGATAAAATGATTATGGGCGTACTGGTAGGCTTCCCAGTGGTCGGCCGGCGGATAGCCCGCTTCCTCTCCGGCCAGGTCGAAGCCGACCACCGGCAGGCCCTCGCGGGAGAGCTCGACGGCGGCCCGCGCCAGCTCCAGAGACGCCGCCGCATAGACCTCGTCTTTGGGCGCATGCTGCATCAGACGCAGCAGGTCGCCATAATAGGGGGACATGCCCTTCTTGAAGCGCCGCATGCCGCAGACGATCATGCCGGAATAGAACGGCAGGTCGGCGCCCGAGCGCACGGCCTTCGACGCGTTATGCGCCTTGGCGCCGGCCGCCAGGCCCTTGGCCACGGCGCGCACGACGTCAGTCACCGTGGTGGTCGGGGTCACATGGAGCTGCGGGGCGAAGCGCACCTCGATATAGCGCACGCCTTCGGCGAGGTTGTCCTCGACGAGCTCCTGCGCCACGCGCGAGAGGTTGTCCAGGTCGAGCAGCACCGCGCAGGTGTACATGAAGCCGTGCAGGTAATCGGGCAAGTCCTTGTAGGATTCCTTGAAGACGAGCTTGCGCATGCCGGCTTCGGAATACGAAGGGAGCTTGCACTTGGCCTTCTTGGACAGCTCGATGAGGGTGGGCAGCCGCAAGGAGCCATCTAGGTGCAGATGCAGGTCGGACTTAGGTATGGCGCGGATGAAGGCGGGGGTTATGTTTTCTTTCATGCTGCCACAGAGAGTACCAATTTCAAGGGCCGTCGCGTCAGGCCCGGCCGCAAGAGGTGGGAGTGCTCGCGCAGCCAGCGCCGCCGAGGCTTATGCTCCGGGCACCAGGAGGCCACGATGGCCCAGAACCGCTTGGAATGGTTCATCTCGCGCAGATGAGCCAGCTCATGGATCACGACATAATCGAGCACCTCCACCGGCGCGTCGGCCAGGACCCGGTTGAAGTTGAGGTTTCCCCTTGTCGAGCAGCTGCCCCATAGGCTGCGCTGGTTCTTCATGAAGATCCGGTTGGGCTTGAGCTCCATCAGTCCGGCCCAGTGAGCGACGCGGCCTTCGATCAGCGCGCGGGCCGAGTCCGAAGCCCCCGAAGGCCGTCTTCGGACGGGCGCCGGCGGCTTGGGAACCCTGAAGAGCTCCGGCAGCTCGCGCCGGAATCCGGCCAAGAAGTCGCGGACCTCGGCCAGCAGCCCGCCCGTCGCGGTTTCCCCCATGGAGGCATATGATATAAAATGAAGGCCCGCTATGACGCCGCCGCCCAACCCCGCCCTAGAAGAACAGATCAAGCGCCTGGAGCAGCGCTTCCTGGACTCCGCAGACGAGCTCAAAGACCTGCGCCTGAAGCTGCTCCACGGCACCCAGGACGAGCTGGCCGAGATCAAGGACGAGTGGCACGGCGTCCATTACCGCTGGTGGATCATCACGCTCTCCGGCGTCTTGGGCCTTTTCGTGCTCTCCTATTTCCTTTATACCCAGCTCGGCTGGGTGGCCGACCACCGCGAGCTGCCGATGGGTTCGGACTGGCTCCTGCGCCGCCTGCCGGCCGTCAACGTCCTGCCGGTGCTCTCCTGGGGCTGGTTCGGTCTGCACCTCTTCGCCGCGGGGGCCGCCATCGCCTACTACCCCCGGCGCATGCCTTTTCTGATCTTCCTGCTGGCCGTCTACATGTTCGTACGCACGGCCTTCGTCTTCCTATCGCCCATCGGCGCGCCGGCCGGCATGGTGGACATGAGCAAGTTCGACTACCTGTTCTCGCGCCTCATCGGAACCTACACCTTCAACAACGAGTTCGTCTTCTCGGGACACACCTCCATCCCCTTCCTGTTCTTCCTATTCTTCGAGACGCGCTGGCTTAAATCCTTGATGCTGGCCGGCTCGATCACGATGGGCGTCTGCGTCCTGCTCTCGCACAACCACTACACCGTCGACGTGCTGGCGGCGCCGCTCGTCTCCTACTCGCTCTACAAGCTCTCCGAAAGCCTCTATTACGGCTACCTGCGGCCGCTCTTCCAGGTCCTGCCTTCCCGCAACCGCTACTAGTCGGGGTCAGGCTTTCAATTATTGCAATTGTTGAAATCACAACAATTGCAATAATTGAAAGCCTGACCCCGATCTAGGGGCCTAAAAAAGCCTAGGTCCTTTACCCCGCCCAGCCCGGCCTAAGGACCCTCGGACACCTCCCCCGGTATGGCTACACTGAGGGCATGACCGCCGCAAAGCTGGGCCGCAAAGCCTTCCTGGCCGCCGCGCTCACCCTCTGCGGCTCGCTTTCGCCCGCTTTCGCCGCCTTCGTCCTTCCGACGGCGGGGCTCCCCGAAGGGAAGGTCGCCGCAACGCCTTTCGTATCCGCGCGCCGATCGTCCTTGGGCACCTGGAACATCCTGCGCGATTTCACGTCCAGCCTGGGCGCCAGCCTAACGATCGCCCCCTCCTTGGCGGGCCTGGACCAGGAATCCGGCCGCTTCGCCGCCGGCGCCCTGCTCGCCTACGTTCCTTCCACGCTTTGGGCCGACGTCGTCATGCGCGACCGACTGTCTCCGGAGCGCCAGGCGGCGCTGCTGAGCGCTTTCGCCGAAGCCGAGAAGAAGGCGGCCCAAGCCGCCGCCGAGGACGTCAGCCGCGGCATGTCGCGCGCCGAGGAAGAACTGGCCGCCGGACGCTTCGGGGTCGAGGACCTCGAAAAGCTCTCCACGACCCTCAAAGGCCTGGCCCCCTATCATCAAGATATCCGGACTCGTTATGAAGAGGTGTTCGCCGCCGCGGCCGAGCAGAACGCGCTGCGCCTCAAAGGCGGCATCCTCGTCACCGCCCAGAATCTCGGGACCGCCAGGATCCTCCCTCCGGGAACCGAAGTAGCCGGCAGCGAGTCTAAGACCGCAGGCGCGGCCCGGCTCGGCAAACCCACCCCCAAAGGCGACCGGCTGGCCAAGGCGGCCACCTACGCGGGCTACGGCTTGTGGGGCGTCTCCGCCGTCGCCTTGGTCCATCCCGCCATCGGCGCCGACCCGGGCCTGCTGACCTGGATGGGCGTCGCCCTGACCAGCTTCGGAAAGTACCTGCACAGCCCCTCCCCGCGCGGGCCGCCCGAGGCCGCCCCCCCGGCGGCCGCGGAGACCGTCAAGCCGAGCCGGGTCCCAAGCTGGATCAGCGGACGGCTGGAAAGCCTCCAAGCTCTGTGGCGCAACACCAAAGAGAGCCTGCGGCTCCACGACAGGTTCGAAAGCGGCGTCGGCGGCGCGTCCGGAGCGGCTTTCAAAAAATGGGTGTCGAGCGGGCTGCGAGCCGCCTTCTACATCTTCCCCCTCGCCCTGCTGGGCATGCTGGGGGGCTCCGTGATCGGCATGCCGCTCAAATGGCTGGCCCCGGGCCTGGCCAACCTGGCCGGCAGCTTCCAGTTCGGCGCCGCCAACATGGCGGGCGACCTGTCGCTCTGGGGCCTGGTCAACGGCTACCTGGCGCCGCAGATGCTCCAAGAGATCCTGTTCTTGGGCCTCGGGTTCAACGGCTTATTGTGGCTGTCGCGCAAAGCCTTCGGGACGACGCCGCGGGCGACCGTCATCGCCGGGGCGGCGGCGTTGGCCCTCTACATCCCGGCCGTCGTGGCGTTGGGCTACCCGGTGGCCATCGCCTTGACGATGGCCGGCATCGAAGCCTTCTTCATCTATGCCTACGCGCGCTCCGGAACGCTGCTGATCCCGGTGGCGGCCCGCGCGGCGATCGCTTTCACCTCGATCGGCTCGGTGCGCATGATCACCGCGCTGCAGGAGACCGTCACCGGCACGCTGGCCGGCACGCCGGCCTGGACCAGCCTGGCCGTGGCGGGCATGAGCCTGGCCGCCCTCGCGGCCTGGTCGGCCCGGACGCAGCTGGCCAGCGGCTGGGGCTTCTTGAAGGCCGGCGCGAAAGCCCAGCTGGCGCGGCTCAAGGATTTCGGGCAGTGGTGGACCAGACCGACGCCCGATGGGGCGCCCAAGTCCTTCCTCCCCGCGCTCTCGCTCGGCCTGCTCTGGGCGGTTCCGCTGTATCTGGTCATGGACTTCGCCTATACCGGCGTGCATCTCATAATCCCGCAGGCCGAGCCCACCCCGGAGATCCTGCGCCGCCTGCTGTTGATGCCCATCGACGTCATCATCTACAACTTCATCATCGTCGCCGCCCTGGAAGAGTGGGTCTTCCGCAAGGGCGTCTTCAAGCCGATGGTCGAGCGTCTGAAGAAGTGGGGCGCGCCTTCCAAGTGGTGGTTCTGGCCGGCTGCGTTGGTCTCCTCGCTGATCTTCTCCGGCGCGCACTACATCGACTGGAGCGCCATGCTGGCGCACCTCGGCATCGGCGGCGACCCGGCGATCGGAGCTTCCTTGGCCGGCGCCTACGCCTTCACCTGGGCCAGCTTCACGGCGCGGGCGGTGGGCGGCATGCTGCTGTCGTTCTTGTACGCCCGCTCCGGACTCCTGATGGTGCCCATGATCGCCCATTTCGGCTCGAACTTCCTCGAAAGCATCGGCATGCGCTGGGGCCTGGCCGCCTTCCTGTCCGCCATCGCCGCCGTCTTCCTCCTGCAGCTCTTCACGCCCAAGACCAAATAGTCGGGGGTCAGGCCTTCAATTATTGCAATTATTGCCGCGCCCGATAATTGCAATAATCGAAGGCCTGACCCCGTTTATAAAAATGTAACAGGTTACAGGCATAATCCTGGGGTCAATGGACCAGGAACCCTCTAAAGACTTCTTCGACGCCTCCGCGGTCAACGACCTCGAGACCGCACGCCTGGCCCTGCGCTGGGCGCTGGAGCGCATCCATAAGATGGCCGAGGAGCTCTCCAGCATCAAGCAGGACAAGGAGCGCACCGACGTCCAAGCCGCCCAGCTCTCCCAGGAAGTCCTCCAGAAGGACGAGGTCGTCAAGCGCTGGAAGGAGACCATCAAGGTCTGGGAAGCCTCCATCTCCGACCACAAGAAGATGGAAGACCAGCTCCGCGAGGAGCTCAAGCGCGACATGGCCCGGGAAGAGGAGATCCACGTCAAGGAGGAGCGCAACCAGCTCCAGATCCAGATCGACACCTTGAAGCGCGAGATCGCCGACCGGGAAGGCCAGATCGGGCGTTTGCGGCGCGACCTCATCGACGCCGTGCGCACCGCCCGGTCGGATTCCGAGCGCGAGATGCAGGGCATCCTCCAGCATCAGGAGAAGGCGCTCGAAGAGACCAAGCAATCCCTGCTCGAGCGCCTGAAGATCCAATCCGACGTGATCAGGTCCAAGGAACGCGACCTCGAGAGCCAGCAGCGCCTGCTCGACGAGCAGATCA
This sequence comes from uncultured Elusimicrobia bacterium, assembly GCA_964510095.1. Lineage (GTDB taxonomy): Bacteria > Elusimicrobiota > Elusimicrobia > UBA1565 > UBA9628 > JBBTLF01. Next base: position 112,273 of record CAZEAE010000008.1, on the reverse strand, counting down.
AGTCCAAGGAGATGGAATTCCGGCGCAAGTACGAGAAGTATGAAGAAGACCTCCTGAAACACAACCGGGACATCCTGGCCCGGGAGGAGGCCAACCTTTCCGAAAAGCACGAGGCCAAGCTGGCCCAGAACGAAGCGTGGCTGAGGCAGAAGGACGAAGGCGTCGAGGAGCGGCGCCGCAAGCTCGACGGCGAGCACGCCAAGCGGCTGGAAGAGCTCGAGAGGACGCACTCCGCCAAGATGGACGAGCTGGAGAAGACCTATACCCACAAGAACGAGAGCGAGTGGGGCCGCCTGCAGGAGCGCCTGGAGGCCGAGCGCCGGTTCCTGGAAGACCATTTCCGCGAGAAGGAGTCCAAGCTCGAATCGGACGCCTTGGAGCGCAACAAAGAGGTCCTGAAGTACTACGAGCATAAGGAAGGCGAGCTCGTCTCCAAGTACCAGGCCCTGCAGAACCAGCTCATCACCCGCGAGAAGGATGCCTGGAAGAACCAGCAGAAGCAGCTCGACGAGACCATGGCCAAGAATCGCGCCGAGCTGGCGGCGCAGCGCGAAGGGCTCGAGCGCGACTTCGCCGTCCGCGAGCAAGCGCTCTTCGACAAGCTCAAGGACATGGAAGCGGTTTACGAGAAGAAGGAGGAGTCGCTCTTCCTGCGCCAGCAGGACCTCCAGGAGCATTACCGCCAGAAGGAAGAAGAGCTGTCGCGCAAGTTCCAGGAGATGCAGGTCGCCTGGACGGCCAAGGAGAAGGCCCAGTGGGAAGCCCACCAGCAGAAGCTCCACGACAACCTGGTCAAGAGCCGGCTCCAGCTGGAAGCCGAGCGCCAGGAGCTGGAGAGCGACTATCGCAAGAAGGAAGAAGAGCTCTTCGCCAGAAGCCACGAGGTCGACCACGCCAAGGCCCGCATCGAGAAGGATCTCCAAGAGCGCTATCAGCGGAAGGAAGAAGCCCTGGCCTTGCGGCGCCAGGAATTGGAAAAGGTCGGCCAGAAGGTCAAGCAATCATTGGAAGAAGCCTTCCATGCCCGGATCAAGGAAGCCGAGGAGGCCCTTTCGCGGCAGTGGGCCGACCGCGAGAAGCAGCTCGAACGCGAGCATTACGACGCCATGGGCAAGTCGCGCGGCGAGTTCTCGGCCGAGATGGCCGCCGAGCGCAAGAATCTGGAGACCCTCCACAGCCGCAAACAGCAGGAGCTGGCCGCCGCCAGCGCCGCAAGAGAAGCCGGCCTGCGGCGGGCCTTGGAGGCCGAACAGGCCAAGTGGGCTCAGGTCCATGACGAGGCTGCCGAGAACCTGCGCAAGGAGCTCGTGGAGAAGGCCCTCAAGGAAGCGGCCTCCCTTCAAGCCCAGTACGATTCTCGCTTCCAGACTTTGGAAGAACAGGCGCACCGCCGGCTCAACGAGGAACGCAAACAGCTGGAGGCCAAGCACCAGGGCCTGGAGAAAGCGCTGGAAGGACGCTATCGCGCGCTGCAGCTGCAGTGGGAAGCCGACATCCGGCGCGAGCGCGAGGAATGGCAGTCAGCCAGCCAGCGCGAGCTCGAGCTCAAGCGCGTCGCGCTGACCGAGGAGCGCTCCGCGCTGCAGAACCAGCACAAGGAGCTGCAGGCGAGCTTGGACTCCACGGTCTCGGAGAAAGAGAAGAAGGTCCGCGAGGAGTTCCTGGCGAAAGAGGCGCAGCTCAAGAACGAGGTCACCCAGAAAGAAGAGCAGTACCGCGCGGCCTACGAGACGGCGCTGGCCCAGCAGAAGGCGGCCCTCCACGACTCCTGGGCCCAGCGCGAGCGTGAATGGACCGCCCAGCGCGACGCCCTGCTCAAGAGCGAGCGGGAGCGTTTGGAGACGGGGACCCGGCAGAAGGAATCCCTGCTCAACACGCTCAGGCAGGAACAAGAGGAAAAGTTCACCCAACGCGTGAAGGACCTCGAGGGCGCCTTGGCGCGCAAGTCCGCGGAGCTGGAGGATTCCTGGACCAGCAGGCAGGAAGAGGCCGAGGCCCTGCGGATGCAGCTCATGCTCGAGTCGCGCACCAAGGAGGCCGAGCTCCAGGAACGCTACCGCCAGCGCGAGCTGCAGTTCAAGAAGACGATCGATGAGCGCGTGGCCGAGCTGGCTCGCCTGGAGGCCGGCTTCCAGGAAGCCGCCATCAAACGCGAGGCCCAGCTCCAGGAGTCCTTGGGCGCCCGCGAGGCCCAATGGCTCAAGGAGCAGCGCGAAGGCTTCGAGCGCGAGCGCGCGGAATGGGAGAAGGGGCGCGACCTCGACCTCGAGCAGCGGCGCCGCGAGCTTGAAGGCTCCTACGCCCAGCGCGAGAAGCTGCATGAAGACCTCATCCGCACCCGCCAGAAGGAGGCGGAGTCCCATCTGATCAAGAAGGAGAAGGAATTGGTCCTGGCCTACGACGAGCAGCTGCTCAAGGCCCGCGCCGAGCAAGGCTCCGCCATCCGCAGCCGCGAAGAGGCCCTCCAGCTCAAGACGATGGAGCTCGAGCAGCGCCTGACCGCCGACTGGACGGCTCGCGAGACCGCCTTCGCGCTGGCCAAGGGCGAGCTCGTCGAACGGGAGATCGCCGCTTTGCGCGCCGAATTCGCCCAGAAGACCGCCTCCCTGGAATCACGCGTGCTGGACGCGGAGAAATCGCTCGGAGAGCGCAAGTTCAAGCTCGAGTCGGAGATCGACGCTCGCAGGCTTCATCTGGAAGCCTCCGTCGCCTCGGAGCGCGACGCCTTGCGCGCGGCCAGCGACAAGAGCTCCTTGGACCTCGAAGCCTCCTACCGGGACAAGTTCGCCCAGCTCGAGGCCGAGAAGGCCAAGAACAGCGGCTGGCTGATCAAGAAAGAGGAGGAGATGCTCGAGCACTTCCAAAAGCTCGAACGCGAGCTGCGCCAAGAGCTCAACCTCTCCAAGATCGACCACGCCTCCCAGTACGACGAGAAGGTGCGGCGCCTGGCGGAAGAACGCACCGCCATGCAAAAGGACTACGAGCACAAGCTGCGCGAGCTCGAGCTGAGGCGCGAGCGAGAGCACCGCAAGCCCGGCGATCAGGCGCCTAAGACCCTGCCCGAGGGCCGTGACTAAAGTCCTCTGGCGAAAATAAGTAAAAATACCTATTCTCAAGGGGTGCTGATACAGCTCATCGGCCTTCTGCGCTCCAGCCTCCTGGCGCGCCCGACAGAGGCGGGGCTGCCCGTCCTAAGCGGAGCCTGCCCGAAGTCTCGCCGACTCCTTTGGATGCACGGCGACGCGCGCATCATCGCCAACTTCCCCTTCAGCATCGGCCGGCGTGACGAAGACGGCAGCGACGAGAGCGACCTCTCGCTCCCGGACAAGGAGCCCTTCTGCCTCTCCCGTCTCCATTGCACGATCGAGCGAGACCAACACGGCGGCTATTGGCTGCGCGACGACACCAGCCGCATGGGCACGATCGTCAACGGCAGCATGATCGGCGGGTTCTCCGGACGGACCAAAGCCCCTTTGGACCGGCAGACCAACGAGCTCATCCTCGGCGCCCGGAACTCGCCGCACCGCTTCTATCTCACCCTCTCAGAAAGATCAGCCGGAAGCCCACGTCCTTGAGCCCGAGCGCCCGCTCGACGGCTCGGCAGTACGCCCGCCCTTGCCGGTGGTATTTTTCGCGGCGCTTCTCGAGCTCGGCGGGCTCGACTTCGTCGGTCTTGTAGTCGGCGACGATCGTCTTGCCGTCCTTGCGGTAAAGCAGGTCGATGGAGCCGCGCATGACCGCGCCGTCGGCCTCGTAGAGGAACGGCACCTCCCGGCCAAGGATCTCCGCCTTCGCAAGCTCGCGGGCGGCCGAAGACGCCAGGAAGCCTTCAAGGATGATCCGGCCCTCCGAGGCCGCCGCCTCCCAATCCGCCTCCGGCTGGCTGTGGCGCAAAGCGCGACGGGCGGCGTCGACCGCGGCGGCACAGTCTCCCACGCCCGCGAAGTCCCACCCCTCGAGGACGCGGTGGCAGAGCTGCCCCACCAGCGCAGCCGCTGCGCCCGTGACGGGCGCAGGCGCTCCAGGCTCCCAAGCCGGGTCCTTGGCGACCTCCTTGAGATACGCCGTCGGGCTCGTCGTCCAGACCGTTGCCGCGACCGACCGGGCTCGCTCCAGGCGCCCGCGCCAGACCGCCGCCAGGTCGGCGGCGGGCGGCATAGGCTGCGGGAGCTTGAGCCCGCCCCCGGTCGCCGAGACCCGCACGAGTCCCGCGGCCGGCGCCGTCCAGCGCACCGGCAGCGGCTTCATGAGGCCCTTCGGCAGGACGCCCGCCTGCCCGCGCTCCGTCGGCCAGCCCCGCGCCCGGCTCAGCAGCGACGAGAGCGCCGTCCGGTCTCCGGACTCGCCGCCCAGCAGGATCAGCTTCTCCTTTGCGCGCGTCAGGGCCACGTAGAGCAGGCGAAGCGCTTCGTCACCCTGCCGCCGCTTCTCGCGGGCTTCGATGAGCGCCATCGAAGCATCCGCCCCGGCGCCGCGCAGGCGCAGGCCGCAGCGCCCGCTCTCCCAATCGACGAGCGCCGCCTTCGAGCGTCCGGCTCCGCCGCGCGAGCCCGACAGGTTCATCAGGAGCACCACGGGGAACTCGAGCCCCTTGGACTTGTGGATCGACAAGATGCGCACCGCGTCCAGGTGCTCGTCGGCCAGCGGGCTCTCCCCCTCCTGGCGCCCCTCTTCCCGATCCTGCCGCAGACGCTCGATGAACTCCTTGAGCGTCATGCCCCGGTCGTCGGCGGCCGAAGCGGCGAGCCTGCCGAACTTAAGGAGGTTGGAGACGGTCTGCTGGCCGTGGTAGGCGCGCGCGGCGGTCTCCAGCAGCGGCGTCTCGCGCAAGGCCGCCTGGACGAGCTCCCCCAACGGAGCCCGGCCCACGCGCTGCCTCAAGGATCGCAGACAGGCATAAAGCAGGCGGACCCGCGCCAGGGGCTCAGCGGCCAGGACCGCCGGCGGGTCCTTGAGATAGGTCAGGCCGCGAGCGCGAGCCAGCTGATAGACCTCGCTGTCCTTCAGCGCCGCGGTCGGCGAGCGCAGCAAGCCGGCCAGCGCCAGACGGTCTCCCGGGTCGTCGAGCGTCCGAAGCAGATTGACGAGATCGATGATCTCCTGCGCGCCGTAGAAGAAGCGCTCCATCTCGACGGCGTAGGGCAGGCCCCGCGCCTTGAAGGCTTCCAAGAGCGCCGAAAGCGGCGCGGCGCTGCGCAGGAGCACGGCGACGTCCTTATAAGCCCAAGGCTTGCCAGGCCCGCAATGCGCCGACACCCAAGCCGCGGCCCAAGCCGCCTCGGCCCGCTGGGAGGCGGCCGCGCTGCAGTCCTCCACGCAGACCACCTCGATGGGATCTGCGCCGACGCGCGCGGGGACCTCGGCGGCATAGGGGTCGATGGCTTTATAGCCCGGCTGCGAGCCGGGGGTGAAGGTCATCACGCCCTCGAACAAGGCGTTCACCGGGCCGATCAAGCCCGCGTGGCTGCGGAAGTTGGTCTTGAGGTCGCAGGCCAGCGCGCCCGGAGAGGCGAGGATGCGCTCGGTGAAGCGCTGGTAGGCGGCGATATCGGCCCCTCTGAACCGGTAGATCGACTGCTTCGGATCGCCGACGACGAAAAGCCGGCCCGGGCCGAGGCGCACATCCTCCCAGCGCTCGGCCGAACGGCCGGGCTCCTCGGCCAAGAACAACAGCAGCTCTCCCTGGAGCGGGTCGGTGTCTTGGAACTCGTCGATGAGGAGCGCGCCGTAGCGCCTTTTCACCTCCTCGCGGACGCTCGGATGGTCGCGCACGAGGTCGCGCGCCCGGCGCAGGAGGCCGTCGAAGGAGACCAGGCCGACGCGCGTGTAGGAGCGCCGGAAGGCGCGCGCGAAGGGAAGAAGCAGGCGGGCCGCGCTGCGGACCAGCGCCTCGCTGCCGGCCGAGCAGCTCTCCGCCAGATCCCGCGAGTCCTCGTAAAGAGCGCGGGCGTCCGCATCCCAGCCCTTAGGCCATGAAGCGTTGATCAGGCCCGAGGCCGCCGCCGAAGGCGGCGGCGGGTCGGCGGCGCCGACGGCGAGCGCCAAGGCCTCCAGATGGCCCGACAAGGCCGCGAGGGCGGGAAGGATCCGGCCCTTGGCCGGCGGCTGGCCCTCGTGGGCGCGGCGCAGAGCGGCGGCGGCCGCGCGCAGCGCCCCGGCCGCCTCCTGGTCCGGCCGCCCGACGGCCGAGAGGTCCAGGCCTTCGCGGCAGAGCTCTGCGGCCAGCTCCTCCAGCGCGCCGAGGTCGGCCGACCTCAGGACCTCCAGCCAATGCCGGGCGCGCGGCGCGGCCTCGCCCAGCTCGAGGTCCAGCCAGCGCGCCCACTCGGAGGCGAAAAGCTCGTCGAAGCCCTGGCCCTCGTCGACGCGGAAGCCCGGGTCGACGCCGGCCTGCAGCGGATAGAGCCTCAGCAGATGGGACGCAAATCCGTGGATCGTGCCGATCTGCGCCTTGTCCATGTCCTCGAGCGCGGCGCGAGCCCTATCGAGGATCGTCCCGTCTTCCACTTTAAAAATCTCCCGCAAGTCGCGGCGCAGCGCCTCCGAACGGAGGCGAGCCTCGGACGACAACCCCGCGCCCGACAGCAGGGCGGAAAGCTCGATGAGACGGTCGCTCAAGCGCAGCTTGATCTCACCGGCGGCTTTCTCGGTGAAGGTCAGCACGACGAGCGAGCCGATGGCGAGATGCGCGGGCTTGCCCTGGCCCAGCAGCAGGAAAAGGACGCGGTCGGTCAGCAAGGTCGTCTTGCCGGTCCCGGCCCCGGCCTCGACGACGACATTGGCGTCGAGCCGAAAGCGCGCGGCTTGGCGGTCGGCGCCGTCCTGGGGAGCGGTCATGATCCCAGCGCCTCGAACGGGATGTCGAGCAGCGGCTCGTCGGCCGCGGCGGGATCGCTATAATGCCACCATTCCTCCGCCAGCGCCCGGAAGCCCGCCGCCTCCATCACGGAGCGCAGCAGCGCGGCATGGGGGCCTGAGTGCGCCGCCGCGGCGCTGAAGTCGTCGAAATCCGAAGGCATCGCCACCTTCTTCCCGCCGGCCGCGACCAAGGTCAGGTCGACGGCGGCGCCGCGGTTGTGCTGAGAGCCCCGGCTCGGGTCGGCCACATAGAGCGGGTCCGGTTTGAGCGCCCACATGAGCCGCTGCACCGACAGCGGGCGGTAGCCGTCCCAAAGCTCGAGACCCAGGCCCCGGGCTTCCAGCGCGCGCTGAGCCGCCGCCAGCTTTTCCGCCGTGGAACGCAGGAGGTAGAGCGCAGGGAACGGGTAAAACGCGCGCCCGAAGCCGTTGCGCGTCCCGGCGTAGCGGACGTCGAGCAAGGCCCCTGGGACTAGCCGCCGGGCTTCGATGAGCGCTATCATATAAGGGTGAAGTGCCCAGCCTGCGGCTTCGACTCGCCCGACGACGCGCCTTGGTGCGACCTTTGCAAGGAGCCGCTGCGCAAGCAGGCCGACAAGAAGCCGCCCGTCATGAAGGACGATGAGAAGGTCCCCCTCCCGCCGCCCTGGCTGCGCGCCTTCGCCTGGGGATTTTTAGGCCTCTGGATCGTCATCGGATTGGTCCTGGCAGCCATCGCCCTCAGACGCTACCGCTAAGCCTGGAGCAGCCGGCCGACGAGGCCGATCTCGTTCTTGTCGAGCCACATGCCCCTGCAGCCCTGGCAGAGGTCGACGCGCAGGAACTCGTTGATCAGCCCGCCGTTGATCATCGTCTTTGCGCAATGCGGGCAGAGGGCGCTGCCGGGCCGGGGCTTGATCACGCCGCCGCCCTCGGCGGCCTTCTGGAATCGATAAGGGTCCTTCATGCTGCGGCCCAGCTCCCCCAGGTCATACCAGCGCCCTCCGCAGCGCGGGCATTCGTCTATGGCCACGCCGTCGACGGTCTTCTGGTCCATCGGCGAAGCCGGGCATTTCGGGCAGTCCAGTTCTTTCATGGCATCTCCTAGGTCGCGGGCAAGGCGGCCTCCGCGCGCTGGCGCGAAGGTCCGTGGGATTTGCGGCAGACGGTCGAGAAGGAACAGAAGCCGCAGTAGCCGAAGTCGCCGTCCTGCGGCCGGATGGGGTAGCGGCCGGCGGCGATCTCAGCGGCCGCGGCCGATACCCTCTCGAGGAAAGCCGGGCGGTCCTTGACCCACTGAGCGGCTTCGTAAGTCAGTGCGCGGCCGGCGCCGGCCTCCGGCTCCTCGACGAGCAGCAGGGCCGCGCCCGCCAGAGTCCAGGGATCGCCCAAGAGCTGACCCGCCAGCTCCGCGTAGACCGGAAGCTGGTGGAGCTGGCCCTTGAGCACCAAGTCGGACAGCTTGGCGCTCTTGCCCCAGCGCGTCTTGTAATCGACGATCCGAAAGCGCATGCCCGCGGGATCGCGATCGACGCGGTCGACGATGCCCTTGAGCTTGAGGCCCGCCAAGCCGGCGGGAACCGTGCCCGGGAACGCTCCCTCCAGGCGCTTCTCGAGCAGCGAGGGACGAAGGCCCGTCCGGCGGATCTCGGCGATGTCCCAAGCCGCGAACGATCTCAGGTGGGCGCTCATCAGCTCCTTGGCGGCCTGCCATAAGAGCGGATAGAGCCCGAGCGTCTGCCAGTCGTTCTCCCGGAAGACCGACTCGATGGCCGCCTCGAGCCGCGGCCCGGCGTCCGCGGAAGGGTCGGCCCAAAAATCGTCGTCGATATTGGAATAGAAGCGCTCCAGGACGCTGTGGTAGAGCTGGCCGCGCATCCATGAGGCGAAGTCGCCTTGCGAAGAAGCCTGTTCGTCCTCGCTGAGCCCCAGCACGCGCTCGGCGAAGAACTGGAACGGACAGCGCTCGAAGCTGTCGAGGGCGCTGGGCGACAGCCCGCCGCGCCGGACCTGGGCCAGATAGTCCTCGGGAGGACCGACGAGGCCGTCGAAGCCGCCGGCCGCGCCCCAAGCGTTGAGGGCCGCCGACTGCTTCAAGCAAGCGTCGACCAGCTCGCCGCCTTCGCCGACGGCGCCAAGGTAGCCCCCAGGGGCGCCGCCTTCCAAGGTCAGTCGCAGGCTGAGCTCCTTGGGAGAGCCCAGCTCCGGCTCCAGCTGCGAAAGCTTGGCGGCGGGCTGCCGCGGGACATGGAGGCTGACCGCCGCGGCCAGAGTCGTCCCCGAGGCGCGGCAGAGCTCGCGCAGGTACAAAGACGGCACCTCGGCCTTGCCCGCCTCATCCGAACGCGGGAAGATGCAGACGAGCCGCTGCTTGGCCGAGCCCGCGGCCAGATAGAAGAGCAGGCGCTCCTCCTCGTGGCCGGCCGCCTTCTGAGCGATCCAGTAGCCGGCCGGATGGCGCAGGGCGGCTCTGGCGGCGTCGCGCAGCAGAGGGTCCTCGGCGACCTGGCGCGGGAAGAGCTTCTCCTTGAGGCCGATCAGGAACAAGACCTTGAAGCTCTCGCCGCGCGCGTCCATCGCCGAGAGCAGACGCACCCCGCGGCAGCCCGAGCCCGCGTCGAGCACGCAGGCGCGGAGCTTGGCCTCCAGGGCCTCCAGAAAGACCGGCCAAGGACAAGGCGCGCCCAGGCGGTCGAAGACGGCGAGGGAATCGACGGCTCCGAGCGCGGCGTCCCAGGCGGCGCGCTCCGCCTCCGAGGCTTCTTCCGGCAGCCGCAGATGCGCTTCGACGATCCGGCGGGCCTGCGCCGCCCGCTCGGACCAGGTGAGCGGGCCGCCTCCGAGCTCAGACGCGAGCCCCGCGACGAGCGTCCAAAGGCCGGCCAGGTCCTCCTTGGGGATGACGTAGCCCGCCTCGCCTTCCCGCGCCTGGCGCGGCAGCAGCTGGAGGTCGCAAGCCGAGCGCCGCTCGAGCTTGCCCTTCCATTGGAGCCAGCCGGCGCGGATGCCCAGCGAGGAAATGACCCGCCGCCAGTGGAAGACGGGGTTGGGGCCGCGCGCCAAGCGGTTGAAATAGGGCGAGGAGAAGAGGTCTTCCACCGTCACCGCGGGGAAATCGCGCTGGCGCAGGCTCAAAAGGTTCCAGACGCACTTGGCCGCCGGGTGACGCAGCAGCGGCTCGCCGCAGACCATGTCGAAGGGGATGGCGTTCTCGCGGAAAGCGTCGGCCAGCGCGCGGCGGTAAGGCTCGAGCGTGCGGGCCACGACGCCGATCTCCTCATAGGCGAAGCCCTCCCTCTCGACCAAGCGCAGGACCTCCTTGGCCGCGGCCCAGGCCTCGTCGGCGGCGCCCGAGGCGCTGATGACCTGCAAGGGCAGGCCCGAGGCGGCCGCGCGCCCGGGGTCGAAGAGAGCGTCGAGCGCGGGGGCCATGGCGGGGGCGGGCTGTGCGCAGGAGATCTCCTCGGTATCATAGCCCATCAGCTTCTGTTCGAAGAACGGCTCGGCGAAGCGGAAGGCCGGGTGCTTGCGGCGGAACGGGAAAAAGACGCGCGCGGGGTGGCTCGAGACGACGGCCTCGAAGAACGCCAGCTGCAGGCCGGTCAGGTCGTAGAAGCCGTAGTAGAGGATCTCGGCGAAGCCGCCGAGCAGCGGGGACGCCTCCGCGCGAAGCGCGGCGAGGCGGATGAGGCCCGAGGGCGAGAGGACCTTGAGCTCCTCGAGACGGGCCTCGTAGGCGGTGGAGAGCTTGAGCAGAGCCGCCAGGTGCTCGCGCTGGCGCTCGTCGCGCAGGAGCTCGGCCCCGAAGAACTCCTCGACGGCTTCGCCCGAGACCCCGGCGTCGATGAGGTCGCGCAGGCTGGCGCGCAGCGCGCCGGCCAAAGCCTTGGGCCGCGCCGTCCCTCCAAAGACGGCTCCCAGGCCGGGCTCGCTCTCAAGCAAGGAATCGACCAAGCGGTCGTGGAAGACGGGGTCGGCGATCAGGTATCGGTCGGGGAAGTCCTCTTCCACGACGGCCAACGCCAAGCTGTGGAAGCTGTGGAAGTGCACGCCCAGCAGGGATAAGCCTCCTTCGACGGCGGCCAGGCGCTGGAGCCGGTCGGCCAGCCGGCGCGAGGGGGTGACGACGGCGATACGAGCGCCTTCGGCACGAGGTTCGCGGAGGCGCTTGAGGAAGGCGTCCTCGAGATGGGGGTGGAAGGGCCCGTGGTGGACCTTGAGCATCCGAGATATATTACAATATCGCCGTGAACAGCATCCCGACCGCGCCCCCTTCGGGCTTCCGCGATTTCCTGCCGGAGTCCTGCGCGCTTCGGACGCGCGCCGTCGAGAAAGTCTCGGCGGTCTATCGCTCCTTCGGCTTCGCGCAGATCGCGACCTCGGCCGTCGAAGACCTGGCCGTGCTCCTGGGCAAGGGCGGCGGCGAGAACGAGAAGCTGATCTTCAAGATCCTCAAGCGCGGCGACAAGCTCGAAGCCGCGCTGGCCGCCAAGGAAGACCCGGCGGACCTGGGCCTGCGCTTCGACCTGACCCTGCCCTTGGCGCGCTACTACAGCAAGAACAAGGGCACGCTGCCCAACCCCTTCAAGGCCTTCCAGATCGGCCCGGTCTGGCGCGCCGAGCGGGCGCAGAAGGGCCGCTACCGGGAGTTCTACCAGTGCGACGCCGACATCATCGGCTCGGACAGCCCGGCCTGCGAGGTGGAGGTGATCTCGGCGCTGATGGCGGCCTTCGAGGTCATGGGCGTGGAAGCGCCGCAGGTGGTGCTCAACGACCGCGTGATCCTCTTCGCGCTCTTGGACGCGGCCGGCGTGCCGCAGGACAAGCGCGGCGGGACCTGCGTGCTGCTCGACAAGCTCGATAAGGTGGAGCGGGCGCAGATCGTGACCGAACTGACCGAGCTCTTGGGCCCAGGCCCGGCCCAAGCCCTGGAGAAGAGCATCATCGACGGCGACAAGATCTCGGTAGCTCCGGAAGCCCTGGCCCGCCTGGAATGGATCCGCGAGACGCTGAAGACCACGGCTGGGATCGAAGCGAGGGTTTCCCCCTCCCTGATCCGGGGCTTCGACTATTACACGGGCCCGGTGTTCGAGTTCCGCAGCCCGAAGCTGTCGGGCTCATTGGGCGGCGGCGGCCGCTACGACAAGCTGACCGAGAAGTTCGGCGGCGCTCCGGTGCCGGCCTGCGGCGCTTCGATCGGCTTCGAGCGCTTGATGCTCCTCCTGGAAGAAGACCCGGCGGCGGCCAAAGCGGGCGGTCCCGATTTCTGCATGACGGTGTTCTCGGAAGAATTGCGCGCGCAGTCCTTGAAACTGGCGGCGCGCCTGCGCCAGGCGGGCAAAACGGTGGACGTGTACCCGGGCAAAGCCAAGCTGGGGACGCAGTTCAAGTACGCCGACGCCAAGCGCGCGGCGCGCGTCTTGGTCCTGGGCCCCGACGAGGCGGCGGCGGGCGTGGTGAACGTCAAAGAGCTGGCCACGGGCAAAGAAGAGAAGGTCGCCTTAGAAACCCTGCTATGACCCGGCTGGCCGCGCTGCTCCTGCTGCTGAGCGCGCGCGCCGGAGCCGTGGAGAAAGACTACGGCGCCGTGACCTCCGACGGCTGGCGCATCGCGCTGCACCGCTACGAGCCGGCGCAAACCCGCTTTCGGGAGCCGGTGCTGCTCTCCCACGGCTTCATCGAAAACCGCCGCATCTGGGACCTGGACGCTGAGCATTCCCTGGCGCGACGGCTGTCGGAGCGGGGCTTCGACGTGTGGACGATGGAGCTGCGCGGCAGCGGCGAGAGCCAAGCGGGCCGGCGTTTTTCCATAGAGGACTTCATCCGCTTCGACGCGCCGGCTTCGATCGAGGCGGTCCTGAAAGAGACGGGGGCGCCGCAGGTGCTGATGGTGGGCCACAGCCTGGGCGGGCTGATCACGTACGCGACGTTGGAAGGGCCCTTGGCGCCGAAGGTGCGCGCGGCGGTGACCTTGGCGGGCGCGGGGACGATGTCCGGGGGCCCGGCGCTGCAGCTGGCGTTCAACCGCTTCTTCAAAATCTTGGGCCTGACGCTGGGCCCGGTGCTGCCGGACAACGCGCCCTTTGCGCCGGGGTGGGCCCTGCATCACGCGCTGGGCGAGAACGACCGGGCCTGGGCCGAGCTGGGCAAGAAGCTGGATTCGCCCTTGGGCCAGCCTTTCTGGGCGGAGGAGGACGTGACGCCCAAGCAAGTCGAGGCGCTGTTGCGCCTGAGCGTGACGGACACGAGCATGAACGTGGTGCGAGACTTCCTTCGATTCGCCAAGCAAGGCAAGGTGGACGGGGTGACCGACCGCTTGGGCCTGATCAAGACGCCGGTCTTGGCGATCGCGGGCAGCGAGGACCAGATCATCCCGCCTTCTGACGTGCGCTTCGTGGCCGAGCAGGCCCATGCCCGCTACGTGGAGATCGAGGGCGCAGGGCATGAGGACTTGTGCTTCGGCGCGGCGGCGGCGGCGCATGTGAATCCGCTGGTGGTGGATTGGCTGGCTTCGCAGGCGACGCCGGTCGCCTCCAAGCTGGACCGGGCCAAAGCCCGCGTCGAAAGCGCGCTGCTCAGGCTGGATCGGGCCCTGCGCGCGCTTCGCTAGAGCGATCCGACGCGCAGAAGAGAGCGCAGCTCTCCCAGACCGCAGAAGCGCACCGTAAAACCGCCGTACGACCGCGCGAAGCCCTTCGAGACGTCCGAACAGACTACCCAATTGACGCCGTCAGGGTGCTTTTTTCTGAAGGCGCAAAGGCCGGCCGGGTCGAACGCGGTGGCCTTCCATTTACCTTCGATCGCCGTGGGGTGACCGCCGCGTCCCGCGAGGATGAAATCCACTTCATGGCCCTGCTTGTCCCGCCAATAGTTCACCGGCCGTTCCTGAAGCAAGCTCTGCATCTCGTTGAGCAGGTAGTGCTCCCACAGCAGCCCCATGTCCTCAGGCCGCAGCCGGTCCCAACCCCGGAAGTAGCAGACGAATCCCGTGTCGAACGCATAGACCTTCGGCGCCGAGACGATTTCAGAGGGTCCCCGGGAGGAGAACGGCCGGATCACGTGCACCACCTTGGTCGCCTCCAGCACGGACAGGTAGTTGCCCACCGTGCCCCGGCTGATCTCGCAAGGCGCGGCGAACTTCGTCGCCTCGAACATGCCTCCGCTTTGCAGGAAAAGAAGCTCCAACAGCTTGGCGAACGGACCACGCCGCTCTAAGCGAAAGAGCTCTTGGATATCCTTGGCCCAATAAGAATCTATCCATTCCTGGAATTCCGTTTCGGCGGAATCCGTCGCGAGAAAGAACGGAGGCAAGCCTCCCCGGAGAAGCCTCTGGGAAAGGCTTACGCCGCCAAAATCGTCGAAGTCCCGAGCATTCATGGGGGTCAGCCATACCTGAGACTTTCGTCCGGTCAGCTTGTCCCGAAATTTCCCCGAGGCTTCCAAAACGGAGGAACCGGTCGCGATGACCTTGATGGAGGGATGATGGTCCGCGGCGATCTTCAGCAGTTCCGAGGGATCTTGAAGGCGATGGACCTCGTCTAATACGACCCGTTTGCCCTCGAGCCCCCCCAAAAACTCCTCGGGGTCCTCCATGAGCCGGCGTGTGCGCGGAAGCTCGCAATCGAAATATTCGACATCATCCAGGCTTCGGCATAAGGAGGTTTTGCCCGAGCGCCGCACTCCGCAGAGCCAGATGACCGGTCTCCTGAGCCAGGTCGCCTCCACAAGCTCGCGCCAGGATTCCCGTTTTACCATACGATAACAGTATATCATACAGTACAACTAAATGCCATACTGCTTTCGTTTAGTTATCCCCTTCGGCCAGGTCGTGCACCGCGGCGAAGGCGCCTTCGACGACCTGCGCCATCCGCTTATAATCCAGCCGGTCGGCCGTATCGCCCCACTTGTGATACTCCTTGTTGCGGTAGAACGCCGTATCGCTCACCATCACGCCCGGATAGCCCTGCTCCCAATAACTGGCATGGTCGGAATAATCGATGCCCGGGATGAATACCGGCGCCGTCACGGAGTACACCGAAACGCCGCCGGACCGCATCGCTTTCTTCACCCGCCGCGTCAGAGCCGCGTTGGCCGGATTTCCCGTCACGGTGATGAAGTCCCCCCGCGAAGGATAGTAGAGCCTCAAAAGCGGCGTCGGATAGCTCTGGCTGTTCGGCTCATCGGAAAAATAGCCGATCATCTCCAGCGAGATCATCCCCCGCACCTTCACCCCCAGCTTCTTCAAGGAAGCCGCATGCACCGCGCTGCCCATATGCTCGGTGGCGAAATAAGGCGGCTCCTCCGTAGTATAGGCGACCAGCTCCGTGCGCAGAGGCGGCGGCGACTTGCCCAAAAGGCGCGCCAGCTCCAAGAGCCCGGCCGCCCCGCTGGCGTTGTCATCGGCCGCCGGATACTCCCCGAAAGCGTCGTAATGCGCCCCGATCACCACCCGCTCCCCCGTCTCCGGCCCGAAGCTCGCGATCACGTTGCGGTAAGGCCCGCGCTTGACCTTCTTGTTGCGCCGGTCCCACTCCTCGAAATCGAAGACCTGCTCCGTCACCACCGCGCCCGCGGCGGTCAGCTCATGCTTGATATAGGCCGCGGCCCGGTCCAGATTCTCCGGATGCTCCCAATCGCGAGGCCGGAAGCGCTCCGAGAACGCGCGCACGTCTTTCTCCAGCCGCGCCGCGTCCGCGCCGACCGTCGCCGGCTTTGCCCCCCCCTTCAGCACCGGTTGCCTCAAGAAGATCCCAAGAACCACTAAAAAGGCTCCCGGCACGACCAGGATGACCCAAAGCCGAGGACGCTTATTCACCATTCTCCCAGGGATAGCGGTCCAGCACCAGTCCGATGCGGTGGACCAATCCGGCAAGATCTGCCGGGACGTCGCCGTCGATGTAGCTCACCGCCTTCGTCTTGCCGCCGGTCGAGACCTCCAGCGTATGACTGCACGGGTCGGTCTGCTCGCGGCGCGGCGGATACGACCCCACATGCTCCGGCATCGCCGAAAAACCCGACCCCGCCACGATGGCGGCCAGATCCTTCATATCCGCCTCGGAGAGCCGCTTCTTCTGCCGGGTCGACTTCGACTTCGGCGGCCCCTCGAAACCCTCGAAGATGACCAACGAGACCCCGCCGTCCGGCTGGACCTGCAAAAAGCCCTGATGGGCCGGCAAGGGGCAGGCGAAGGATTGGGAGATCTTCAGGCTGTCATCCTGCTCGATCTGTCTACCTGCGCAGCCTGAAAAGAGGAGCAACGAGAGCGCCCACCGCATCTACTGGCTCGGCCGGCTCAACAGCAGCTGCAGGTCCTCGGCCGTGTCCACGTCGGCCTGGGTGGCCGCGTCTTCCAGCGGCACCTTCACCGCCTTGGACCAGTGTTCGCGCACGGCCGCCATCGCCGTGTCGTCGCCGGTCAGCTTCTTGATCTCGCCGAACAAGGCCCGCGGGAAAGCCGTCGGATAGCCCTTCGTCGGCCCTTCCGGGCCCTGAAAAACGGGGAAGGTCAGCTTGCCGCCCAGCTCGAACTCCTCGATCACGCGGTCGATCAGCCAGGAGCTCACTCTCGGCATGTCGCCCAACAAAGACACGAAGCCCTGCGCCGCCCACGGGACTTCCCGCAGCCCCACCTCGATCGACGACCCCTTGCCGTTCTCCCAAAGCGGGTTGAAGACCACCCGCAGACGCGGGTCCTCGATGCCATGGAGCGCCTTGAGGCCGACCTCCGCGTCGAAGCCCAGCACGACGATCACCGGGTCCAGGCGCGAGGCCAGGGCGTTCTCCACGACGTGACGCAGCACCGGACGGCCATCCAAGGAAGCCGACAGCTTATGCCCGCCGGCGAAGCGCTTGCCGCGGCCGGCGGCCAGGATCAGCCCCGGCACCTTCGGCTTGGCATGCGGCGCCGCCGTATGGCGCCCGCGGCTGGCCAGCCGTCCGCCCTTGCGGCCCGAGCGCGCGGCCAAGATCTCGGCGGCCACGCTCAAAGCCTGCTCGCGCGAGCTCTCCGCGCCGATATTGAGCCCCGCCGGCGCCTGCAGCACGCCCGGCCGGGGACGAACTTCCAAAGCCGCGAGCTCGGCCAGCATGCGTTCGCTGCGCTTGGCCGGTCCGATCAGCCCCACATAGGAAGCCGGGCTCTTCAGCGCGCCCTGAAGCGTCTCCAGGTCCAAGGCGTAGCTGTGCGTCATGATGGCGATGGAGGTCTCCTCATCGGGCTGGGCGGCGGAGCGGGCCTGCTCCCAGCCGCCCTCGAGAAGCACCATCCGGCTGCGGTCCCAGTCCGGCGTGCGCAGCCGGCCGGCCCTGGGGTCTGCCACCGTGACGGAAAAGCCCAGCTCCGAGAGATGGCGCGCCAGCCCCGCCGCATCGGGCCCCGAACCGAAGACCAAGACCTTGCCCATCGGCGCCACGGGACATAAGAAGACCCGCCGCAGGACGCCGGCCTCGGCGCTCTCCACGAGCTCCGGGCTCAGCGCCTGGTAGCATTCCTTGGCGGAAGGATGGTCCGAGGAGTAAAGGCCTCGGCGCCCCAGCGCCGCTCCTTCGATCTCGACCTCCCAGACCAGGCCTTCGCCCTTGAGCAAGGCGTCGCGCACGGCGCGCAATTCCGAACGCAGGCGCGCGTCCACCGGTTCCAGGAAGAGCTCGATGCGGCCGGGATCGCCCAAGCCGTAGCCCAAGAGAGGCTCATCCTCGGCCAAGTCCAACGCACAGAGCCGCGGGCGGCCGGAAGCGGCGGCTTCTTCGAGTTCGCGGCGCAGCGCTTCAGGCCCTTCCGAGGCGGCGATCACCCCGGCGCGCCCCGCGCTGTCCTCCACGAAGAGCCCCATGGAACCGGCCCGGCTGTAGACCGAGCCGTCCAGGGAGACCACGGTGGCCAGCACCGCCTTCTCCCCTTCCCCAGCCGACGCTTCGAGAGCGCGCAGGACCTCCAGCATCTCCTGGGGCCGCAACCCGTTCATAGGCCGATTCTATAACAAAAAGCGGGGGTCAGGCCTTGCGTTATTACCGATATTCGATTGAAACAACGGTAATAACGCAAGGCCTGACCCCCTTGAATTGTGCTGGGAATGGGGCTACAATGGGCCTGTGGCGGTAAAGACTTTATCCGAGACGGAGCTGCGCAGCTTGGTCGACCTCCTCGATGACGAGGACCCCCTGAGCTTCGACCTCGTGCGCCGGCAGATCCTAGACATCGGTGAGCCCGTCCTTCCGTTCTTAGAGGAGATGCGCGCCAAGTCCCAGCCCGAGGTCGCGGCCAAGGTCGACGCCATGACCCGCGCCTTGCGCTTCCAGAACCTCAAGGACGCCTTCCTGCGCCTTTCCGTCTCCCGGGACCCCGACCTCGAGAAGGGCGCGCTGCTCATCACCCGCTTCGGCTATCCGGGCATCGACCCGGCCGTCTATACCCGCTGGCTGGACAAGGTGGCGACCCAAGTCCAAGATGAGGCCGCCAGCTCGGACCCCGCCGTCATCTTCCAGCATCTCAACAGCCATCTCTTCAAGGCCATGGGCTTCTCGGGCAACGAGACCCGCTACTACGACCCCGAGAACAGCTACCTGAACCGAGTCATCGAGACCCGGCGCGGCATACCGGTCAGCCTGTCGGTGCTCTACCTCCTGCTGGCCCGGCGCCTGAAGCTGCAGGTGCACGGCGTGGGCACTCCCGGCCATTTCCTCGTCGCCCTGGCCCAGGACCCCGAGCCCTGCTTCGTAGACACCTACAACCGCGGACGCATCATGAACCTGGCCGACGTCCGGCGGATGCTGGCGCGCGGCGGCTACGAGTACCGAGCTGAGTTCACCGCCCCCGCCAGCTCCCGCGACATCATCATCCGGATGATGCGCAACCTCATCTCGATCTACCAGAAGATGGGGCTCACCGAGCGCTCGGAGATGCTCTCGAACCTGGTCGAAGTCATGCTCACGGGCCGTCCCGCCGCCCCCGTCTGATGCCGATGCGCGTCGCCCTGCTCCTCGCGCTCGGCCTGACGCCGGCCTTCGCCGCGCGCCCCATCACGCCGCCGGCGCCGGAATTCCCCGCCTCCGGAGCCTGGATCAACGCCAAGCCCCTGACCCTCAAAGACCTGCGCAACCGGCGCGTCGTCCTGGTCGCCTTCATCAACACCACCAACATCAACTCGTTGCGTTCCTTGGCGATACTCAAGGAATGGCATGAACGCTATGCTCTCGAAGGCCTCTCGATCATCGGCGTCCATACCCCGGACTTCGACTTCCAGAAGGACCCGCTCTTCGTAAAGGCCGCCCTCAAGCGTTTCGGCGTCCCCTTTCCGGTCGTCGTCGACAGTTCGCGGAGCATCTGGAGGAACTACTCGAACGAGGGTTGGCCGGCCTTCTACCTCGTCGACCACAAGGGCCGCCTGGTCTTCGATCACCTCGGCGAAGGCGGCTACCGGGAATTCGAAGGCGAGATCCGGCTCGCCCTTGAGGACGCGGGCTACGAGCCGCCCAAGGTCGCGGCCCTGGCCGCCGACCCGAAGAGCCGCGACTGCGGAGACATGACCGCCGAGGTCTCGGTCGGCCTGCGGCGCGGCAAGGTCCGCGACCTCAGCAAGAGCCCTCGCGAACGCATCTCCTACATCCTCGCCGTGCGCGACGGCGAGGCGACGACCACCGGCTCCTGGAACGCCGAGCCCGACGCCCTTCGGCTGAAGGGCGACAACGCCGACCACTCCTCGGCCATGCAGCTGATCTACCGAGGCAGCCAGGGCTTCGCCGTCCTGGCGCCGCAGAAGGGCTCCGCCGTCTTTTACGTGCGGCAGGACGACCTTTGGCTGCATTCCGGCAACGCGGGCTCCGACATCCGCTTCGACGACGACGGCCGCAGCTTCATCGAGGCCGACGGCGCCCGACTCTACCATCTGACGCAGAACCCCAACGACTCCATGCATGAGCTCTCCCTGATCCCGCTCAAGCCCGGCGCGGCGGTCTACGGCTTCTCCTTCTCGGACCGCTGCCTGACGTCCGCTCTTCCGACGCCTTGAAGGATCCCTGGGAGGTGGCCGGCGTCGACGTCTGGCCATGGGACAGCGCGATGAGCGAGCCTTTCGAGATCGCCGGCGGCGCCAGCACCCGGGTCAGCAACGTCCTGGTCCGCGTGCGTCTGCGCGGCGGCGCGGTGGGCTGGGGCGAGGGAGCGCCGATGCCGGCCTACAACGGCGAGACCCAAGCGGCGGCGCTCAAGCTCCTGCGCGCCCAACGCGGCTTCCTGCTGGGAAAGGACGCCGGCCGCTGGCGGCCGCTGCTGGAGCGGCTCGATGAACGGCTCGGCGGCGCCGGCGCGGCCCGCGCGGCCCTATCGATGGCCCTGCTGGACGCCTGGAGCCGGCAGGCCCGGCTGCCTTTAGGCCGGCTCTTCGGCGGCGCGCAGACGCGCCTGCGCTCGGACGTGACGGTGGCCATCGTCGGTCCCGCCCAAGCGAAAGCGGCCGCGCGCCGGATCGTCGCACGCGGCATCTTCGCCATCAAGGTGAAGGTGGGCAAGGACCTAGACGATGACGAAGAACGCGTCCGCGCCGTGGCGGCGGCGTCCTCCAAGCTCACCCTGATCCTCGACGCCAATCAGGGCTACGCGCCGCGGCAGTCGATCGCTCTCCTTAAAAGGCTCAAGAGACGGGGCCTGCGCCCGGCGCTCTTCGAACAGCCCGCGGCCAAGGACGATTGGGACGGTTTGGCCGAGGTCCATGCCGCCACGAAGGTCCCGGTGGCCGCCGACGAGAGCGTCGCCTCGCGCGACGACGCCCTCAGGATGGCCCGCCACCGCGGCGCCCAGGTCGTCAACATCAAGCTGATGAAGTGCGGGCTGCTGGAAGCCTGGGATATCGCCCTCATCTGCCGTGCCGCCGGCTTGGGGCTGATGATGGGCGGCAACGTCGAATCCTATCTGGCGATGACGGCGGCGGCGCATCTCGCAGGCGGGTTGGGCGGCTTCTCCTTCATCGACCTCGACACCCCGCTGTGGTTCGCCAAGGACCCGACGCGCGGGATGAGGCTCCAGCACGGCGGCGTCTACGACCTCTCCAAGGTCCGCGCCGGCATCGGCGTCACGCCAATAAGACCCTAAGCTCCATGTTCCCGGGGTTTTGGCACTCTGCCGAGGAGGCTAGGGCTATCCACGGGGCCAGTCCGCTCAATCCCATCGGGAAACGGTCTCCGACGGCGCCGGCGGCAGCATGAACAAACCCTGCCCCCAACGGCTCCGGCCGCCCCGCGGGGGCGTCCGGTGGCGCCCGGCGATACGGCCGCCGGGCGCCTGAACAACAAAGTTATCCCCAGCACTTCCAACGTTGGAAGTGCTGGGGATAACTGAGGACGCGAACCGCGGTCAGGGAACATGGAGACCCAAAGCCCTTGACAGGAAAGGGTCGGCATGGTATTATTTACTTACTGACCGGTAGGTCAATCAAATGGGAAGAAAACCAGACCTCAAAGTCCGCGAGCTGATCCTCCAGCAGGCCGAGCACCTCATCCACCTGCAGGGCTATCACTCCACCTGCATGGACGACATCGCCAAGAACTCCGGCATGACCAAAGCCAACCTCTTCCACCATTACGGCTCCAAGGAGGAGCTGGGCCTCGCCGTCCTGGACCTCAAGATGGCCTGCTACCGCAAGAGCCACGTCGAGCCGCTCTGCGCCCAGGGCGACGTCGCCGAAGCGGTCTTCAAGATGTTCGCCGACGCCGCGAAGTTCTACGACGGCAACGGCTGCAAGGCGGGCTGCTTCGTCGGCAACATCGCGCTTGAGATGAGCGACATCAACGAGGCGTTCCGCCTGAAAGTCAGCGAGTTCTTCTCGCAATGGGCCAAGGGCATCGCCGGTTGCCTGTCACGCTGCCAGGACGCCGGCCATTTCGACGCGAACCTCGATCCCAGGTCTTCCGCGGAAGCCATCCTCGCCCTTTACGAGGGCGCCATCATGCTGGCGCGCACCCGTCGCGACGCCGCCGTTTTCAAGAGGGTGGGAAAGATCGCCCGCTCCCTTTTAGATCAGCACAAAATCGTCCATAGGAGGACTACTACCATGGGTCCGAAGACTCCCTGCGGCTGCTAAGGCGTACAAGCGGCCCGGCCCTTTCGCCCTCTCATAACGAGGAGGCGAATGCGGTCGGGCCGCATTTTTTTCCTAAAAGTAGAGCTGCAGGTTGCAGGTGACGTTGAGCCCCGCGGCGTCGACGCCCGAGGCATGCTCGCGGTAGGCGCGGTCGAAAAGGTTCTCCAAAGACAGCGTCAGGCGGGTGTTGAGCGTCGGGCGGATGCCGGCGCGGGCGTTCCAGGTCATCCAGCCGGCCGTGCCGGCCGGGTCGATGCGGGCGTCGGCGAGGTCCGCCGGCGAAAGCCGCCTCTGGCGGGCCGCCATGCGCGCGAAAGCCTCCGCCCAGGGCTTGCGACCGGCCGCGCCGTCCCACCCGAGCCCGATGAGCGCCATCGGCGGAGGGACCCGGGTCAAGGCCGTGCCCGCGGAGCTGTCGCGGCCGTAGGACCAGGAGCCCGAAGCCCGAACCGAGAGATCCCGCGGCAAGGCGGCCTTGCCCTCCCATTCGACGCCCTGGATGTAGCCTCGAGTCACATTAGCCCGCTGGAAGACGGCGGCGCCGCCCACGACGGCCGCGCCGTTGAAGGTCCCCGGGACGCGCTCGATGCGGTCTTTCAGGATGGAGTGGAAAAAGGTCAGCGAATGACGCACGGGCCCCAGCTCTTGTCCCAGCCCAAGGTCGAAGCCCAGGCTCCGCTCGGGGCGCAGGCCGGCCGTCGGCGCGTCCAAGCCGCCGGGACCGGCCTTGAGGGCGGCCGTCTCGTTGAGGTTCGGCGGCCGGAACCCCTGCCAGACCCCGGACCATATCCGGGTGGAACGGTTCGGACGCCAAACGACGCCGCCCCCGCCGGTAAGGCTGCGGTACTCGTCGGTGAAATGACCGGAGAGCGCGCCCGAGCGCAGCTCCGAATCGATCCAGGCATGGTTATAGCGGGCTCCGGCCTCCAGCGCCCAGGCCTCGGACGGCGTCCATTGGCCTAGCCCGAAGAGACCGAGGCTCTCGTAGCGGGACCCGTCCGGGTAATCGGGCGCCGCGCCCGTGCCCGAGGCGCCGCTGGCGACGCGGTCCCCGTGAGCGTCGACGCCGTAGGTCAGCAGGACGTCCTGACGCGGCTTGGAGGCCGCCTCGAGGCGCGCCCCGAAGGAGTCGACCACGTCTCGGAAGTTCTGGACGTCGCTCGTCGTGGTCCGCCGCTGGCGGCTGCTCTCCTCCTGGCGCTGCCAATAGGCGCGGGACTCGAGGGAATCCACCCAAGCGCCTAATCCCTCGGCCTTGGCCTCGACGATCAGCAGGTCGCGGCGCTGGGGATCGAAGGTGAATTCCGCGAAGCGCCCGGCCGCGCCGTATCGCCGCGCCTGGGCGTACTGGTCGTAGCGCGGCACGGCGGATTGGAGGGCATGCTGCCAGGTCAGCCTATAGACCGTTTTGTCGCCTCGCCAGTCCAGCGCAAGGTCGGCAGAGCGGCTCCTGTAGGCCGTCGGCCGCGCCGTCCCCAGGCCCTTTCCCAACTGGCGGTCGCCGAAGGAAGCCCCGCTCAAGCCGCCCAAGAACCCGAAAGAACCGAGGTTCCCCTGGAGCTCGCCGCGGACCTGGCGGCCGTCATCGGCGGAGCGATAGGTGCCGGAGAGGCGCCCGCCCAGCGCCCTCTTTCGCTCATAGCTCTGCCGGCGCTTGGGCACGAGGTAAACGACGCCTCCCAGCGCGTCTCCCCCATAGAGGACCGAGCCCGGCCCCCGCAAGACCTCGATGGACTCGATGGACTCGAGGTCGATGAGGCTGAGGGACTGGATGTTGGCCGCCGTCGCGTTGTTGAGCCGGACGCCGTCGATCAAGACGAGGTTGTCCTTGCCGATGAGCCCGCGCACGGAGACCGCCGACTGCCCGGGCATCGTCTGCTGGACCAGCAGGCCCGGCTCCTCACGCAGGGCCTCGGGCGCGCTGGCCGCCAGGCGGCGCTCCAGCTTCTCACCGCCCACCGCCGTCACGCTGCGCGAGGCGTTCTTCGGCAGTTCCGACCAGCGCGGCGAGACGATCACCAGCGGCTCGAGGTCTTGGGCACCGGCGGGCAGGGCGAGCAGGAGCAGAAGGGCCCAGGTCACGGCCGCTATGTTAGCAGTTTGCGGCGTATAGGTCTTTGGGCCCAGGCAAAAAACCCGTCCCCCGGCTATACTGAGAACGGTCGTTATGCGGGGTGAAAAAATGAGAAGCACGAGAGCCGGAGTCGTCAAGGCGGGGCTTCTTTGCTTGATCACCGTTTTTACGGGGTCCGCCTGGGGGCAAGGCGCGGGATTTGACGCGGGGCAGAGTCTGGATGTCGACGATATCCTGTCCGAAGCCCGGGCTATCAGGGTCCCTGACGTTCCCCCTGCCGGCAAGCCGGCACTCGCCGGCCTAGATGAGCAGGCTTCAATTGTTGCGGGCATCAGCCTGGAGTTCTACCAGGCATTGCGTATCTTGAGTCACGCCGCGATTCGAATCGTGGACGAAGACGGCGCTTTTTGGCAGATTGAACTTCAGGATAAAAACGAATACAGCCGCATAAAGGAACCCCGGTTTTACAACTATGGAATTAAAGGGACGCTTATGGGATATTCCGTTTCATCAATGGGCGATATTGTTCTATACACAGATGCCGACGAACGGAAAAGCTTGGAGCAATGGAACCCGCATTTATCTTCGATGCCTGTCTGCCTTGATGGGGCAATGCCGCGAAGATCTTTTGCCTGGTATAAGAATTGCCTGGATGGCAAGGCCAAAGTCTATACGGAAAAGGCTTTTAAATACGGCTACCTGAGCAATAATTGCAGCCATCTCGCCGCAACGCTCTTGAACAAGTGCGGGCTGACCAATTGCCGCGACTACCCGAAATCCAGCGGGTTATTCCACCGCAAAGGCATGCTTAACCTCCCTCCCGCATCCGGCAAAGAAGAATCAAATTAAGATAATCAGCGTCCCATCCGCGCCGTGGGGTCGCGAGGCCGTCTGGGTCTATTTCCGGCTGGCCCATAGGCCCTAAGACCCAGGCGCGGCACCCGCGGAAGGGTTATCCTGTGGGCATGAACAAATTACCCACCCGCCGCGTTTCTCGGATGCTTGTCGTGCCCGCCGCGTTGGCATTGTTCGCCTCGAGCGCAGCGGCGGACGTCCCTACCCTTGGCACCGAGGCGGACGGCGAAACGGCAGAAAGCCAGTGGACCGTGCCGGAAGCAGTGCCTCCGACTCCGGGAGCGCCCTCCGGCACGCCTGAGGGCGGCTACGCCGACCCCGACCGGCGGCGCATGGACGAGGAGCGGCGCAAGAACGTCCTCGACCAGCTTTGCCGCAAGTTTAAGCTCACCAAGGACTTCAGCCTGGGCTCGGGCAACTGGCCGGTCGCGACGATTGGTTTTAAACGGCGCATGGAGTCCGACATCGACGGCGGCCTCGCCCTCATCGACGAGGAGGAGCTCAAAGTGAGCTGGGGCCTCCCATGGTCCAGCGAACTTGTCGAGGGCGGCCCGAGCGCCGGAGTCTGGGCGGGCGCGACCGTCGCCGGCAAGTCCATGGTCATCCGGCGTCTGGGCACCTTCAACACGTGCGCCGAGATCGACCGCCTCATCGACGTGACCGACATCAAGCTCGCGTTGCCGTTCAGCGCCAAGCGCATTTCGGAGATGGGCCGCGGTGAACTTTGGCGCATCCCGCTGACCTTAAACGTCGGCTACGGCGCGTCGCTCTCGGACGCGATGGAAGGCGCGTCGCTGTCCTTCGGCCTTTCGAAATCAAAGACCGGGGCCGCGAGCATGACCTTGTGGCGCCTGAACGAGAAACAGACCCGTTTCCGCTTCCGCATCGACTACGTGGATGTGCGGTCCGGGTCCTTGGGCGTCGTCGCGACTATCCCGGCCGCCGAGTTCGCGACCAACGGCGGAAACATCGCGATGAAGTTCATCGACAAGTCGATCGCCCGGGAGCTCAACCGCTACACCGCGGCCTACCTCTCGCTCGGCCGGGCGAAGTCCAACGGCAAGCGTCTGGTCCTCGAGTTCATCATCGACCCCACCGACCCGGCGCAGGCCGAGGCGATGGCGGAAGCGCTCAAAGGTAATTTCCACACCTTGCTGGAGCTGGCAAAGCGCATGGCCACCTCGCTGACCTCGAATGCGGAGACCCGCGCGGCCTATGCCCGTCTGCAGGACGAACTCGCAAAAAAACTCGGCGCGCCGACCTACGCGGCCATGTCCGAGTACCGGGCCCGCACCAAGAACTTCACCGTCAACCTGCCCTTCCTCGTCAATCGCACGGTCTCCGAGGGCTTCGGCTCGGACAAGATCGTGCGCTACACCGGCGAGGGCGGCGAGTTCCAGTTCCACAACGCGGCGCGCACGCCGAACGCCGAATACTTCAACATGCCCTATATGGGTCCCCTGGTAAAGGACCTTGAGCACCGCAACATCGACGTCGTGACCTATGCGCCGGCGGGCAAGCCCACCGAGAAGCCGTTTGCGGTGTACATCCACAACCAGGCCTTCCTGCGCCTGCCGGCCTCCGCGGTCAGGCGCGGGATCGAGGACGCGAACGCGATCCTGCGCCTGGCCGGCGCCGCCCGCCGCGGCGCAAGCGACAAGACGATGGAGATTCCCGTGCCGCAGGCCCCCCCGATCCCCGAGGGGACCCAGGAGGATTCAAACCAGAAGGGCTGGGTCTCGATGACCATGGTCATCAACCAAGAGGCCGTCGCCGCCGCGCTGGCGGCCACGAAGGACGAACTGCTCAAGGCCTTCGTGGCCGGGACGCCCGACGATGACCGGCCGATGGCCGCGTGGCTCATCAAGAACGGCCGGTTCCATCGCGGACGCCTCGTCTACGATGAGACGCAGGCCGCCCGTGATCTCTCTTTCCCGGACGGCGGCGGCTATGAGAGTTGGCTGGCGGGCATGAGCCGGAAGGCGGCCGGCATGGTGCAAGACCTCGCGGAGGCCTCATCGGCCCCGACGAGCGAAGAGCGCGCGGCGAAGCTCGCCAAGGCCTTCAGCCACAAGAACCGCTCGGGAATGTCGCACGCGGATCTCTTTCGGATTCTGATCCAGTTCATCGACCCGATGGACATCAGAGGCGACTTCGTGGCGGCCAGCGAAGCCACCACCAAGAAGTCCGCCGACGTTAAGGCGCGGTACGTGCTCACGAAGGGCCGCGCCGAACATACCCGCTTGGGCGAAGCCGGCATCACCCGTGGACGCTTCGCCGACGGGTCGGTGATGACGGATTAGGTCCTAAGCGGCCCTTGGAGTGGATGAAGACGTTGCTGACGCTGTTTCTGCTCATCGCGCCGCCGGCCGTATCGGCCCAGGCGCCGGCCTCCGTGCCGGGCGCGCCGGCCGGCGAAGACGATGACGGAGACTTCGGGCTCTCCGGCGAGGAGCCTCTGCCCAACTTCGCCCGAGTCTCCACCGGCGTCTACCGCTCCGGACAACCCAACGCCGAGGGGCTCAAGCAGCTGGCCGCGCTCGGCGTCAAGACCGTCCTCAGCGTGCGCGAGAAAGTATCCCCCGAGGAGCAAGAGGCGGCCGGCAAGCTCGGCATGACGGTGCTCAGCGTCCCCATGAGCGGGCTCTTCACCCCGTCCTTCGAGAAGATCGACGCGGCCGTCTTGATCCTCGCAGACCCAGCCCGCCGGCCGGTGGCCGTCCACTGCCGCTACGGCAAGGACCGCACGGGCTATTCCGTCGCGGCCTTCCGGGTCAAGAAGCAGTCCATGGCTCCCGCCGCGGCCGTCACCGAAGCGCAGGGCTACGGCTGCTGCCTGCCCACCTGGAAAGACCTCAAGACCTACCTGCTCGACTACCTCCGGCGCTAGGCGCCGGCTAAGGCCGTCACTTCAGGATGACGAGGTTTTCCTTGCTCCAGGGCCCCAGGTCCTTGGGCGGGAAGAGCTGGGCCTCCTGCTCCCGGTTGTCGACGCGCGCCTGGTTGAGGATCTTGGGAGACATGTAGTCGAAGAGCTCTTGAAGGCGGATGTTCTTGTCCGCATCGGTGTCGGCCGCGCCCTGCAGGCCCCGAAGCAGGTAATAGGTCAGCAAGCCGTGCTGCTTTTCCTCATAGGTGCCGCTGATGCGCGACCCGCTGGTGGCCGCGATGACCGCCAGCTTCCCGCCCGCAGGCACGGGCGTCTCTTCCATGACCACCAGGGGCTTGGAACCCTTGGCGATCAGCGTGCGCGGACCGCCGGCGCCGGAGAAGCAGGCGTCCAAAGCCACCAGGACGCCGGCTACCGGCAGCTCGGATAAGGTCTGATACAGCCGCTTGAGGGGGTAGCCGCTCTTTTCGATGTTCTCCGGCGAACCGTCGTAAGGCAGCAGGAAGGACTCGCCGGTGTCGGCCTTGGGCGAGCCATGGCCGGAGTAGAAGACGAAGACTTGCGACTTGGGCCCGCCGCGGCCCAGGACCTGGTTCTTGAGCCAGGTCTCCAAGGCGCTTTCGATGTCGGAGCGCGTGGCGTACTCGTCTTGGAGCAGCTTGACGTTGGCCTCAGGCAGGCCCATGGCGGTGACGAGGTAATCCTTGACGGCCTGGGCGTCCTTGGCCGCGTAGGCGGCGTGGGTGACGGTGCGGTAGCGCTCGATGCCGATGACGACGGCGAAGGCCTTCTCGCGCGCCGGGGTGGCGTATTCGGCGAACTGCATCAGCTCCGCGCCGAAGGTGGCCATGGCCGCCGCCGCCGCGGCCGTCGAGGCGCCGACGCGCACGACCTGCATCTGCGTGGAGAGCTTGCCTATCTGCACGTTCAACGGCACCTGGCCGTCGAAGCGCTTGCGCTTCTCGGAGACCTCGATGGCCAGCGGCAGGGTCTCGCCGCCCTGGTACAGGCGGGCCAAGGTGACCCCGACGCCGAAGCGCTTGTATTCGTTGGGACGGATCGTCCCGAGCTCGTGGCGGTCGCGCAGGTCCCCTTGGGAGATGACGCGCAGCTCCAACCCATTGGCGCCCACCACCGACACCGCGACGTCGCGCGCCTCGCCTTCGCCGGTGTTGGCCAGGGTCACATAAAGCTCCACGGTCTCGCCCGGATCGAGCTTGTGGTTGCCGTTGCCCATGGCCAGGCGCGAGGCGTCGTTGGAATAGTTGGAGTCGTCGATCTCCAGACGCGCCACCTTGAAGACCGGAGGACGGATCTTATGCGTGGGGACCTCGAGCATGGCGTCTTCGGGCGGGTTGAGGCTGGCTTCGGTGAACCTCAAGGTGAAGGTTCCCGTGCCCTCGGCGATGTCCCAGCCCCCCGCCACCGGGATATCGACGCCGACGGTCTGGCCGCCGCGCACCGTGCCGATCTCGCGGGCTTCGGGGAACTGCACATCGAGGACGGGCGCCAAGGAGAGCATCACCTTCACGTCGCGCGCGCTGCCGGCTCCGGCGGCGTTGACGAGCTCGAAATGTATGGTGCCGGGGTCGCCGGCGGCCAGGACGTTCTTGCCGAACGGGTCCGAGAAGGAGAGGTTGGCGACCGACAGGCCGGGCAAGCGCATGCTGGAGGTCCCCGAGGCCTCGGCGCCGCCTTCCGGTCCCTTGATCAGCTTGGCCCCCGAAGCGGCCACGGCGTCGCGCAGCGGCTTGAGCAGCTTATAGCGCTCGGCGGGGTCGATCTGCCCCAAGGCGTCCCAGGCTTCCTTGCGCAGATGGGAGAACTCCTGTCCGCTCAACGCCCATAGGCGCGGCACGGCCGCCTTGGCGTCGGGCCCGAAGCGTCCCAGCGCGCGGATGAGGATGCTCCGGCCTTCGACGCTCTCGCCCGCCTTGGTCTCGGACCCGAAGCCGGTCAGGCTGCTGAAGAGGCTCCGGCTTTCGACACCCTCATCCTCGCCGAGCATCTTGACCAGCAGCGGCAGGGCTTCCTTGAGGACGGCCTCGCCGGCGACGTGCGCGGCGGCCAGGCGCAAGCCGCGGTCGCGGTCCGAGAGCAGGGACGTCAGCTCGGGGCCGAGCTCGCGCGCGGCCGCCGGGTGGTCGGCCAGGGCGGCCAAGGCTCCGGCGCGGACGGCGCCGTCGCGCTCCTGGAGCATCTTCCTCACGACGTCGAGCTTCACCTGCTTCAAGCTGGGCTCGATGTCGCGCAAGGCCAAGGCCGCCGCGGCGCGGGCTTGGGCGCTGCCGCCTTCGGACTGCTTGGCCAGGTCCCCGATGACGGAACGAGACATCGAGCCGAGCTGGGCCAGCGACTTCAGGGCGGCGAAACGCACGCCGGCCGCCGGATCGGACAGGGCGACGAGCAGGGGCTTGGGGCCTTCCGACGATCCGACGGCGCCCAAAGCGGAGGCCGCCGCCGCGCGCACGCCCTCAAGGCTGTCTTCCCCCAGCATAGCGATGAGCTCTCCGGCCGCCGGCCGGGCCTCGACGCCGATGCCCTCGATGGCGGCGGCCGCCGCCGCGCGGACGGCGCCGTCGCGGTCCTTGAGCAGGCGGACCAACGGCCCGATGGCCTGGGCCGCTTCCGGGCTCTTGGCTTGTCCGATGCGAGCGATGGCCAGAGCGGCGGCGGCCCGAACGCTCGGGGCATGATCGGCCAGGGCCACGCTCAAAGCGGCGGCAGGCTCGGTCGAGCCCACGACCTGCCCTAGGGCCGAGGCCGCGCTGCGGCGCACGGCCGCATCTTCTCCCCTCAAGCCGGCCAGCAGCTCGGGAAGGAACTCGCGGGCGTCGGAGCCGATCCGGGATATGGCGGCGAAAGCGGCCCGGCGCACGACGGGTTCCGGGTCCTTGATCGTGGTGCCCAACGCGAAGGCGGCCTGCTTGGCGTCGAGGCCGAGCGCTCCCATGGCCGCGGCCGCGGCGGCGCGCACCTGGGGATCGCCTTCCTGGTCGGTCAAGAGCGAGGAAAAGACCGGCAGCGCGTCCTTGGAGTCGGGCGTCATCGCGGCCAACGCCTGCAAGGCGGCGATGCGCGCTTCCTCCGCCGGGTCCGATAAGAGGGAGATCATCCGGGGCGCGGTGTCCTGGGGCTGGCCCAAGGCGGCCAGGGCGTCGATGGCGCTGGCCAAGCGCCGCGAGGCGATGGCGTCCACCAGGTCCTCGAGCACGTGTTTCGCGCTGGCCCCGATGCCGGTCAGCGCGGCCGCCGCCGCGTCAGCTCCGGCCGGTTCGTCGTAGCGCAGGGCCTTGAGCAGTTCGGGGATGGCGGCTTTGGCGTCGACGCCGACGCGCCCCAAAGCCAAGGCGGCGGCGACTCGGACCGCCAGGTTGCGGTCGCCCACGGCCTCGATCAAGCCCGGGACGGCCTCGCGCGACTCGGGGCCGAAGCGTCCGAGGGCCGACGCCGCCTGCCGGCGGACCTCGAGGCTGGGGTCCTTGAGAGCGGCCGCCAGCCCGCTCACGGTGCCTCGGCCCTCCGGGCCCAAAGCGCCCAAGGTTTGGGCTGCCTGGGCGCGCACGCCGTCAAAGGGATCTTCAAGGGCGGACTTGACCGATTTCACCGCGGCCTGGGCTCCGGGGCCGATGCGGCCCAAGCCCTCCAGGGAAGCTATCCGCACGTCGATCGAGGGATCCTCGAGCATCTCCTCCAGGCGCGAGGCCGCCTCGCGGAAGCTGGGCTTGTTGGCGCCGATGACTCCCATCGCGGAGGCCGCGCTGACCCGGATGGAGGCCTTCGGGCCGCGCGAAGCCAGGTCGAGCTCCTTGAACACCTCCGGGCCGAGCATCCCCAAAGAATAGGCGGCGTCGCGCCGGACCTCTTCCGCCGGGTCCTTGAGGGACTCAAAAAGGTCCGTGGCGACGTCCTTGTTGAGACGGCACAGCCGCAGGGCCGCGGCGGCGCTGCGGCGCACCGCGGGGTCTTCGTCCTTCAGGGCTTGTATGAAATCGGCGATGAGCTCGGCGAGGTCTCCGAGACCGATGAGGGCCTGAGCCGCGGCGCGGCGCACCAAAGGGCTGCGGTCGCGCAAGGCGCGGACCAGCTTGGAACGGGAATCGCGGGTCTGCCCCAAAGCTCCCAGGGACGTGACCGCCGCGGCGTTCACGCGCTCATCGGCGTCGCGCAAGGCGCGGATGAGCTCGGGGATGACGGCCTCCTCATCGAGCCCGGCCGAGCCCAAGAGCTCGGCGGCGCGCAGCCGCAGCTCGGGCTTCTCGTCCTTGAGCAGCGCGATGAGCGGCGGCTGAGCGGCGCGGCCCAGCTTGCGCAAGACCGCCGCGGCGCTGGCGGACAGCGCCTTATCCTCGGACTTCAACGCCGCGACGAGGGCCTCGACCGCCTCCCGGGGAGCTCCGATCTGCTCCAGGGAGGAGGCGGCGGCGCGGGCCAGCTCGGCTTGCTCGCCGTCACCCGCCAGAAGAGGCAAAAGCTCGGGCACCGCGGCGGCGGCGGAGGGGCCGATGCGCCCCAAGGCTCGCGCCGCCTGCAAGCGCACCGAGGCATGCTCGTCCTTGAGCGCGGCCGCCAGCTCCGGCGCCGTGCCGCGGGCGCCGGTCTCCAAGCGGCCCAGGGCCTCGGCGGCGGCGGCGCGGACGTCCTGGTCCGCGTCCTTGAGCAGGCGCGTCAAGTCGGGCAGGCTGCGTCTGGCCCGGGGCCCCAGCTCGCCGAGAGCCTGAGCCGCGGAGAGGCGGAACCGGACGTCGGCGTCCTTGGAGGCCACGATGAGCTCCGGGAGGGCGGACGTGCCGATGCGCCCCAGGGCCCGGGCGCCGTGGGAGCGGATCTCGCCGTCGGAATCGCGAAAGAGCTCGATGAGGTCGGGGATGGCCGAGGAGGCGCCGGGGCCCAGGCGCTGGACCGAGTCCAGGGCGGCGTGGCGGACCTCGAGGTCCCCGTCGTTGAGAGAACGGATGACGCCGGGCACGACGTCGCGCGTGGCCGGGCCGATCATGCCCAAGGCCCGCACCGCGGCCATGCGCACTTTCGCGTCGGCGTCGCGCAGGGCTTTGAGCAGCGGCGCGCTCACTTCCTTGCCGGCGGAGAGGCGCTTGCCCAGCTCCAAGGCCGCCTTGATCCGGGCGTCCCGGCCGCCCGACTTGAGCGCCTCGATGAGCTCCGCGTTGGCGGGCAGAGGGACGACGTAAGAACGCTCATCGGCGGGATCGAGCGGTTCAGCGGCAAGGAGCTGGAAGCTCTTGAGCAGGTTCTCATATACGCTCTTCGACTTGGCGAAATTGTCGGCGGGCGCCACGAAGATCAAGGCGTAGAAGCCCCTCGGGTTCGGGATGACGGTATAGGCATGCTGGCCCGGGTGGAAGCTGCGCTGAGCGCTCTCGTTGAGCTGCTTGCCCCAGAAAGGGATGCGATTCTTGACGTAGCTGCCCTTCACGGTGAACTGCCGGACCGTGCGTCCCGCCAGCTCCATCTCGGAGCAGGGCGAGACCAGCGAGGAAGGGCTTTGATAGACATCGGTGAGCACGGAATCGATGAAGGCGTCGGCCCCGCTATAGCTTTCCGAGCCGCCCGGCAGGGAATGATAGGCGCCGTGGGCGTACCAGCGGATCGTCAAGAGTTGGTCGGGTTTGGCCGCCGAGCGCAACGTCGTCTCGGTGTAGCGGGTCCCGTCAGAGTCCTGTATCGCCGTCCAGCCGCCGGGGATGGCGATCTGGTAGTCTCCGAAGGGCGACTTGAGATAAGCCGCTTCCGCGCCCGCAACAAGGAAAAGGACGCTGCAGACTGCGAAAAAACGGGATAACTGGCTCTTGATCGGCGAGGTCACGGAGGAATACCGCCTGTAGTATAGTCGACAACGAAGCCGCTGTCAACGGCACTGTTCTCCATGTTCCCGGACTGTTGAAAATGAGGACTCGGGAAGTCCATTGCCATTAGACGCATAAATCGGCCCAGTGTCCTCTCCTTTCCCCTTGCCCCCACGGCTCCGGCCGCCCCGCGGGGGCGTCCGGTGGCGCCCGGCGATACGGCCGCCGGGCGCCTGAATAACAAAGTTATCCCCAGCACTTCCAACGCTGGAAGTGCTGGGGATAACTGGGGACGCGAACCGCAGTCAAGTCACCTGACCGATGGTATCGCACCAGCGTATCAGCATCCCGACTATCTGTCTTGACTGGGTCGCCGGGGCGCGGTCGCTGTGGAGCACGCTCGAAAGCATAGCCACACCCTCTTGCGTGAACACCATGGGCAATTTACGCCGTCCCCCTCTGCCTTTCTTTGATATGCCAATTTGGCATATCAAAGACTTGAACTCTTCAGATGTTAGGGTGAACATGAAGTCCTCAGGAAATCGCCTTGCGTTGCGCCGCACTTGCCGATTGAGGCGTTCAGTTGGAACTCCGTAGAGGGCCGGAGGACTTATTGCGGCCAAGCCCGCCGCGCCTCGAGGGCCTCGAGGGTCGCCCCGCTCGGCGCAGGAGACGGCTCGGCGGGTTCGGCGGAGGCGCCGATGGCTTCCCTGAGCTGGCTGTTCAAGCCGTCGAGGATGATATGGACCGCGGCGTCGGCCCAGAACTGAGCGTCCTGGTCCAGCAAGTCGTCTAGGAGCGGGCCGGACTGAGCGATATCTCCTTTGGGCTCATTGAAATCAGCGTCCCAAGCCCCGCCCTGAGCGTACCCGTGCCTTTTGCGCCATTCTTCCCTATAGTAAGAGACCTCGATGCCTCGGGCCAGGTCGATGAGCCAAGGGTTGCCGTGCGTGGGCTGGTGCCCCTTGATCGTGAACCCGACGCGGACCGGGACGCCCCAGAGGCGGATGTAAAAATCCCCGGAAGCCGTTCCTACGAGGCCCCTGCGATCGTAGCGCACCGGCATCGTTTTATTCAACCTGGCGTAGCCGTCCTCCTCGCCCGCCGGCGTCGCCTGCGCGACCTCCGATCCCGCCAACAGCCGCTCAAGGAGTCTTCTGGCCCAGAGCGTCCACAAGCCGGAAAGGCTGGCGTCGTAATCGGCGCCCATCGCCGCGCTCATGGCGGGCCGAACATCGTCCCGGCTGTTCCAGACGTAGCCCTGCGCGGTCTTGAAGTAGCCGTGGCGATGGCGCCACACGTCCAAGCCGTTGTTGCCCAGATCGACGCGCAGCGCCGTGAGGGTCTTGCGGTCGGGCGACGTCTGAAATTCCACGACGGCCTTTTTGTACCACATGCTGACCGGCATCCGGCCGCCGGCGGCCGAGGTCCATTCGATGGCGCCGTGGCGCATCGCTTCATCACCCGAAGGCGCTCGGCCGTTCAAGCCCGGTTCCAAGAACGGCGCGCTGAAGACCATGTCGAAGTCTTTTTGACTCGCCTGGAGCAAGACGGGGCCCGGCTGGGCCTGCGCCCATGCCGGCGAGAATATGAGCAAGGCCGTCAGAACGTTCAGTCCGTTGCTGTTTCTCATCGATCCCCCAGGATACGGCGAAGGGAGTGAGAAAGGAAGGGTCTTTAGGCCCAGGATCGGGAGGTCCTCTCCGATCCCGGATCTGCTCGCGCGCCGCCTGCAGTTCAACGGGGTACGGATCGTCGTGCTGCCCGTACGCGGGTACTAAACGCCGTGATAACGGGCCCGGTATGGTTCGTTAACGGCCGTTCGCGCTATCATGAGGCCATGAAACATCTCCTCGCCGCCCTTTGTCTACTGTGCGCCCCCGCGGTCTTCGCTCAAACGGGCTCGCCGGATGCGGAACTCCGCCGGGAAATCGAGGACATGAGGAAGAGGCTGGGGGAGCTCGAGAAAAAGGCGTCGCCCAAGGAGAGCGTTAAGGTTCCGCAGACGAGATCGGAGCCGTTCGCCTTCGCGGACTTCACCTGGCTCAACGGAAACAGCCGCGTCGCCGAGCCCCTGATCAATAACGACTGGTTCACGGGACAATTCATGGCCGATGTGAACTATACCTACAGCTTCAACAACCCGAAGGATCATTCCCTGGTCGGCGCCTGCGAGGTCGGGCGCACCAACGAGTTCCAGCTTCAACAGCTCGGGGTCGGCGGGGACCTGCATTATGGCAGCGTGCGCGGCCGTCTGATGACGCAGTTCGGCATGTACTCGCAGATGACGGCGCGCAACGACTCCAGCCCGAACCGGGGCCAGTGGAAGCTCGACGACGCCTACCGCCACCTCTCCGAAGCCTCTGGAGGCTACCATTGGGACGCTCTGCACGGCGTCAATCTCGACGCCGGCATCTTCATGTCGTATGTCGGCCTGTTCAGCTACTACCAGAACGAAAACTGGGCGTACACCCCGTCGTACGTCTCGGCCAACACTCCGTGGTACTTCAACGGTCTGCGCCTGCAGGCCTTTCCGACGGAGAAGCTCAAGATCGAAGGCTGGCTCGTCAACGGCTTCCAGACTTACGGCAAGCAGAACGAAGACCCGGGCTTCGGCGCGCAGGTCCTGTGGCGACCGAGCGGGGCGTGGTCGCTGCTGACCAACAACTACTGGGGGCACGACACGCCCGGACAGCCGCGCCGCCAGCGCTGGCACACGGACAACAGCGTGCAGTACAAGTACTACGACTCGCCCAACGCAATGGGACCGAGCAAGGCGGCGTTCTCGATCACCGCGGATGCCGGCTGCGAGGAGGGCGGCGGCGTCAGCTGCTTCGGCGGCGGCGGAAGGCCAAAGCAATCCTTTCTCGGCTGGATGGTCTATCATCGCGCCTGGTTCGCCAAGAACAAGTACGGCCTGACTCTCGGCGGGGGACAGATCGACAATCCCGGTCGCTACCTCGTCTTGACGCCCCCGATCAACGGGGCCACTGCGTTCTCGGGCACTGCCGGACATTTCACGCAGAACCCCGGCGACAAGTTCAGGGCCTGGGACTCCTCGCTCACCTTCGACTACATGCCGAACCAATACGTCACCTGGCGCGCCGAATGGAACCATCGCGAGGCGAACGTCAACTACTTCTCCGGCCCCGGGGGAGTCACGCCCGCAGGCGGCAATCAAGGCGCGCCGGGATCGGCCGTGGCCGGGTTCACGCCCGACCTGCGCAACACCGAGAACCGGATCACTTTGGCCCTACTGGTGCGCCTGTGATGCCATAACCCATGCCCGCGGCCGATGTTGTGGATGATCAGCGGTTTCGCCGCGCCCTCGCGCCGGAAATAGGTCATCAGGTTCGGCACCCGCCGGTGGTCGATGTTCGGGTCCGGCTCGCGGCGCCCCCACTTCCTCGGGTAGGCGGAGAAATCCCTCTTCATGTCCTCGTGAACCGAGACCTACAGGTCCACGCCGGCCTTGCGGTACCCGCGGATGACGACGTCGGTGCACACCCCGGTCCCCGCCGGGACGGCCGACAGGAGCAGGAGGAGGCCGGCGAGGATCATGCCAGCTCCGGGAATAATGCCGTGCTCATCTCGGCCGTGATATTAAGCCGCAGCGAACCGTAAGCGGCTTCGCTGCGCGTGATCCCCGTGTCCAGCAGCTCCTTGATGATCTGCGTCGCGCGGCGCTGTTTGACGGCGCATATCTCAAGGACCTGCGCGCGGGGCATCTCGCCCTGGAGCAGCAGCCGCAGCATGACTTTAGCGCCGGCTTTGGACAGCCGCTTCTCGGACTCCAGCGCCATGATGAGGCGCTTGTAGCGACGCTCCAGCTCGGTCAGCTTCAGAACACTGTCCATGAATCGGATCTGGTCCTCGCAGCAGCGCAGAAAGTACGCGCAGAACTCGATGAGGTTCTCCTCGGAAAGAGGTCCCCGGCCATCGAGATCGTTCCCGCGCGGCTGGTCGGCCGACGAAAGCCGGCGGTCGTACTCAGGACGGTTCCTCGCGAAGGCGCGGGCGACGGTCCAGAGCATGTTATCACCGACGCCGATCCGGATCCCATAGGCCGTCGTGAGCAACCGCGCGACGCGGCCGTTGCCCTCGGGGAACGGGTGTATCCAGAGGAATCGATGGTGCGAAGCAGCCCAGCCGAGCAGTTTCCGCGGTCCGCTCAAGCGCTCAGGGCCCAGCAGCTCGTCGAATTTGGCGAGGTAGCCTTCGATGTCCTGACGTGTCACCGGCCCTTCGTGTCTTCCCACCGTGATGCCGCGGTCGCGCAGGCGCCCGGGCTCAACGGGCACGAGCTCGCCGCTCACGGTCTTGGCGAAGCGCATGTCCTCCGGCAGTTTGAGAAAGAACTGTTCGTGCAGCCAGCAGAGGAACCCCTCGGAGCAGACCCGCAGCCCCGGCTCCTCGCGCAGTCGGCGGAGCATTTCTTCCTGGACCTGGATGTGGGCGACGTGCTCGAGCTGGTAGTTGCGCGCCGTCTTGTCCTTGGCGAGCTTGTTGTCGAGTGCCGCGTCGATGTCCTTGAGCTTAGAGGGGTTGCCCTCCATCGCGTTGGTGTAGTAGCTATTGACCTTCAGCATCAGGCGCGCGATGTCGTCCAGGATCAGCGGGTGGATGCCTTTGCCGAGCGCGGCGGACGAAGTGAGCACCTTGACGACCAGGTCGTCTAGCGCGGGCGTCGTTCTGGAAGGTAGGGCGGGCAGCATAGGCTTAGTATAGGTTCAATTAGTGCTACTTGTCAATACCACTTTAAAAACTTATAAATCATTTATAATAAAGTATAAATAATAATTAATGCGGCCATTTATACTTATAAAGTGCTAGATTTATTTGCCAGGGAAAAAGATCATCAAGGAGAATCGCCGTCTTTGGTGCCGCCGATGTCAGACCCGGGAGGCAATCGGGAGCAACAGGCCGAAAACTCCGGTCGGTGTCCTCGCCACCGATGCGCACTGGCCTTGCCTCCGGATAGAGGCTCTGGAAAGTCCGCAGACCCGGGACGGGGTGCCCAGCTCCGGCCATTCCTTCAAGAACTGATGGATTGCTGTAGTCTTACCCACCTGGCGTGGACCACTAGTATCCGAAGGACATGAGCTGGTCGGGCGAGGTTCTCCCGAAGCGGCATTAGAATCTTTTGGCGCTTAAATGTCACACAAAAACTCGGGGAACAAATTATTTAGGCAACGGAGTTTTTTTGTCGGAGACGGGTTGGGTGGCAGGTTTTTTGCGATACATGCCTTTCAGCCAGAAATCGACTTCCTTCTGAAAGAGCTCTTTGATGCGGGGGGAGTCGATGTCTTGCTCCTGGGTGGTCCCTGAGCCGAGGATCCTCTCGCCATTTTCGTTGACCTTGATGCGGCCAAAGATAGCTTTGATGAGCTTGCCGTCGAGATCTGTCTGGAAGTACATCTCGTCGCTTTCGTTCTTGAATAACCCAGGACCACCGGCGCTAAGTACGAAGTCTAGGCGCTTGGCGGGCGTCGTAGTGGGATTCAGGGCCAGAGAGGATGCATGATCTCGTCCATCAGTCGTGTCCGTGGGTTCGATTGTAAGACCCCTTCCTGTCGTGCCTGCGGGCCGGCTGAACAAGGTCCCCATATCGTCCTCTTTATCGCCCTCGGCTTCCATTTTTCCCGCCAGCTCGTCCCAAGTGAGGGCTCTCGATTTCACTGAGGGGGCGGCATTGACAAACGACATGGCCAGGGCTACGCTAAGAAAGGAGATTCCAATCATTCACTGAGTCTATTGTTTTGGCCACCCAACTTCAAGTCGCCAGTCGTATTCTTCTGGTCGGGCTGATCTTCGGCCTGACGGCCGCCGGTCCTGAGCCTTCCAAGAAGCCGGGCCGAGGCAGGCAGGGACAGTTCGACGCGCCAACCGTTAAAGCGATGGCTGAAGCCAAGACCGAGCAGGCCAAAGACGACAAGGCGCTGTCTCCGAAGGATTTGGAGGAAAAACAGAAGAAGCTTGCCAAGCTCGACTCGTTCGTCCAGGACCGCGCCGATAAGAATCCAGAGAATCTGGCCGTCCAGAGCACTGCCTCCCATTACTCGCTACAGCGCGGCGACTTCAAGACAGCCGGCTCTCGGGCCGACCAAGCCTTGGCCTTAGCCACCCCGAAAGGCGACCCCAAGCTGACCGCCGAGATGCTCGTCGTCCGAGGCACCGCTAAGTACCAGCAAGGAGACATCCCGGGCGCCGCCGCCGACGGCCGCATGGCCGTGGATCTCGATCCCCAAAACCGCGCGGCAGTCGAGCTGACCAAGTACACCGAAGGCCGGGGGCCGCGCATGGAAGAGGGCGTCGCGGCCGCCAAGGACAGCGAGCACGTCTCGCGCATGGTCGCGCGCCAAGCCCCCACGACGCCGCATACGCCGCAAGACTGGATCAACGACCCCGAAAAGATAAACAGTCCTTGCGGAAAAGCCGTCCACGCGACGGTCCAGGCGCGCAACACGGGCGATCATGCCCAGGCCCTTCAGCACTCGGAAACCGCCGTCCGCGCCGATCCTCATGATCCCATGGCCTACTTTCAGCGCGGGCGCAGCCGCAAGGAGCTTGGAGACAACAACGGCGCCGTCTTGGACCTGACCCAGAGCATCAAGCTGGGGTGGGATGATCCGATCCTGTTCACGGCCCGCGCCGACGCGCTGATGAAGGCCGGCGGCCAGGAGCGCGAGCAGGCCGCTTACCATGACGCCGACATGGCGGTGCGGTTAGACCCTAAGCAAGCCGGAGCTTATATGGTACGCAGCGCTGCGGGTTTATCGGTAGGGCGGCCGGTCGATGCCATCCTAGCTGATCTCAAGATGGCGGCGGAGCTTGATGCTCCGCGCTATGGCGCCTTCTACGACCAGCAGCGGCCTATTTTCGAGAAGCTCATCGCCGAGGGCCGCAATCTGAAAGCGGGGGCCGTTGTCGCGGGAAAGGAGGTTGCAAGTCAGTCCCAGGCCGGGGGGGCGGCTTTGGGGGGATTCGAGGGACTTAAGAGTCGGGCTCTTCGTAGCGGGAAGTGGGGCGGCATGGCTGCCGGCGGCCTTGGGCTGTCGCTGCTGGCCTTTGCGGGCTTCGCCCTGGTAAG
Organism: uncultured Elusimicrobia bacterium; assembly: GCA_964510095.1. Taxonomy (GTDB): domain Bacteria; phylum Elusimicrobiota; class Elusimicrobia; order UBA1565; family UBA9628; genus JBBTLF01. The sequence goes on along the minus strand of CAZEAE010000008.1, from coordinate 71,649 downwards.
GAAGTGATCTCACGCATAGCTTAACTTTGCACTGGACTCCCCCCTAGCGTCAAAAGTCGGTTGGATAGCAAAACTAATCGCTTGCATGCTTTCCTAATTACCCGAGGCGGCCTCGCCCACTCTGGGCCTGAGGGGTCGCTCGGCTTAGATCATTCGGCCCCCGAGCGGATATCTTTCCTACTTGTTTCTGCTAAAATACCCGCATGAACATCCTTGCCCTGGCTCTGTTGGCCTCCCGCTGCGCCGTCGCCGCCCAGACCGCGCCCGTCCTGCTGCCCCTCAAGGACAGCCCCGGCGACTGGGCCGCAGCCAAGTACGCCACCAACGCCGCCTTCGACCGCATCACCGCCGCCGACGAGGGGAGCAAGCGGCCCATCGCCAAGATCCGCGAACTCGTCGCCATCGTCGAGAAGGACGAGCGCGCCGAAACGGAGCGCCAAACGGAGTTCTTCCGCAAGCACCCGGTGGAGGGCGCCGCCTTCAAGGACTTGAAGGCCCGCGTCGAGTTCGTCTTCGAGGCGCGGATGTGGGCCAACTACGGCTGGTTCATGCCCGTTTCCTTCAACGAGGTGGCCGCCGAGTCCGGCCAGCCGGCCTCCCGGTTTCCCGGCGTCCCGCTCAAGACCTTCACCACCGACGTCCAGTACTGCGAGCAGTTCTCGCGCTACGGGGCGCAGATCAACAAGCTCATCGACGGCATCGACCCCGGCTTCAAGCCGCGCAAGCACGCCATCGGCGCCTGCACCCTCTGACCGCCTAGCCGTTAGCCGGGCTAATCGAGCGACTTGATGTTCGCCAGACGGCCCTTGAGCCGCGCGATGTCGAAGCTCAGAGCCTCGCTCGGTCCGCGCCGGGCGGCGGCCTGCAGATGGGACACCGCCTGATCCAAATAGAGCCTTCCCAGCTCCACGGCGCCGGAATCCAAGTAGACGCCGGCGAGGATCTCGCTGACTTCGGCCGCCGTCTCCTCGCGCGTCTTGATCTTCAAAGCCTTGCCGCAGGCCGCTATGGCTTCGACCGGTCCTTTCGGGGCCTGGCCTCCATAAAGCCAGACGTGCCATTCACTATAACAGACGCCCAACTCGGACAAGGCCCGAAGCTCGCCGGCGGGGAGCTTGGCCGCGGCGGCCTGCTTGAAGGTCTTTCGGGCTCTGCGATAGCTGGGCAGATCTTCGCCCCCGTTCTGTTTGAACTGAGCCGCGGCCAGGCCGTGCCATAGCTCGACGCGGGTACGGTCATCGAGGCCGCCGGCCAGGAGTTCCTTGTAGGCCTTCTCGGCCAGATCGAAGCGCCCGAGCTTGAGGAGCAAGTCGGCCTTCTCCTGCGCGGCCGCCCTGTCCCCGGACCGTGGCCTTCGAAGGGCTGCCTGGGAGTCGACGATGCTGGTCGGGAACCAGTACGGGTGGCCGGAGACGGAGCGTTTCTCATCCTCGAGCCGCCGCAGGGTCTCCAACTCGTTGGGAGCGGGACTTGCCGCGGCGGCTGCGCCAACGACCAGCAGAGCGCAGATGTGCGCCATTAAAAAGGACTGCCTCAAGGTGGTCTCGAAGCCTTGAGGAACTTCTGGAAACGCCCGCGGTAGTAGGCTTTCGCCGCCGCCAGCTTCGCCGGGTCTTGGAAATAGGCCGGGACTTCGGGGCCGGCCGCGTCGGCCAGGAGCGTCCCCGCGTGGGGATCGTTCTTAGGCTCCAGGAGAGAGGGGTTGCCCCAATACTGAGCGCGCACCAGGTCCCGGAAGGGCCGCCACCCCAACTCCAAGGCGCGGTACGTCGCGCCGTAGACTTCCTCCATCGGCCCCAAGCCCCTCTCATCGACCAGCTCCCGGCAGGCGCTGCCGATCTCCTCGGGGAGCAGGAGGTTGGGCAGCTCCTCAGCCTGCCGGTGGTCGCGCGCGGTCGCCTGGCCGACCGAACGGATGAGGCCATGACTAGCCATCGCGTAGCGGAAGAAGCAGCGGCTGGCCTCGCGGTCCGGCCGCCAACCTTTCGTCGTATGCAGGTACCAAGCCTCGTAGGCCTTGCCTAAAATGAGCGATGGTTTCCTCCACGGCCGACACCTTCGCCCTCCTGGGGCGGCGCATCAGGGAAGAGCGCAAGGTTCGCGGCCTCACCCAGCAGCAGTTGGCCGACGTGGTCGGGATGGACGCCGGCCATCTGAGCCGCGTCGAGCACGGCAAGGCCGTGCCCAGCATCAACGCCGTCAAGAAGATCGCCGACGCCTTAGCCCTGCCGATCGCCAAACTCTTCGCAGACATCCCGCTCCAGAAGGCCCGCGAAGACCGCGGCTGGGCGAGAAAACTCGGCGCGGTGGTGCGGGACGTGCCGCCCCGGCACCGCGAAAAGATCCTCCGCATCCTCAAGACCATCGTCAGGAACGACTGAGGGAGCCACCCGCCGAGGCCCGGCTTCGCCAGGGCCGCGATCTAATCCTTGTAATTTACCACCCTATATGGTAATTTTCAAGCATGAGCTGGGTCCCCAGAAAATCTCTGGAAGAACGCCTGACCCGAACGCTCAAGCGCTCCGCCGTCACGCTCCTGCTAGGTCCGCGCCAATGCGGAAAAACATCCTTGGCCAGACGCCTGGCCGCGCGCTCCAACGCGTCCTTCTTCGATCTCGAGGACCCTGAAAACCCTTTGACCCGCGAAACCCTGGCGCTGAACCTGCGAGACAAAAAGGGGATCGTCGTCATCGATGAATGCCAGCGAGAGCCGGCGCTTTTCCCCTTCTTACGCGTCTTGGCCGATCGCCGGCCTTTGCCCGCGCGCTTCCTGCTTTTGGGAAGCGCTTCCCCCGAGCTTGTCAGGGGAGTGTCGGAATCCCTGGCCGGCAGGATCGCCCACGTGGAGATGGAGGGCTTCACGCTGGGCGAAACGGGATACGCGCGCGCCGAACGCCTATGGCGGCGCGGCGGGCTGCCCCCCTCCTTCTTGGCGCGGAGCGAAAAGGACAGCTACGATTGGCGCCTCGATTTCATTCGGACCCATCTGGAGCGAGACCTGCCCGGCCTCGGCATCCGCGTCCCCGCGGCCGCCTTGCGCCGTTTTTGGATGATGGCGGCCCATCTGCAAGCCCAGACGTGGAACGCCTCGGACCTGGCGCGCTCGATGAAGACCCAGGAGGCGACGGCCCAGCGTTACCTCGACATCCTGACCGGCTCCTACATGCTGCGCCAGCTTCCGCCGTGGTTCGAGAATCTGGGCAAGCGCCTAGTCAAAGCGCCGAAGGTGTATTTCCGCGACAGCGGGCTGCTTCACGCGCTCCTGCGCCTGCGCGATGAGCGTGAACTCCAGACCTACCCGCGGCTGGGATTCTCTTGGGAAGGCTTCGCCATCGAAGAGGTCATTCGGCGCCTGGACGCGGACCGGGACGCCTACTTCTACCGGACCCACGCGGGCGCCGAACTGGACCTGCTGATCGCGCGCGGAGGCCGCCGCTACGGATTCGAGATGAAATACACGGACGCGCCGACCATGACCAAATCCATGCGAGTCGTTCTTGAGGACCTGCGCCTGGAGCACTTGTGGGTGGTCTTCCCGGGGCGGCGGGCATTTCAATTATCGAAGAAAGTCACCGCCCTGCCCCTAGCCCAACTGAACACGCTCGACCTCTAAGCCAGGTCGGGCCGCCGCAGGAAGATCAGCCGGAAGCCGACGTCCGACAGCCCCAGCGCCCGGTGACTCGTGGGCCAAATAAAGGCACTCTTCACAACACCATGGATGTTATCATGAGCTCTCCCCCAAATTCGCCCCGCCACCAGGCTATAATACCCAGGCCGCAAGTTGGAACGAAGAATTTCGAGGCAATGGCGCTTCAGGCGGGAACGATGCGCCGCAAATGCTTCTCGACCGGCGGGCTCTGGCACCCCTGTTCGGCCCGGCGCGCGCCATCGTCAAGCCCGGAGCGCAGGGAGACGCGGCTTAAGGATTTTCGGCCAGGAACACGACGGTCCGGCGATCCTTGGGCTGGGGCAGGACCTCGAGGATCTGGAAGGCGGCGCCGTTCTTGAAGAGGACCTCCTGCTCGGCGGCGAGTTCGGCCACGCTCTTGTCGTAGCTTAGCAGGCGGCCCGAGCGGCTGAGGATGACGTAGAGGTAGCCGCCCACCCCCGCGTAATGCTCGGCGATCTCGAAGCTGAGGCTCGTCGAGACGAAGGCCGGGTCGACGAAGGCTCCCGCACCGAGGCCGCCGGCCGGGGGGAAGTCGGAGCCGCGGAACACGACACCCTCGAAGGCGGGCAGATGGTCCAGGGCGCGCCGGAGCAGGCGGATGTCCGCGGCATGCCGATCCACATAGGATTTGTCTCCCGTGCGCAGCGCCTTGTTGATCAAGTAGGCGAACGAGTCGATATAGGCGAGCAGCGCCCGTCGTTCGTCGGGCTCCAGGCGGGCTTCGCCCCTCGCCACGCCCGGCGCCTTGCGCGCGCTCAGAGCGGCTTTAAGACAGGCAAGTTGGTTTTGGCGCGTCGCTTGGTCCGGGGCGGCGAGCACGGGCGCGCAGGCGGCGGTCTCATGGAGCGCGCCGGCTCTGCGGATCAGCGCTTGGAACTCATCGAGAGGTACCCACGGCGCCTCGCCGCCGGACGCGCGCGAAGGAAGAAGGGCGGCGGCCAAGGCGCCGGCAAGGATCGCGGCTCGCATGAGAGGAGTATGCGCCGGATCGCTGGGAACGGCGAGGGTCTTTCGGCCCAAACCTCATGGGCCCTTGCTCTTGTCATTTTTGAGAACGGGCGCCATACTAAGGCTTATGCTCGAACGCAAAGCCTCCTTGTCGCTGATCCTCCTGCTTACCTGCAGCGGCGGCATCATTAGAAGCCGCGTGAGCTTTTGGGGACGACGTCTGCCTATCAGCATCCGTCGACAACCTTTGCTATAATGCAGTGCTGGCTTCTCGCTCTAGACGCGAGACGGCGGCCGTAGAACCCCCCCACCCCACGCATGCAACCCGCGCCCGCCCGCTTGAGCCGCTTCCTTCCCATGTCCCGCCGCGAGATGCTGGCGCGCGGCTGGGACCAAGTCGACGTCGTCTTCGTCACCGGCGACGCCTACATCGACCACTACTCCTTCGCCATGGCCATCCTCGGCCGCGTCCTCGAGCATGAGGGCTTCCGCGTCGCCATCCTGAGCCAGCCCGACTGGCGCTCCGCCGAGCCCTGGAAGACCTTCGGCCGCCCGCGCCTCTTCTTCGGCGTCAGCGCCGGCAACATGGACTCGATGATCAACCACTATACCGCCAACAAGAAGGTCCGCAACGACGACGCCTACTCCCCCGGCGGCAAGATCCGATTGCGCCCCGACCGCGCCACCCTGCCCTACTGCCAGCGCGCCCGCGAAGCCTTCCCCGGCGTCACCGTCATCGCCGGCGGCGTCGAGGCCAGCCTGCGCCGCCTGGGTCATTATGACTACTGGAGCGACACCGTCAAGCCTTCCATCCTGCTCGACTCCAAGGCCGACTTATTGGCCTATGGCATGGGCGAAGAAACCATCGTCGCCATCGCCAAGCATCTTAAGGAAGGAAAGCCCATCAAAGGCCTGCGCGACCTGCGCGGCGTCGCCTACGCGCTGGGCGCCAGCGAAGCCGTGCCCTCGGGGCCCGACGTCCTGGCCATCCCTTCTTTCGAAGAGATCAAGGCGGATAAGGATAAGTTCCTAAGAGCCACGCACCTCATCCACCGCGAGACCAGCCCCTTCAACGCCAAGACGATCACCCAGAAGCACGGTCAGCGCACCGTCGTCCAGACGCCCGCTCAGCTGCCGGTCAGCCAGGAGCGCATGGACTTCTACTACGGCCTGCCCTTCACGCGCCGGCCCCACCCCTCCTACACCGAGCCCATCCCCGCCTTCGAGATGATCAAGGATTCGGTCACCATCATGCGCGGCTGCTTCGGCGGCTGCACCTTCTGCTCCATCACGGCCCACCAGGGACGCACCATCCAATCGCGCTCGGAAGGCAGCGTGCTCAAGGAGCTCGAAGCGATGGGCCAGGACGCCTCTTTCAAGGGGACCGTGTCCGATATCGGCGGCCCGACGGCCAACATGTACCAGATGCGCTGCACCAAGCCCGAAGTGGAGAAGATCTGCAAGCGCCTCTCCTGCGTCAGCCCCACCATCTGCAAGTGCCTGGGCACCGACCACGGCCCGCTCACCGAGCTGATGAAAAAATCCCGCCGGATCCCGGGCGTCGACAAGGTGCTCGTCGCCAGCGGCATCCGCATGGACCTGGCCCGGCTTTCACCCGAATACATGGAGGAGCTCACCGCCCATCACGTCGGCGGGCGGCTCAAGGTGGCGCCCGAGCACGTCGACCCCAAGGTGCTGGCCGCCATGAAGAAGCCCGCCCACGACACCTTCGAGGATTTCGCCGAGAAGTTCAAGCAGGCCAACGAGAAGGCCGGCAAGAAGCAGTTCCTCGTGCCCTATTTCATCGCCAGCCATCCCGGCTCCGGGCTCAAGGAGATGATCGACCTTGCCGTCTATTTGAAGCGTTATGGCTACAAGCCCGATCAAGTCCAGGACTTCATCCCAGCCCCGTTCGACGTGGCCACGGCGATGTACTATACGGGGAAGGACCCCGAGACCGGCGCCGCCGTCCCCGTGGCACGCCACCTGCGCGACCGCAAGCTCCAGCGCGCGCTGATGCAGTTCTTCAAGCCCGAGAACTACTTCGAGGTCCGCGAGGCTCTGCTCCAGGCCGGCCGCAAGGACCTGATCGGCTCCGGCTGCGACTGTCTGATCGCCGCCAACCCGCCGCCGCAGGCGCTCGAAGCCCGCCGCCGGCGCGCCGAACGCGACTTCCACGACCACGTCCACTCGACCCCCAAGGCCGGCTACCGGCCCGGCCGCGCCGGGGCCAGACGCCGCCCCTCGTGACCGACAGCGACCCGCTGCTCGTCGTCCTCAAAAGCTGCTTCGGCTTCGACTCCTTCCGGCCGCTGCAGCGGGAGATCGTCGAGGACGCCCTATCCGGCAAGGACGTCTTCGCCCTGCTGCCCACCGGCGGCGGCAAGTCGCTCTGCTATCAGCTGCCCGCCCTGGCGCGGCGAGGCGGACTGACCGTCGTCGTCTCGCCGCTCATCGCGCTGATGAAGGACCAGGTCGACGCCCTGCAGGCGGCCGGGGCGCCCGCCACCTTCCTCAACTCCTCGCTGGAGGCGGGCGAGGCTAGAGCGCGCCTGCGCGCTCTGCACCAAGGCGAATACCGCCTCCTCTATGTCGCTCCCGAGCGCCTGATGCTCTCCGGCTTCTTGGAGGACCTGGCCTCTTGGAAGGTCAACTTGGTCGCCATCGACGAAGCCCACTGCATCAGCGAATGGGGCCATGACTTCCGGCCGGAATACCGCCGCCTGGCCGACCTGCGCCGGCTCCTGCCGAAGGTGCCGCTGATGGCCTTGACCGCGACGGCCACCGAGCGCGTGCGCAAGGATATCGTGGAGCAGCTGGACCTGCGCGAGCCGCGCGTCTATCAAGCCTCCTTCAACCGCCCGAACCTGACCTATCGCGTCATACCCAAACAAAAGCCCTTCGACCAGCTATTGGAGTTCCTGAAGGAACGTCCTCTGGATAGCGGCATCGTCTATTGCCACAGCCGAAAGACGGCCGACAGCCTGGCCGAGCGCCTGGCGGCCTCCGGGATCGAAGCCGCGTCTTATCATGCCGGCCTTGAGCCCGAGCAGCGCTCCCGCCGCCAGGAGGATTTCTTACGAGACGAGACGCGCGTCATCTGCGCCACCATCGCCTTCGGCATGGGCATCAACAAGCCCAACGTCCGCTTCGTCGCGCACTACGACCTGCCCAAGAACGTCGAAGGCTACTATCAGGAGACCGGGCGCGCCGGACGCGACGGCCTGCCGGGCGATTGCCTGCTGCTCTTCGGCGCGGGCGACGTGGTCAAGTATTCGATGTTCATCGACCAGAAGGAGGACTTAGACGAACGCCGCGTGGCGCGCGCCCAGCTCCAGCAGATCGTCCACTACGCCGAAAGCTCCCGCTGCCGGCGCGCGGAGCTGCTGGGCTATTTCGGCGAAGCCTTCCCTGAATCCGGCTGCGCCTCCTGCGACAACTGCCTCTCGCCGCGCGAGGTCTTCGACGGCACCTTGGCGGCGCAGAAGCTGCTGTCCTGCGTCTACCGCATCAAGGAGAAGAGCCGCTTCTCCGTGGGCTTGGCCCATGTCGTCGAGGTCCTCACCGGCGCCGACACGGAGAAGATCCGCCGCTGGGGCCACTCGGAGCTATCCACCTTCGGCATCGGCAAGGAGCACACCCGCCCGCAATGGGCTCAGATCGGACGCGAGCTCGTGCGCCTAGGCTTGCTGAGCCAATCCAGCGAGAAGTTCAGCGTCCTGGAGCTCACCGAGGAAGGCAAGCGCGCCCTGGCCAGCCGGCGGAAGGTGACGCTGACCCGGCCCTCAGCCGTTGCTGTGCCCAAAGCCAAACGCGCGGGCCACATCAGCTGCGACGAGGGGCTCTTCCAGCGCCTGCGCCGCCTGCGCAAGCGCCTGGCCGATGAGCGCGACGTGCCCGCCTATATCGTCTTTTCCGACGCCGCGCTGCGGGAGATGGCGCGCGACCTGCCCCGCGACCTGGCCGCCTTCGCCCGCGTCAGCGGCGTCGGCGAGAAGAAGCGGCGCGAGTACGGCGCGGCCTTTTTGGCCGAGCTGGCGCGGCTCGACGGCTAGCGCCGGGCTTGCTATCATACCCGCATGAAGCTGCGCACTCTATGGTTCATCCTGGCGACCGGCGGCCTGCTGCTGGTCCTGGCCGGCCTCAAGACCCTGACCAAGCCCAGCCAGGCGAGCTTGGAGAACCCGGCCCCCCCTTTCCAGCTGGCCGCCCTCGACGGCGGCCTGACCTCGCTCTCAGACTACAAGGGCAAGGTCGTCCTGCTGAACTTCTGGGCCACCTGGTGCCCCTCCTGCGTCACGGAGATGCCGGCTCTGGAGTCCCTCCATATCCGGCATAAGGAACGCGGCTTCACGGTGGTCGGAGTCTCCGTCGACCAGGACGGCCGCAAGGTCGTAGTCCCGTTCGTCGCCAGCCGCGGGCTCAGCTTCCCCTTCCTGCTGGCCAACAGCCGGACCGAACGCGACTACGGCGTCTACGGCCTGCCCGCCTCCTTCCTGATCGACGCCCAAGGCGTCATGCGCCGGCGTTATATCGGCGAGGTGGACCCTAAGAAGGTCGAAAATGATATCCTGCAATTGCTGGACGGTAAAAAATCATGAACTGGAGAACCCCGATGAGCATCCAACCGCTTCTTTGCGCCGCTCTTGTCGCCCTCGCCACGCAGGCCTCGGCGGCCGCCGTCGCCGCCCCTAAAGCCGCCGCCGGCATCTCGCGCGAAGCCCTGCGAGACGCGCTGGAGAAGAACCCGGACCTGATCATCAACGCCTTGCGCAAGGACAAGAAGACCCTCTTCCAGCTCGTCAACGAGGCGGCCCGCGAGGAGCAGATGCGCGCCCAGGCCGAGGAGCAGGAGAACGAGCGCAAGGACTTCGAAGCCTCGTTCAAGGACCCCAAGACGGCTCAGATCGACGACAAGAGCCATGTGCGCGGCCCCAAGGACGCCAAATACACGCTCGTCGAGTACTCCGACTTCCAGTGCCCCTACTGCTCGCGCGGCTTCCACACCGCCGAGACGCTGCTCAAGAAGTACGGCAACGACCTGCGCTTCGTCTATAAACACCTGCCCTTGTCCTTCCACCCCCTGGCCATGCCCGCGGCGCAGTGGTTCGAGGCGGTGGCGCTGCAGTCCAAAGACAAGGCTTGGCAGTTCCACGACGCCCTCTACCAGAACCAGGACAAGCTGAGCGAGGCCTTCCTCAAGGAGACCGCTAAGGGCCTCGGCATCGACATGGCCAAGGCCGAGAAGGACGCCCAGAGCCAAGAGGTCAAGGACCGCATCGAGGCCGACGTCCAGGAAGCCAAGAAGTTCGGCTTCTCCGGCACGCCCGGCTTCCTGCTCAACGGCATCCCCGTGCGCGGCGCCTATCCCGCCGAGCACTTCGACGGCATCATCTCGAAGCTGGGCGCCGCGAAGAACTAGCCCTCCTCCTTATTGATATTGCATATCAATAAGGTTCTGTGCTAGAATTCTGTTATTGAAATACAGTCTCAATAAGACCGCGCCCCTCATCCTGCTCCTGGCCTTGCCGGCCCGCGCGCTGACCCGCGTCCAGTACGTCATGGGCACGGCCTGCGAGATCACGGCCGAGGGCCCCGCGGCGGCCCAAGGCCTCAGCGCCGCTTTCGCCGAGATCGCCCGCTGGGACGGGGTCCTGAGTCTCTATAATAAAGAGAGCGAGGCCTCCCGGATGAACCGAGAAGCCGCCGCCGGCCCCTTCGCCTGCTCCGAAAGCCTCTGGGAAGCCGTCGCCGCGTCCCAGGACTACAGACTCAAGAGCGGCGGCGCCTTCGACGCTTCGCTAGGCTCGGGCAAGGTCCGGCTGGACCCGGCGAACCGCTCCGTCAGATTCCTTAAGAGAGGCATGTCCTTGGATTTCGGCGGCATCGGCAAAGGCATCGCCCTGGACCATGCCGCCTTGGCCCTGCGCCAGGCGGGCGTACGCTCGGCCTTCATCAATTTCGGCGGCCAGGTCTACGCTTTAGGCGACGCTCCGGGCCGCTCGGGCTGGCCCGTGCGCCTGGAGGACGGCCGCGAGCTGTCCCTGCGCGACGCCTCGGCCTCCACCTCCGGCAACGCCGAGCAGCCCGGGCACATCGTGTCCCCCTTCTCCAGGGAGAAAATCCTGTCCGGAGGCTCCGTCACCGTCGTCGCCCCCTCCGCCGCCGAGGCCGACGCCTGGTCCACCGCCCTTTTCGTCCGGGGCGCGCCCGACTCCTACGCCGGCTGTTCTCTGGCCGGCCCCGCGGCCTCGCCCGCCTGCGCCCCCTATCTGCAGTCCTATAAAGGAGAACACCCATGAGAGCCCTCATCGCCCTGCTGTTGACCATCCTGCTGCCCCTCTTCGCCGCCGCCCAGGCCGATCTGCCGGCGGACCGCGTCTCGGAGCTGGAACGCAAGCTCGACGCCCTGTCTCAAGAGATCGAACGCATGAAGATGGGAGAGGCCGCCGTCGAACCCCAGGCCGCCGACAAAGCCAGCGAGGGCCACGCCCCGGCCGCGAGCAAGGTGTATCGCGCCGCGCCCAGCAAGGTCTCCATCGGCGGCTACGGCGAGATGACCTATCAGAACTTCTCCAAGCGGAAGCAGGACGCCGACGCCGCCGGCCTGCGCGACGAAGCGGATTTCCTGCGCGCCGTGCTCTACACGGGCTACAAGTTCAACGACTGGATCCTGTTCAACTCCGAGCTCGAGTTCGAGCACGGCACCACCGGCAACGGGCGCGGGGAAGCCTCCCTCGAACAGGCTTACCTTGATTTCCGCGTCAGCAAACCCTTCGGGGTCAGGGCCGGCATGATGCTGGTGCCCATGGGCATCACCAACGAGATCCATGAGCCCACCACCTTCCACGGCGCGCGCCGCCCCAGCGTCGAGCAGACCATCATCCCCACGACCTGGCGCGAGAACGGCGTCGGCGTGTTCGGCGAGTACGGCATGCTCTCCTACCGGACCTACCTGATGACCGGCCTGCAGGCCGTCACCAACACGGGCGTGACCGGCTTCAGCGGCGCCAACGGCCTGCGCAGCGGGCGCTCCTCCGGCGCGAAGAGCTTCGCCGAGGACCTGGCCTGGGTGGGCCGCCTCGACGTGTCGCCCATCGAAGGCGCGCGCGCGGGCGCCTCGCTCTATCAAGGGCAGGCCGACCAGGGCTTCGCGGTGCATGCCGTCCCGGTCTCGCTGTGGGAGGTCCACGCCCAGGCCGAGCACAGCGGCGCCGAGGTCAAAGCCCTCTACGCGGAGGGCACGATCGGCAACGCCGACACGGTGAACTCCCTCCAGGGCTTCACCAACGCCGCTCGGACCACCGTCGGCAGCCGGCTCTTCGGAGGCTACGCCGAAGCGGCGTTCAACGTCCTGTCGCTGACCCGGAGCACCCATTACCTGGCGCCGTTCTTCCGCTACGAGCGCTATGATACGCAATGGAGGACCCCCGGAGGCTTTTCCAAGAACCCGGCCAACAGCCGCGTCGAGTACGCCGTCGGCTTGACCTACAAGCCTATCCCCCAGATAGCCGTGAAACTCGACCAGCAGTGGAAGCTCAACCAAGCCCGCACGGGCGTCAACCAGTGGAACCTGGGCCTGGCGTACATCTTCTGAGATGAAGCTCCCCCGCGGCCTCGCCGTCCTGGTCCTGCTCCTCCTCGGCGCGCGTCCCGTCCTGGGGAGGGTGCTGATGACGCAGAAGGACGCCCTGGCGCTGGCCTTCCCGGCTGGCGTCAAGGTCGACCGGCGCACCGCCTATCTCGATGCGGAGCAGCTCAAGGCCGCCGAGGCCGACGGGCGCGTCAAGATCGGGTCCAAGGTTTGGAGCTATTACGTCGGGACCTCCTCGGCCGGCGTCCTCGGCTACGCCTACTTCGACACCCACGTCGTGCGCACGATGCCCGAGACCTTCATGGCGGTCCTGGAACCGGGCGGCGCGGTGCGCTTCGTCGAACTGCTGTCTTTCCAGGAGCCCGACGACTACCTTCCCTCGGAGCGCTGGCTGAAGCAGTTCCAAGGCAAGGAGCTCAAGGACGACCTGCTCGTCCATCGCGCCATCCGGAACATGACCGGAGCCTCGCTGACCTCGGAAACCCTGTCCAGCGGGGTCCGGCGCATCCTCGCCGTCCACGCCGTGCTCCATCCCAAAATTCGTATACTGACCAGCCGATGAAATACATGGAGAAAGGCGGCTTCCAAGGCCATCCCCTGATGCGCCTGACGCTCTTCTGGGCGCTGCTCTTCTTGGCGGGCCTCTGGGGCACCAACGCCTTCATGTACTTCACCCGGATGTCCTTGACGCCGTCCTCCGTACAAGCGTACTATCTCGGCTCCGAAGCGGAATACTCCCAGCCCCGCAGCGCCGCCTCGATGCTCGAGGTCACCCACGCCCATCTGCCCGTCATGGCCGTCGTCGTGCTGATCCTGACGCACCTGATGATCTTCTCGCCTTACTACTCGGAGACTTTCAAAAGGTCCTTCATCAGCGCCTCCTTCCTGTCGGCCTTGGCCGGCGAAGGCGCCGGCTGGCTGGTGCGCTTCGTCCATCCCGGCTTCGCCTGGCTCAAGATACTCTCATTCCTCGTGTTCCAAGCCTGCCTGGCCTTCCTCATCGTCGGCTTGGCCGCCTTCCTGCTGGCCGCCCCGCAGGCGCCCAAGCCCCACCACCGCCGGACCTGATGGGCAGATCGCGGACGCCGACGCTGCGGCGCTACCGCGCCGGCGACGCCGGCGGGATCGGGACGCTCGTCGAAAGAGTGTTCCGGGAATACGGGCTCTGGCGCGACCACAAGAACGGGCTCCAAGACCTGCGCGACATCCCCGCGGCCTACCTGCGGCCCGGCGGCGAGTTCCTGGTCCTGCTGGCAGGACCGCGAGTGATCGGCTGCGGAGGGCTCCAAGTCGGACGCCGGGGCGCCGCGCAAGTCCAGCGCATGTACCTGGACCGGGCCTGGCGCGGCCGCGGCCTGGGGCGGCGATTGCTCAACGGGTTGATGGAACGCGCGGCGCGCCGCGGCGTTCGGCGGCTCGATCTAGAGACGTCGCTGAGGTTCCAGGACGCCATCGCCCTCTATCTGCGCTGCGGGTTCGAGGCCTGCGTGATGGACTGCGGGGGCTGCTGCAGCGTGCGGATGTTCCGCAAGATTCCATAGCGTGTCATCTACTGCCTTTTTAGCTCTTTTTTTATCGGCAGGCTGCGCTGGTGACCGTTGTCCGCTGTCTATTACCATCTATTCTCCGGATATCCTCCCGCGCAGGCGCGCTGGTTTTCCCGCGCGTGTTTTTCGCGCGCGACGCCGGATCTTTCGCGCACCGCCGATGACGCGCTTTCTCGTCGAGCGAACCACCCCCAATCACGAAAAGAAAATAGCTTGTTGACAAAAGATGGATTCACGCCTATACTGTAGCCCCGCTAAGATTTTCGCATCCAATTTTGCGTTGAAAAGCGGCCGAAGCAGGAGAACTTGAATGGAAACAGCAACGACCCGGATGTCGCCCGGGACCGACGCGCCGCAGACCCCCGCCGAACCCGCGCAGGACGCTTCGATCACCACGATGCGCGTCAAGAAGCGCAACGGCTCCATGGAGCTAGTCGACGTCAACAAGATCGTCCGCGCCGTGGCCCGCTGCTCGGCCGGCCTGAGCCACGTCGACGCGATGAAGATCGCGACCAAGACCATCGGCGGCCTTTTCGACGGCGCCACGACCCGCGAGCTCGACACCCTTTCCATCTCGACGGCCGCCCTGCTCATCGCCGAGGAGCCCGAATACTCCCGCCTGGCCGCGCGCCTGCTCACCACCTTCGTCCAGAAGGAGGTCTCCAACCAGGACATCATGAGCTTCTCGCAGTCGGTCGGGGCCCTGCACCGCGCCGGGCTCATCGCCGACAAGACGGCCGCCTTCGTCTCGGCCAACGCCCGCAAGCTCAACGTGGCCATCGACGCCCCCCGCTCCGACCTCTTCGAGTATTTCGGCCTCCGGACGGTCTACGACCGCTACCTGCTCAAGGACCCGCACACCCGCGACGTGATGGAGACGCCGCAATATTTCTTCATGCGCGTCGCCTGCGGGCTCTGCGACACGGCGGCCGAGGCCATCGAGCTCTACGGCCTGCTGTCGGCCTTCGAGTACATGCCCAGCACGCCGACCCTGTTCAACGCCGGCACCAAGCACCCGCAGATGTCCTCCTGCTATCTGCTGGATTCCCCGGTCGACGACCTTGAGGAGATCTACAAGAAGTACACCGACGTGGCCCTGCTCTCCAAGTTCTCCGGCGGCATCGGCATCGCCTACCACCGCGTGCGCTCGCGCGGCTCCCTGATCCGCTCCACCAACGGGCAGAGCAACGGCATCGTGCCGTGGCTGAAGACCTTGGATTCCTCGGTGGCCGCCGTCAACCAGGGCGGCAAGCGCAAGGGCGCCTGCGCCGTCTATCTCGAGACCTGGCACGCCGACATCGAGGAGTTCCTCGAGCTGCGCGACAACACCGGCGACCCGATGCGCCGGACCCACAACCTGCACACGGCCAACTGGATCCCGGATCTTTTCATGAAGCGCGTCGAGGAGGACGGCCTCTGGTCGCTCTTCGACCCCAAGCAGATGCCGGCCCTGACCGACAGCTTCGGGGTGGATTTCGAGAAGCTCTACGCCGAAGGCGAAGCCAAAGGCCTGTTCGTCAAGCAGGTCAAGGCGCGCGACCTCTACGCGCGGATGATGAAATGCCTGGCTGAGACCGGCAACGGCTGGATGACCTTCAAGGATTCCTGCAACGTGAAGGCCAACCAGACGGGCAAGCCCGGCGTGGCGGTGCACTCCTCGAACCTCTGCACCGAGATCATCGAGGTCACCTCCGCCGGCGAGACGGCCGTCTGCAACCTGGGCTCGATCAACCTGGCCAAGTACGTGGCGGACGGGCTCTTCGACTTCGAGAAGCTGGCGGTCAACGTCAAGCTGGCGGTCAAGTACCTCGACCGCGTCATCGACATCAACTTCTATCCGACCGAGCCGGCGGCGGCGTCCAACAAGCGCTGGCGGCCGGTGGGCTTGGGCGTGATGGGCCTGCAGGACGTGCTCTTCCAGCTGCGCCTGCCCTTCGACGCCCCCGAGGCGCGGACCTTGTCCCAGAAGATCCAGGAAGAGGTCTACTACTCCGCCTTATCGGCCTCCGTCGACCTGGCCGTCCAATACGGCGCGCATTCCTCCTTCGCCGAGACGCGCGCCGCCAAGGGCGAGCTTCAGTTCGACTCTTGGGGCGTCGTGCCGCAGGACACGAAGCGCTGGGACGCCCTGCGCGAGCAGGTGAAAGCCAAAGGCCTGCGCAACTCGCTGCTCATCGCGATCGCGCCGACGGCCACCATCGCCTCGATCGTCGGCTCCTACGAGGCCATCGAGCCCCAGGTCTCCAACCTCTTCAAGCGCGAGACGCTCTCCGGGGAGTTCCTCCAGATCAACCGCTACCTGGTCGGCGAGCTCAAGGCCCTGGGCCTCTGGACCGAGGAGATGCGCCAGAAGATCAAGCACGCCGAAGGCTCGATCCTGGATATCGGAGAAATCCCCGAGGGCGTGCGCGCCATCTACCGCACTGTCTGGGAGGTGCCGATGCGCTCGGTCATCGACATGGCCGCCGAACGCGGAGCGTTCATCGACCAGAGCCAGTCGTTGAACCTGTTCATCGAGAGCCCGACGATCGGCAAGGTGTCCTCGATGTACATGTACGCCTGGAAGAAAGGCCTGAAGACGACGTATTACCTGCGCTCGCGTCCGGCCACCCGCATCTCCAAGACGACGGCGCAAGCCGTGGCCGTGGAAGCCGCCCCCGCCCCCGCGCCCGTCTCAGACGCCGCCGCCGTGGCTTGTTCGCTGGAAAACCCAGAGAACTGCGAAAGCTGCCAATAACCGGCTAGGAGAACAACGAATGATACTGGACCCCGGCTTCGATCTCACCCTGCGCCCGATGAAGTACCCGAAGTTCTACGAGATGTACCAAGCCGCCATCAAGAACACCTGGACGGTCGAAGAGGTGGACTTCTCCGGCGACATCATGGACCTGCGCAACCGGATGACCCCGGCCGAGCGCCACCTGATCAACCGCCTGGTGGCGTTCTTCGCCACCGGGGACTCGATCGTCTCCAACAACCTGGTCTTGAACCTCTACAAGCACGTCAACTCGCCCGAGGCGCGGATGTATCTGTCGCGCCAGCTCTATGAAGAGGCGCTGCACGTGCAGTTCTATCTGACCCTGCTCGACACCTACATCCCCGACCCCGACGAGCGCGCCCAGGCCTTCGCCGCCATCGAGAACATCCCGTCTTTGAAGAAGAAGGCGGCGTTCATGTTCAAGTGGATCGACTCGATCAACAAGCTTGACGAGATCAAGACGCGCGAGGACCGCCGGAGCTTCCTGCTCAATCTGGTCTGCTTCGCCGCCTGCATCGAGGGGCTGTTCTTCTTCGGCGCCTTCGCCTACGTCTACTTCCTGCGCTCCAAAGGCCTCTTGAACGGCTTGGCCGCCGGCACCAACTGGGTCTTCCGCGACGAGAGCTGCCACATCAGCTTCGCCTTCGAGGTCATCGCCACCGCTCGCAAGGAAGACCCCACGCTCTTCGATCAGGATTTCAAGGACCGCATCGCGGAGATGATGCGCGAAGCCGTCGACGTCGAGATGGCCTTCGCCGAGGACGTGCTGAGCATGGGCGTGGCCGGCATGTCCCCCCGGGACATGCGGCAGTACCTGGAGTTCGTCGCCGACCAGCGTCTGAAAGCCCTAGGGATCGGCTGGATGTTCGAAGCGAAGAACCCCTTCGGCTTCATGGAGCTCCAGGACGTCCAGGAACTGGCGAACTTCTTCGAGCGGCGCGTCTCGGCCTATCAGACCGGCGTGACCGGCACCGTGGGCTTCACCGACGAGTTCTGACCCCGCGCTCAAGGCGCGCGCAGGAGCAAGATCAGGTCGTCGCTGCCCTCAAGCCGCCGGGCTCGGGCCAAGAATAGCGGCAGCGGGAACTCCGTGGCGGGAAGGTCATCGGTGACCGCCGGGCGCCTGGAGGCCAGCAGCCGCAGGACGCGCTCGGGCACGATCCTTTCGGGCCCGATCTGGCCGGCGCGAAGGTAGGGCAGGCGCCAGAGCCCGCGGGCGCGGATGCGTCGCTCGAAGGCGGCTCCGTCGAAGCTCATCGGGGCGGGCGAGGCCAGCAGCAGCGCTCCGCCCGAACGCGGCTGGATCCACATCGACAGGTTCGGGAAGGCGTCGGCGGCCGAGCGCACGACGCGGCGCGCGTCGTCCTCGAAACAGCTCATCGGAAGCCACAGCGCGAGGATGCCCTCCGGGGAGAGGCGCTGGCGCGCCAGACCCATGAACTCGCGGGTATAGAGGTTGACCGTGCCGGCGGCGAATATCGGCGGCGAGCCGTCCATGACGATGACGTCGTAGCGGCGCGGCGAGGCCAGCAGGAGGTTGCGCCCGTCGTTGAGGATCACGCGGCCTCGCGGGCTGCCCAGGTAGGCGGCGTGATCGGCCCAGAGGACCTTGAAGGCCTCAAGGACGCCGGGCTCAAGCTCGGCGGCCTCGGTCTCGACGCCGTGATCGAGCCCGGCGCGAAACGTGTTGCCCGCGCCCAGGCCGATGACCAGCAGCCGGCGCGGCGACTCCAGCAGCGCCAGCGGGAGGTGCGCCATCAGAGCGCCGATATCGCCCTTGCCCGAGACCATGATGCCGTTGATCAGAAGGTTGGCGTTGCCCATGGCGTCACGAGACACGGTGACCGACCCCGAGACGCCTTCTCGGTGGAAGTCGATCGTGCCGGGCACGCGGGCAAAAAGGCGCGCCGCCAGGATGCGCGTCACGGAGTTGGGCGCGGCCGCCGCCAGCGCCAGCGCCAGCGCGCCGCAGGCAAGCCCTCCCGCCAGGAACCTGCGCGCCGCCCCGGCCGGCAGCGTCGCCGCCGAAAGCGCCAGGTGCAGCGCGGCCAGCGAGTACAAGGCGTTGCGCGTTCCCAGCAGCGGCACCAAAAGAAAGCCGGCCGCCAAGGACCCCGCCATGCCCCCGAGCGTGTTGAAAGCGTACAGGCGCCCGACCGCCGCGCTGCCGCCGCGCTCATCAGCCAGCCGCGCGGCGACGGGGAAGAGCGCGCCGTAGGCCAGCGTCGGCGGTACGACGACGATGCCGGCGGCGGCGAAGAGCCACAGGAAATCCCACGGGGACTGGAGCGGCGAATACAGGTACACGCTGCCCGTGCGTGCCAGCGCCAGCCGGAGGTAGCCCTCGAAGGTGACGAGTATCGAGAGCCCGGCCGTGGCCTGCAGGACGCAGAACGCCGTGCCCAGGTCGCGCTTGCGCGCCAGCCAGCGCCCGCAGACGAAGCTCCCGGCCGCCACCCCGGCCAGATACAACGCCAGCATGGCCGAGAAAGCGTATACGGAGGTGCCCATCAGCAGGACCAGCAGCCGCGTCCACAACACCTCCGCGCCCAGCGCGCAGAATCCCGATACCGCCATCAATGGAGCGATGCGCCGAGCCCAGGGAGACTCAGCGGAGTCTTTTTCGCGCAGCTCTTCTCCCGGTGAGGCTTCGGGCAGCGAGAAGGCGGCCAAGCCCGCCGCGGCGTTGAGCGCGGCCGCCAGGCCGAGCGTGGCGCTCTCGCCCAGCCAACCGAGGGTCGCAAAGCCGGCCAGCAGCGTGCCGGCCACGGCGCCCAGGGTATTGGCGCCGTAGAGCCAGGCCAGGGGAAACCCGGAGGCGTTCTGGCGTTTGAGGTGGTCCGACAAGAGCGGCAGAGTGGCCCCCATCAGCGCCGCGGGCGCCAGAAGCACCGCCATCGCCAGCGCGACCCGCAGAGCCGTGGCGGGCCCGGTGAGGGGATCTTCCGAGGGCAGCAGCGCCAGCCAAAGCGCGGGCAGCCTTGCGGCCAGCACGCTTGCGGCCAGCGCCGCTGGGATCAAAGCCAGCTCCAACCAGCCGTAAGCGCGCAATGGGCGGCGCCACCCTCCCGCTAAGCGTCCGGTGATCCAGCCTCCGGCGGCCAGCCCCAGCATGAACACGCCCACGACGGTGCTCGCGGCGGCGGTCGTGCTGCCGAAAGCGCGCAGCAGCAGCCTCAACCAAACGACCTGATAGATCAACCCCGCCGCCCCCGAGGCGCAGAAGGCGGCGCTTAAGACGACGTTGGCGCTCGGCAGCCGAGGGTTGGCCATCCCGCCCATCCTACCACATGCTCGGCGCTGGAGCCAACGACTCGGGGAAAGGCGCAATCTTGACTGAATTAGTCAACAATGGTAACCTGATATGATGGCCGTCCTGAGCCGCTCCGAATCCCTCTCCGTCGGGCGCACGCCGCTGCTCGATCTGACGCACTGTTTCCCCCTCATAAAGAACGCGACGAAGATCCTCGCCAAAGCCGAATGGCACAACCCCGGCGGCTCCGTCAAGGACAGGGCCGCCCTGCGCATCGTGCAGGACGCCGAGCGCGCCGGACTCCTCCAAGGCAAGACCCTGCTCGACGCCACCTCGGGAAACACCGGCATCGCCTACGCCTGGATCTGCGCGCGCCTGGGCATCAAGCTCAGCCTGGCCGTGCCCGGCAGCCTCAACAAGCAGCGCCGCTCGATCCTCGAGGCTTACGGCGCCGAGCTGCTCTTCACCGACCCCCTGGAAAGCTCCGACGGAGCCATCAGAGAAGCCCGGCTTCTTCATGCCGCCGAGCCGGACCGCTACTTCTACGCCGACCAGTACAACAACGACTCCAACTGGCGCGCCCATTTCGACACCACCGCCCCCGAGATCTTCGAGCAGACCGGAGGGCAGGTCACCCACTTCGTGGCCGGCCTAGGCACCAGCGGCACCTTTATCGGCACGACCCGGCGACTCAAGGCGCTCAAGCCCGGCATCAAGACCTGTTCGGTGGAGCCCGACGCCGCCCTGCACGGCCTAGAAGGCCTCAAGCACATGGCCAGCGCGCTGGTGCCCGGCATCTACGATGCCGCGCTGGCCGATGAGAAGCTGGCCGTCTCGACCGAAGAAGGCCAAGCGGTCTGCCGCGACATGGCGCGCCGCCGCGGGCTCCTGCTGGGGCCCTCGGGCGGGGCGAACCTGGCCGCCGCCGGGCTCCTGGCACGGCGGCTGACGGAAGAAGGAACCGCCTCCGCCGTCATCGTCACGATCCTCCCCGATTCGGGAGAACGCTACCTCAGCGACCGCTTCTGGCAAGAATGAGCCTCTCAGTCACCAAGGCCGTCGAAGCCCTGGTCCGCTCCGCCGCGGAAGCGGCCTTCCCGGAGGAATGCTGCGGCTTTCTTCTGGGCCCCACGCCGGAGGACTTCGAAGTCCTCGGACGGCCCGTGGTCGTCGAAGCGGTGCGCCCGCTGCCCAACGGCTGGGAATCCGGCGAGCGCACGCGCCGCTACCAGATCGACCCCAAGCTTTTGGCGAAGGTGGAAGAGGAGCTGTCGGGCAGCGGGCGAAGCATCGTGGGCTTCTATCATTCCCACCCCGGCGTGCCGGCCTGGCCGTCGCCTTTCGATCTGCTGCGGGCCTGGCCCTGCTACAGCTATTGGATCGTCTCGGTCATGGAAGGCAAGACCGCCGGCTCGCGCAGCTGGATGCGCAGCGAGGATGGAGAAAGCTTCATCGAAGAAGCAGTGGAGGTAGCATGAGCGTGCAAGTGAAGCTCCCGTCGGCCCTGCGGCCGTTCGCGGACAGACAGGAGCAGGTCGCGTTGGACGGCAAGACCGCCGGAGAAGTGCTCGATGCCCTCTTCGCGCGCCACGGCGGCCTCAAGAAGCAGCTCCTGACCGATGACGGCAAGATGCGCAACTTCGTGAACATCTACGTCAACGACGACGACATCCGCGACTTGAAGGGGCTCAATACCCCGGTCAAGGACGGCGACGCCGTCCTCATCGTGCCGGCCATCGCCGGCGGCTCGGCGACGGCGGAGGCGGCGCTGACCAAGGAAGAGCTCCAGCGCTACCACCGCCATTTGATCCTGCCCGAGGTGGGGCCGGAAGGGCAGAAGAAGCTCAAGAGCGCCAAGGTCCTCTGCATCGGCGCGGGCGGCCTCGGCTCGCCCTTGGCTCTCTACCTGACCGCCGCCGGCGTCGGCCGGCTGGGCCTCGTCGACTTCGACAGCGTGGACGCCTCGAACCTGCAGCGCCAGATACTCCACGACACGCCGTCGGTGGGCACCTCCAAGCTGGTCTCGGCCAAGAAGCGCTTGAACGCGCTCAACCCGAACGTCGACGTCCAGCTCCACGAGCAGCGCTTGACCTCGGCCAACGCCATCGACCTCTTCCGGCAGTACGACGTCATCGCCGACGGCACCGACAATTTCGCCACGCGCTACCTGGTCAACGACGCCTGCGTGCTGACCGGCAAGCCCAACGCCTACGGCTCGATCTTCAAGTTCGAGGGCCAGCTGTCGGTCTTCGGCGCCAAGGACGGCCCCTGCTATCGCTGCCTCTATCCCGAGCCCCCGCCTCCGGGCCTGGTGCCCTCCTGCGCCGAAGGCGGCGTGCTGGGCGTCTTGCCCGGCGTCATCGGCACGATGCAGGCGCTCGAGACCCTGAAGCTCATCCTAGGCATCGGCAAGCCGCTCATCGGGCGCCTGATGCTCTTCGACGCCCTGGCCATGGAGTGGCGCACCCTCAAGCTCAAGAAGAACCCGGCCTGCGCGGTCTGCGGCCCCGGCGCGACGATAAAAGCCCCGATCGACTACGAAGCCTTCTGCGGCTTGAAGACGCCGCCGCAGGCCATGCCGGAGATCTCGGTCGAGGAATTGCGGGATAAGCTCGCCCGCAAGGACCGCTTCGTGCTGCTCGACGTGCGCGAGCCGCATGAATACGAGCTGGCCAGCATACCCGGGTCCACGCTGATCCCGCTGGGCGCCGTCGCCGAGCGTTCCGGGGAGCTGGACATCACCAAGGAGATCGTCGTGCACTGCAAGATGGGCGGCCGCTCGGCCAAAGCCGTCGACATCCTGCTGAAAAAAGGCTTCAAGGCCGTCAACGTGGCCGGCGGCATCCACGCCTGGTCGGAGCGCATCGACCCGGGCGTGGCGCAGTACTAGAGATGCCTGAACTGCCGGAGGTCGAAACCGTCCGGCGCGTGCTGGAATCGCGCCTGCTGGGACTGAAGATCTCGTCCTATGAGCTGGGCAAGCCCACGTTCTACCGCAAGCCCTTGCCCGGCTCGCTCGACGGCCTGGTCGGCGCCAAGATCGCCTCCGTGGGACGTCGCGGCAAATACCTCATACTGGGCTTCGACCGCCGCAAGGACCTGATCCTGCATCTGGGCATGTCGGGGCGCATCGTGCTCGGCGGCCATGGGACGCACACGCGCTTCCAGTTCTCGGTCGCGGGCACGGTGGTCAAGTTCCACGACGCGCGACGCTTCGGGCGCGTCGGCTGCGCCTTGCCCGAGTTCGGCCCGGAGCCCTTGTCGGACGCCTTCACGCCCGAGTCCTTGTTCCAGTCGCTGCGCGGCCGCAAGGCGGCGATCAAGGCCATGCTGATGGACCAAAGGATCATCGCCGGCATCGGCAACATCTATGCGACCGAAGCTTTGTTCGAGGCCGGCGTCCGGCCCGGGCGCGCGGCGGCGAGCCTGTCGCGCCGGGATGCGGCGCGGCTCTGCGCGGCCATCAAGCGCCTGCTGGCCCTGTCCGTGAAGCTGGGCGGCAGCACGCTGGACGATGCGGCCTATCTCGACCCCTTGGGCCGGGCCGGCCGGTTCCAAGACCACGTCAGCGTCTATGGGCGCAAGGTCGGGCGCTGCGGCCATCCGCTGAAGCCCACGCTCAAGCCCATCAGCGGACGCACCAGCCTTTATTGCCCGGTCTGCCAGAGATAGCCGGCGGCGCCCCCCTCACCAATTCGAAGGCTTATAATCCTTCAGGAACTTGCCGGAGGCGTGGACGCCGGTGTTGAGGCCCGTGAACCACGGGTCGAGGATGCGCGCCGCGCCGTCGACGATGTCGAGCGGCGGCTGAAAATCCTGCTCGACCTGCTTGCGCAAGGAATGCGCCGCCGGATCCTCGTCGGTCACCCAGCCGGTGTCGACCGCGTTCATCCAGATGCCGTCGTTGATGTAATCACGCGCCGAGGTCAAGGTCATCATGTTGAGCGCGGCCTTGGCCATGTTGGTGTGCGGATGCTTGTCGGTCTTGGTCCCGCGCGAGAAGATGCCCTCCATCGCCGTCACATTGACGATGTGCTTGTCGCCGGTGACCTGGCGCAGCATGAGCCCCTTGAGCTTCGCGGCCAAGATGAAGGGCGCCACCGAGTTGATCAGGATGACCTCGAGCAGCTCCGGGGTGGGCACCTCGGCCAAGGTCATGCGCCAGGTGTTCATCATGCGCAGGTCCACCTGCTGCAGGTCGGCATCCAGCTTTCCCGCGGGGAAGATCTCCTTCGCGATGATCCGGTCGTCATAGACCATGCGGACCTGGGAAAGCCGCGCCGAATCGCGCAGGCCCAGGCCGACGGCGCCGCCGGACCAGGTGGTCAGCGCATGCGGATCCCCCGCCGGCTGCGCGCCGCCCAGGGCGGCCGTCACCTCGTAATGCCCGGCCAGGACGCTCTTTTCCGCCTGCGACAGCCCCGACCACGTCAAAGCCTCGCGGGCCAGCAGATGCTCGTAGAAGGCCGCCGGGCGGCGCACGGTCTGGGCGGCATTGTTGAACAAGGCGTCGAGGCGGTCCTCGGTCTGGGTCAGATAGCGGCAGAAGATCTCGACGCTCGGGCTGTGGCGCAGGTCCAAGCCGTACACCCGGACGCGCGCGCCCCAGTCCTTGAAGTCCGGCTCGGCGGCGAAACGTTTGGCGCCGTCATGCGGAAATCGGGTAGAAACGATGACCCGCGCGCCCGCGCGCAGCATCTTGAGCGCGGCCTGGTAGCCGATCTTGAGGCGCGCGCCGGTGATATAGGCGGTGCGGCCCCCGAGGTCCGCGGTCTGGAAGCGCTTCGCGTAGTTGAAATCGCCGCAGTCGACGCACATGTTATCGTAGAAATGATGCAGGCGCGTGTAATCCTGCTTACAGACATAGCAGCCCTGCGGCCGAGAGAGATGGCGCACGGGCGCGTCGGGGGCGGCAAGCGCCGGCAGAGGCGCGGTGAACACCGGGGCGAGGCGCGCGGTGCGGATGCCGGTGGCGGCGCGCGCGGCGCGGTCGGCAAGGGTGGCGGCGATCTTCGCATCCTGGCGCTCGAGCCGCGAAACCCGGGACCGCCGCAGGCGGGCGGGCCGGGCCAGACGGCCGGCCGCCTTCATCAAGCGGATGCGCTCTTCCTCGTCGAGGCCCCGCATCAAGTCGGGGTCCGAGGCGAAGGCCTCCAGCAGGGCGAGGCCGCGGCGCATCTCTTCCTGCTTGGGGTTAATCGTCGTCGCCATCGCCCAAGAGGGCCTCAAGACCCGCCGAGTAACCGGAGCCGTGGCTGGCGCCGCTGCGATAGCCGTTCTTATTGCGGCTCTTATCGCCGCGCCGATCCAGATGCGTCCGGATGGCATGGTCGATGACGCCGCCGTCGGGCTCGATGGAGCCTTCCGAGGAGAGCCGGACCATCGCGACCAGCGCCTTCGTCAAGGCCGGGTCCATCTCCACATACGCGGGCATGGTATTGGGATCCGGGAGGCGGCCCACCGCGGTGAATTCAGGGAAGCGCGCCATGTCGTGCTTGGCGACCATGGGGTCGAGGAAGAGGCTGCCCGGCCAGATGATCCGCCCGTCGGTGTTCTGGTCTTTGGCGTCGCCGATGCCGAGGCGCTTCATAAGCAGGATGATCGGGTTCCACATGTCGCGATAGGTCTGGATCTCGAATTGGCCGCCCATGTTATAGGCGAGCATCATGGTGCTGCTGCAATAAGCCGACCAGAGCTCATTGGAGAAGCCGTAGGCGAAGCCCACGCCGAAGCGCGTGAGCATCTCCTCGAGCACGCTCACCGCGCGCGCGTTGAGCTCGGCCAGGAGCTCCTTGGACCGGCTCTTAGGGAGCGCCGCCAGCCTTTCGAAATCCTCTCGGCCGATGCGCGAAGGCCAGTCGCCGTCCTTGGATGCGTAGACGGTCTCTTGGTAGCCGTTCTTGGCGGCGGCGGCCGTATAAGACTCCCAGACCTTGTCCGCGTCCATATGGGACATGCCCAGCCTCAGGTAAGGGCCGTTCTGCGAGAACTGCTCGGTGATGCCGATCTTGCGGATGCCGCCGGCGGAGGCGTTGGGATAATTATCCATCGCCCAAGCCATGGCGACGCCGTCGGCCGCTTCCACGGAGGCCATGCCCACATGCGAGTAGCCCTTTTCCATGAAAGGCCGCGCCGCCACCCATTTCTTGAGCTTCCAGAGCCCGAACTTGAGCTTGTTGCGCAGGCTTTGGCCGGCGACGAAATGCGGCGCGGCTTTGGGGTTGGCCCAAAGGCCCAGCATGCGTCCGGTCAGGTCCTGGCGCCAAGCCTTGAGCCAAAGACGGTACGCCGGGCGCACCGCGAAGGTGATCTCGGCGGCCTCGCGCCCTCCGCTGCGTTCCCCCAGGAAATCGCCGCTGCGCAGCTTGAAGCGCGCCGCCTTGCCCGGTTGCGACACGTCATGAAGGACGAGGGTGTCGCCGACGAAGTTCTCGAGGTATAGCCCGCGCTCGCGAAGCTTCTGGCTCAAGGCCTTCTCGATCCCAGGGTTTGCGCCGTTCCTGGACAAGCGGACGAGCGCCGCGGCCAGGGCGCGTCCGGCATAGCGCGTCTGGCCGATCTCCGAGTCGGTATAGGCGGAGACCAAAAGCGTCTCCGTCATCGCCTTGATCTTCACGACGCGGCGGACGAACTGCTTGGTCTGCTCGGCATCTTCGCTGGGGTTCTCGATGTCCTTAGTGTAACCAGCCAGCTCTTTGGGAGCGACGACGGTCTTGACCACGTCGGAAACGATCTGAGTAAGGTGCTGGCCGATCCTTTGCACGGTCACGGCGCTCAGCCAAGCCACGATGCCGTCCTTGTCCTTGGCGGCGACCTCGGGCGGCAGCGTGGACGGCGGAGCGATAGGCTGAAGGCTGATCAGGCGAGCCGCCAGATCGACGGCACGCTCCACGGAGCCCTTGGAATATCCCTGCTCGGCCAGGCCGACCATGACTTCGGCGGCCAGGTCGCGGGCGGCGTCGATGACCCGATAGCGCTCCCGGTTGAACTCCAGGACCGTCTTTTGAGCGGCCGTCTGGCGTTCGTCGCGCAGGTTGGCGTCGATCTGAGCGCTGTAGTCCCTAAAACCCAGCTTGGAGAGGAAGACCGAGTATTCGGAGCGCACCTCGTCCGGGGAAGCGGAGCGGCCCGACGCGGCATGCTGCGCCGGGCTTAAATAGCCCGAAGGCGCCCCTTGCGAACCGAGCGTCTCCGGCTCGGAGGCGGCGGGCCGAGAGACGGAAGCGTCGAAAACCACGGGGATCGCGGACTCAAGACGGCCGTCCTCGCCGGCCTGGCTCAAAGCTTCCACGCTAAGGGTGACGCCGTGATTGTCCTGCGGGGCCGCCGCCGTCACAGCCAGGACCTGAGCGGCCGGCATGACCGGGGTCAGCCCGATGGGAACGAGCCCGGGGGCTACAAGAGATCGCGTGATGCCGGGCATGACCGGGTTCAGGCTGGGCGCGCCGGGAAGCCAAGCGATGACCGCGCCCTTGCCGGGCAAGACCGGACGGCTGATGGGGCTGGCCGCCGAGCCCTGGCGGGGAACGGCAGAAAGCGATAAAAGCAGCGGGAGCAGCAAGGCAAAACCCTGGCGGACCGTGTTCGTTCTCACGCCCACAGTGTAGCTCGGCTGCCGCCGTCTTAGAAGGGCCGAAAGGGAACATTCCCACGGTACAATGGACCTATGGATCTATAGTGCCGGGCCGGTTGACCCAGATCATATGCGGGGCCCTCGCCTTTTGGTAGGATGGCCGCAGACGTGATCTCAAGGAGACCAAACATGACCCCCAGCAACACCGTTCTAGAGCCGAAGACCCTCGAACTCACCAACGTCCAGTACTTCCAAGCCAAGCTCGCCTTCGAGATGACGCCGTGGGCGCTCAAGGCCCTCCTCGAGAAGAAAGCCGAAGAGATCTGCCTCCTCGACGTCCGCAGCCCCGAGGCCTTCGCCGCCGCGCACCTGCCGACCGCGCTCAACATCCCGCTGGCCGACCTGGTGTCCAAGCTCAACACCCTGCCGAAGAACAAGACCATCGTCACCTACTGCGCCAACCTGACCTGCGCTCTGGCCCCCAAGGCCGCGCTCGAACTGGCGCGCAAGGGCTTCAAGGTCCAGGAACTCATGGGCGGCATCGCCACCTGGCAGGAACAGGGCTTCCCGGTCGAGAAGAAGGCTTAAAAGCTCAGGATCGAAGGGGCGCTCCCTTAGGGGGCGCCCCTTTTTTTCTAGTCCTTCTGAAGACGGGCGATCAGGTCGTCGGCCAAGGCTTCCCCGCCGATGAGGCCGGCGCGCTCCAGCGCCTTGCCCGCCGCCGCGGCCCGAGAGGGATCGAGCGCGGAAGCCTCGCGGCTGGCTTGAGACAGTATCTGCCCGGTCGAGCGACGCACGGCCTGCAGGGATAACTGCGCCCGGGCCGGACGCATCCCGTAGACCGTCACGTCCAGCGGCAGGCGGCGCGCTTCGGCGCGCACCAAGAGGTCGGCCTCGCCTTCTACCAGGCGAAAGCCCCGGTCCAAGAAAGCCCGCCGCACCCCATCCGACGCTCTTTGGACGTCCTCGTCGGATAACCCCGCGCTGCGGACGACGACCGATACGCTGGGATCGCCCATAGGCGGCAGGCCGGCCGCCTCCAGGTCTTTGGGATCCAAGCTCACGTCGGCCCGGATGCGGATCTTCAAAAACCCTCCGTCAAGCTTCTCCTCAAGAAGGTCCCACTTGCGCAGCCGCCCGGAGCTGCGGCTCTGCAGTCGGTCTTCGACGGCCACCGCCTTGTCCACCCTCATGCGCGCGGAGACCGTGACCCCCGTCGCCTTCTCGACGGCCTGCCGCTGGGCTTGAGCCAGCGCGCGCCGGCGGCTGCCGGGGACGTCGGCTGAGTCATAGGGCGCCCAGCCTTCCGCCTCCACCACCCGCCCCGCGTTCTTGGCCGGGCCATGAGCGCAGCCCGCCGAAACCAAGACCGCCAGGACCGGTGCCAGGCCCCAGGTTATTCGGATATTATTCAAACTGCGTCCCCATGAGCTTCTCCAGCCGGGACTTGGGCAAGCGCATGGTGACGACGCAGCCGTTGTCGGCGGTGAACTCGCTCTTCAGGACCTCCGCGCCGCGGATGGTCTCGCGCAGGCGGGCCTCAAGCGTGGAGTCGGTCTCGATGGCCCTAGACACGCTGATCCCCCCGTCGAGCGTCACGCCCTTGACCATGGACAGGAGCTCGTACTGCGCCTTCACGATCGCCGCGTCGCGGGCCAAGGATTTGCGCTGGGTCTCGGTCGGCAGCGCGGGGTCGGAGGCCCCGATGCCGATGGCTTCGACGAAGCGCGAGCGGTCCGGACGCTGGTCGATGGTCTGCGGCAGCTTGCCGCCGACGACCCGGCGCTGCACCCGCCCGCAGCCGACCGTCAGGACCGCCAAGCCCAGCAGCAGGCCGATCTTGATCTTCATATCCATCCTCCTTTACAGGCAAGCCTCGGTCAAGGACCGGATCTTAAGGTCCTGCTCGGCGAGGTTCAACGCGTCGGCCGTCGCCACGCGGCGGCCGTCCGGAGCGTCATGATAGCGGCGCAGCAGGCGATAGAACTCCGTGCGGATCTGCGGGTTGCGGATCTCCGAGCCGGGGTTGCGCACCAAGGAAGCGGCCGAGAAGTCCTTATCGGACAAGCGCTGAGCCCAGTGGCGGGCGCGCATGTCTAGGGTGGAGCGCTCCAGCTTGTCGATCTGGTCGCCCGACTGGCCGCAATCGGCCTCGGAAGAGGGGGCGGCAGGTCCCGAGAAGCGCGGCAGCGGCGGCACCGGGACGTTGAAGGGCGAGATGTTGTCCATGAGGGACTCCGTCCAGTCCTTGTCCACCTTGGCGCTGGCCGCCCAGAGGACCTTGGCGGAGGAGGCGTCGATGAGCCTGGCGTTGACCTGGACGCGGTCGTCCTTGAGCGTGATCACCGTGCCGGTGACGATGGCGTCTACTCCCAGGACCTGGCCCAGCTCGCGCACCGAGCGGCTGTCGGCGACTCCGAAGACGCCGAGCTCCTGCTCCTTCATGACCGACTCGAGCAGGGTGCGCTCGACGACCTCGATGTCGCCGTTGGCGATGGGCCCGATG
The DNA here is from genome assembly GCA_964510095.1 of uncultured Elusimicrobia bacterium. Classification (GTDB taxonomy): domain Bacteria; phylum Elusimicrobiota; class Elusimicrobia; order UBA1565; family UBA9628; genus JBBTLF01. The sequence continues at coordinate 41,800 of CAZEAE010000008.1, read as the reverse complement.
AGCTTCTCGGAGACCACAGCCCCGGAGGTGGAGTCGCCGCCGCCGACGCCCCGGAACGGCAGGACGGCGACGCGCTTCTTGTTATGGCGCTGGGAGGCGCGCACCAGCTCGGAAGCCATCTTATCGTAGGGGTCCGCCTTGGCTTGCGAGCCTCCGAAGAAGAGGCAGGAGAGCGAAAGTATCAGCTTTAGTTTGGTAGACATTGCCGAGACATGAGCGGTGCGCTGCGTCTTGCTTCGGCAGCCCGGCGAACGTGGAGTCTGCGGCGCAGTCTCTTTAGTCCCGAGGCTTTGCGGCCCCGGGTTTCCCCGGGTGTGCTAGTGTCGTGATGTTACCTTAACCCCAAATGATTGTTTTGTCAATTCACAGAAATGTTACACAGGAATACACCGCTGTGAATACCGAGGGTTTTAAATGCCTTTTTCTAAGCGTCTAGGAACAAATAACCGAAGTTCTTGACGCTGACGATGCGGCGGCTGAGGTCGGCGGGAAGGGCATGGCGCAGGCGGTTGAGCATGACGTCCAAGGCGCGAGAAAGGCCGGGCTCTCCGGTGCCCTCGACGAGCCGGAAGAGGTCGGCCCGGCTGACGGCCTGGGGGCTGCGCTCGACGAGGACGAAGAACAGCAGGAACATCTTCGGCGGCAGGACGGCGACGGGCGAACCGCTCGCATAGACCGTGCGGTCCGAGCTGCGCAGCATCAACGGCCCTCGCGAGAGCATCCCGGCCTCCATCTGCTGGCGGCGGAAGACCGCCTCGAGGGTCGCTAGAAGCTCGTTGGGGTTGTCGGATTTTCCGACGAAATAGTCCGCGCCGCTCTGCAGGCCCATGACCTTCTCGCGCTTGTGGCCGGTGAAGAGCACGACGGGGATGCGGCTCAAGGTCGCCTGGGCGCGGAACTTCTTGCAGACCTCCATGCCGCTCTGGTCGGGCAGCACCAGGTCGAGCAGGAGGCAGTCGGGCGGGACGGCGATGGCCTTTTCCAAGGCCTCCACGCCGGTGCCGGCCGAATCCATCCGGCTGTAGCCGGCCTTCTTCAGCCAGAAGAAGACGAGCTCGACCCAGCCGGCCTCGTCTTCCACCAGCAGGATGCGCTGGTCGGGCATGGAGCTATTCGATCCGGGCTTGCTTGATCTTGTCGAACTTCGGGAAATCCTTGTCCAGGTACGCGGCGCCTTCCGTCTGGGCGCGGCCCTGGTCGGGGCCGTTGCCGCCGAAGTTCGGGGCGTCGCCATAGCCGGCATAGAGCGCCTGGACGACCTCCATGCCCGAGACGACCTTGCCGAAGGGCGGGAAGCCCATGCCGTCGAGGTTTCCGTTGTTGCCGTAGTTGATGAAGACCTGCGTGGTGCGGGTGTTGGGGCCGCCCATGGCGAAGGTGATCATGCCGGGCGTGTTGGACTGCTTGACGGGATCGTCCTGGATGCGCGCCGGCATCCACTTCATGTTGACGGCGGGGTTGGGGTTGACGCCGAACTGCACCATGAAGCCGGGGACGACGCGGAAGAACGGGGCGCCGTCGTAGTAGCCGTTCTTGACGAGGTTGTAGAAGCGGTCGGCCCCGTTGGGCGCCCAGTCCCTGTGGATCTCGAGGACGAACTCCCCCTTGGTGGTGGTGAAGCGCGCCTTGTAGACCTCGGGCGCTTTCTCGGTCAGCTTCTCCGGCGCCAGCAGCGCGGCGGAAGGCGGCGCGGCCGGCGCGGCCATCGCCGGTGCGGGGTTCGGCGCGGGGGCCTCGGCGGACACGGCCGGCGCGGCAGGCTCCGGGGCGGGCTTCTGACAGCCGGCGCCCATCAGGAGAAAGCTGAAAAAGAGCGGCAGGAGGGTCTTCATGGGTTTCATAGGTCGAGTCTAACAGATTTAAGGGCCGCCCGAAAAGCGCCCGCTAATCGACGTAGGTGCGCAGGCGCTTGCGCCAGCCTTCGAGCCAGCGCGACTCGCGGCGAGCCGGAGGTGAGTTGGCCACGCGCCGGGTGAGGACCTCGTCGGCGGAGCGGGCGAACTCCTCCAGCGGCGGCATGACTTCCTCCATGCCTTGGAGCACCTGGAGCAGGCCCCAGCCCTGGCCCTGGTAGCGCTCGGTGGGCGAGATGCCCTCGCCTTTGAAGTTCACGTAGTCGACAAGGGCGTAGACGCCGGTGGAAAACCCCGCCACGCGGTAGAACTGCGAGCGGACGTGGTCTCGTTGGGAGTCGGGCAGGGTGTCCAGCATCTTGGGCAAGGCGGCCTCCAAACGGTCGGCGGCGAAGCGCGCCTGCAGGGCGACGGTGGCCTCCAGCAGCCGGCGCAGCTCGATCATCCGCGGCGACTGGAAATCGCGGAAGAAATCGCCCTTGGACTGCCAGGGACAAGGCGGCTGGCCGCGCAGCCAAGCGGGAAGCGCCGTCCCTTCCGCCTCCAGGAAGCCCAGCAGCTTCGGGAAGCTCTCGATGAACGGTCCGCCATGCCCCGAGCGGTACCAGATGAAGTGTCCGATGCCCATCGAAGCGAAGTCCTCGCCTGAATTCCAATGCGTCAGGCCGGAAATGGTGCCGCCGCTCTCGTTCTGCCAGATGCGCCGGCCGACGGCCAGCGCCTGTTCGGGCGTCAGATGGATGCCTTGGTTCTCGGGTGGGACCGCCCGGTAAGCCGGCGAGTCCGGCGCCGGCAGCCACCGGAAGAACCGGCTGTCCATGCCGGCCCGGCCGGCCAAGGCTTCCGCCGAGAGCAGCTCCCCGCGCGCAGGCGAGGCCAGGAGGAAGGATAGGACGACCGGAGCCAGGACCGCCATCATTTCTGTAGCGGGTAGCCGCGCATCGAAAGGAAGCCCGACAGCTTGTCGGTGGCGTCGATGCCGGCGACCTCCAGCGTCAGATACCGAGTCTTGACCGAAAGGCCCCCCAGGAAGCCCAGAGCGAGCTCCTGCATCTCGCTTTTCTGAAAGGCGAAATACTCCCTGCAGCTGACGATGTCGGGAGCGTCGCCCAGGACTTTTTGGCATTGGTCGACGATCCCGGAGGTCTGTTCGTAGACGACCTTGCCCGGACGGTACTGCGGCTCGCCCTCGGCCGCCTGATCGACCATCGCCCCGGCGACGCCGCCCAGGATGCCGCCGACCAGCCCGAACTCGCCGCCCAGCCGGCTGCCGATCTTCTCGCCGTAGGCCCCGCCCTCGAGCTTGTCGATGTCCTTGATGAAGAAGTAGAAGGCCTTCTCCGTGATCACCAGCGGCCCGGTCACGACCCAGCCCTCGAAGGAGGTGGCCGCCGAGCCGAAGGCCATCATGGGACCTCCGCCCGCGGATTTGGGCTTGGCCTTGAAGGTCTCGTAACACAACGAACAGCAGGCCGCGTCGTCGGCGTTATGGGCCTTGCACTTGGGGCATTCCATCGGGGCTACCTGAGCAGGATGGGAGAGATGTCGTTGCCGCCGCGCGCGCCGCAGCTGGTCTCGACGCGGATCTTGTACATCGACTCCTTGCTCATCCGCTGGATCTTGGCCCAGGGGCAGAAGACGGGCGCGCCATAGGCGCTCAGGCCGTCGATCGAGATATCGCCGGCGCCGCGGATGCCCGCTTCGACCCGGCCGTTGTTGTGCACCTTGAACCGGTTCTTGTCTTCCTTGAAGGTGAACTCGCCCCGGTCGAACAGGAGCTGGACCTTCCCCTGGCCGGCGACGAGGCCCTGCATCTGGAAGGTTTTCCCATCCTCGGTCTGCCCGCGCACGGGCACGGTGCCGGAGATGTATCTGCGGTCAAGGGCGTCGAGGACCGCTTGCGAGACGTAATACGCCGAGCCGTTGCGGAAAGCCTCATCGGTGAAGATGTCCAGATAGGTGGCTTTTGCCGTGAAGGCGCGCTGCATCACGCCTTCGGCCGCCTCCAGCGGGACGGCATGCACCTTCCCGGCGTCCAAGCCCGGGATGCGCGAGACCAGCCATGCCAAGGTTTGGGCGTCCGGCGGCGGAAAGCCCATCCAATGCTTCGGCTGGACCAAGGGCGCCAAGGCCGGCCGGGCAACGGGCTTCGGAAACTCAAACCGCGCCGCGCCGAACGCCTCCTGGATGAGGCGAAGGCCGGGCTCGGAATGGGCCGTTGAGACCAAGAACACGGCAAAGGCCGCCGCGAAACCTGAGGCTTTGATCTTTTTCATGCTCCTCCCCGCTTGCCTGTGGGTATTATACCCCACGGCGGCCCGAACTCGACATGACCGGCGGCCTTGACGCCGGGCGCTTTCCATGCCAAACTCCAAGCATGCAATGCGCCAGCTGCGGGTTCGCCCGGGCGGGGCCGGAACCCGCCTGTCCCTCCTGCGGCCGCGCTTTCCTGAGGTCTCCGGCATCCTTGCCGCCGCCCAAGGCGCCGCCGGTGGGCGCCGCCATCGTCAGGCCCCTCGCCTATGCGGCGGTGGTCTTCGGCCTATGGCACTACACCGCCCCGCTCTGCTTCGCCTATGTGGACGCCGAACAGGAAAGAGTGGAGTCATCGCTGCTGCGTCAAAGCTTGGAACATAAGCAGGCGATGCGCGCGGCCGAGCAGGGCGAAGACGCGGCCGAAAAGCCTTAGAGCGCCTTAGCGGCGCAGCATTTCTTGTGCTTCTTGCCGCTGCCGCAGGGGCAGGGGTCGTTGCGGCCGACCTTGGGCGCCGCGCGCTCCACCGGGTCCGACTTGGGCGAGCCGCCGTCGACGAAATACCAATGGCCGTCCGGCTCCTTCTTGAACTCGGCGACCTCGTGGTGCTCGTGGGTCTTGCCCTCGACGGCATAGGTGGCGATGAAGCGCACCCGGCCGACGCTGTCGCTTTCGAGGCCGGCCTGCGTGGCCATGACCTCAAGCCCCTTCCACTCGGACTTCTTAGACCACTCCTGGGCGGCCTTCTCGTCGAACTCGCCGCGGCGCGCCGGAAGGTGGCTGCTGACCAGAAAGGCCGTCTCGCCCTTGGCGTAGGACGAGTAGCGGGCGCGCATCAGCGCTTCGGCGGTCTTGGCCTTCGCCGTTCCCGCGATCAAGGGCTGGCAGCATTGCTCGTAGGTCTTGGCGCTCCGGCAGGGACAGTCCATGCCTGCATGATAGGAACTTTCCCTTGACATGGCAAGGCGCCCGGTCAGCGCAGGATCATGCCGGCGGAGGAGCCCTTCAGGACCACCTCGCCGTGCTGGTTGGAGATCTCGAAGGCGAAGCGCACCTTCAGACGCGTCGACTGGACGATCACGCTCTCGACGAGGCCTTTGCAGAGCAGGGCGTCGCCGCCGTAGACGGCCTTCTGGAAGTCGAAATGCATCGTGCGCGCCATATAGTCCAGGTCGCCTCCGAGCTTGGTGGGCAAGGTCGCCGTCAAGAGGCCGTGAGCCATCAGGCGGCCCTGCTCGTCGCGCTGCAGGTGATGCCTGCCCTTGTCGCCGGAGAGCTCGGCGAAGCGGGCGACGTCCTCCTCCGTGATCGTGCGCCGGTACTCGATGACCTGACCGGCCTTGACCTCGGTCTTCACTTCTTGGGCAGGTGGCAGGAAGCCAGGCCGCGCTTCTCGAGGTACTGCTGGTGGTAATCCTCGGCGGCGTAGAAGGTCGAAGCGGGTGTGATCTCGGTGACGATGGGCTTCTTATGGACGCCGGAAGCGGAGAGCTTCTGCTTGGAGGCCTCGGCTGCGGCCTTCTGCTCGGCGTCATGGGTGAAGATCGCGGAGCGGTACTGGTCGCCCACATCGGGACCCTGCCGGTTCAGCTGTGTGGGATCGTGCAGTTCCCAAAAGAGCTCCAACAACGCGTCGTAGGTGGTCTTGCCGGGGTCATACTCGACCTCGACGACCTCGGCATGGCCCGTGCCATGGCCGCAGACGTCCTCATAGGTGGGATCCTTCAGCGTGCCGCCCAGATAGCCCGCCGTGGTGGAGACGACGCCCGGCGCTTGCCGGAACGCGGCCTCCACTCCCCAGAAACAACCGGCGCCGAAGGTCGCTTTCTTGGTCATGCCTCAGAGACGCCCAGATCGGTCACCCGCGTGCCGGCGATCAGGTCATGCCAGGTGCGCTGGTCGGCGTCCCAGCGCGCCCAGATGAAGCCGAGGAAAAGGATATAGCCGGAGAAGAGGCTCGACACCGAACGGGCGAAGGCATGCTTCCAATCCAACGGCTCGCCGGTCATCGTGACGACCTTGAGCTTGCGGACTTTCTTTCCGGGCGTCGCGCCTAAGAAAACAAGGAAGAACGTGTTATAGAGGACCCAGACGATCGGGAAAGCGACGCTCTTGGTCTTGGTCCGCTTCGAGACCCTCCAGCCGCCCTCGTCGTAGACCTCTTCCTCGGCGTCCTCGGAAGCGGCCCTCTGCGCGTCATCCATCACGGTGACGCCGTTCTCATCGATCGAGACATGGGGCCCGCCCTTCTTGCCCGCTCGGACCCCCTTATCGTCGATCGATAGACCGGCAGCCGTGGACTTGGCGGCGGACTCGGCCTTCTTCTTGGACCGGCCGTCATAACGGAAGTTGACCGTCTTGGACTCGGGCGTGAACATGCCGACCAGCATCGAGCAGAGCAGGCCGTCGATAGCCAGCGCGATGGCGCGGCGCGAGAGCTTCGGCATGCGCAGCGTGATGACGCACTCGGTCTCCTTCGGCGCGAAGACGGCCTTCTCCCCCGGGGCGAAGACCGCCTTGGCGCCCCGAGGCCCTGACGGCGCCGGCGCGGCATGGGCCTGATTCTGCCCGACCGGCGTCTCGCGCTTGACCTTGTAGACGCGCACCTTCTCCGGTATGCCCTTGAGCTGCAGGAGGCCGACTTCGGCGGAAGGCACCTCGGTCTTGTTCATAGCCAGATAGACGGCCTCGGTGAAGAAGACCTCCCCGGCATCGGCGATGCCCTCGATGCGGGCGGTGATGTTGACCGGCTCGCCGAAGACGTCGCCGTCGACGATGTTGACCTCGCCGGCGTTGATGGCGATGCGCACCTCGATGCGGTCGCCCTCGGCGCGGTCCTTGTTGTAGGCCGCGAGGACCTCTTGCGCCTTGATGCCGGCCAGGACGGCGTCGGTGGGGCTGTCGAAAGACATCAGGAAGGCGTCGCCGATCGTCTTGACCAGCTTGCCCCCCTTGCCCTCCAGCGTGGGCAAGACGAGCTCACGGTGCTTGTCGAGCAAGTCCTGGATCTGGGTCCGGCTCTGGTGGGACGTCTTGTCCGTGAAGCCCTTGATGTCGGTGAGCAGGATCGTCAGATGCCGGGTGGTGGGCGCGCTCATGGAGCCTTCATTTTAGCACACCTGCCCCCCGTCCTAAGCCGTATCCGGCGCGGGGCTCGATGCGACCAGGGCCGCTCCGGCCAAAGACATGACGATGACATAGCCCATCGCGCCGCCGGGGTGCAGCACCCAGAGCGCGCCGACCAGGATGCTCGACAACAGATCGCCCAGCCCGTTGACCGTGGCCAGGACCCCGAAGCCCAGGCCGCGCGAGGCCTCGGGCAGGAGCTCGGCGGCCGCCGACTTCTCGACGGTCTCCTGCACGCCCATATAGATCCCCGAGAACCCGAAGATGACGGCGAACTTGAGCAGGGAGGCGCCCGGCAGCAGCAGGAAGACGGCCGGGACGACCGCCAACGTGTAGCCGGCGGCCAAGAGCCGGTGCTTGGGGACGCGGTCGGCGAGATACCCGCTCAACGAGCAGGACAGCGTGTTGACGACGTTGTAGCCGACATAGAAGGCCATCGCTAGGCTGGCCGCGCCCACCAGGCCGTATTCGGGCGTCCAAGCCTGAGTGGCCCAAAGGATGAGCAGGGTGTTCGAGAAGTCGCCGACGCCGGCGATGCCGACGCCGAGAAGGTATCGGTAATAGCGCCGGGGCAGGCCTTGGGCCGACTTCCAGAACGGGACTTTCTCCTGCGGCTGCCGGGGCTCCTCCCGCACGACGAAGGCGATGATAGCCGCGGCGATCAGCCCCGGGATGAGCGTGAACAGGAAAAGTCCGCGCATGCCCAGACGGGAGAGCAGGAAGATGGCCAAGAGCGGGCCGAGGACGGCGCCGGCGGTGTCCATGGCGCGCTCGAAGCCGAAGGCTCGCCCGTAGGTCCCGGGCGTGACCGCCTCGGTGAGCAGCACGTTGCGCACGGGTCCGCGCGCGCCGCGGCCGATCCAACCGGCGACCCGGCCGAAGAGGACGTGATGCCAGGAGGCGGCCCAGGCGAAGCTGGCCATGCCGGCGGCGGTCAGAAAATAGCCGAAGACGGCCAAAGGCTTGCGTCTTTGCAGGCGGTCGCTGTAGACGCCGGAGAGCAGCTTGGCGAAGCTGGAGAAGCCGTCGGAGAGACCTTCGATGAGGCCGAGGACGGCGGAGCTGCCGCCGACGGAGGCGAGCAGGGCGGGCATGGCGGCGGTGGCCATCTCATGGCCGACATCGGCGAAGAAGCTGGCCAGGCCGATGCCCAAGACGGTCCGGTTGAGCCAGGATTCTTTAGCTTCGGCCACGAAGCAAAGTATAGCGAAACTGCTAGAATGCCGCCATGCCACTAGACCACTATGTGACTTTAGGAAGAAGCGGATTGCGGGTCAGCCCCCTCTGCCTGGGGGCCATGACGTTCGGAGGCGACTGGGGCTGGGGCTCCAGCGATAAGGACTCGGCCGCGATCCTGGCCCGGTACCTGGCGCTGGGCGGCAACTTCATCGACACGGCCAACGTCTACACCAAGGGCCACTCCGAGAAGATCCTCGGGGATTATTTCGACCAGCAAGGCGGACGCGACCGCGTCGTGATCGCGACCAAGTTCTTCGGCAGCCTTTACACCGGCGACCCCAACGGCGGCGGGGCCAGCCGCAAGTCGATGCTCGCGGCCTGCGAGCAGTCCCTGCGGCGTCTGAAGACCGACTACATCGACTTGTACTGGATGCACTGCTGGGACAAGTTCACGCCGATCGAGGAGACGATGAGCGCGTTGGACGACCTGGTCTCCTCCGGCAAGGTCCGCTACATCGGCTTCTCCGACACCCCCGCCTGGAAGGTGGCCGAAGCGCAGCTCTTGGCGCGCTTCCGGGGCTGGGCGCCGCTGGCGGCGCTTCAGATCGAGTACTCGCTCTTGGAGCGCACCGTCGAAGGCGAGCTGATCCCGGCGGCCTTGGAGTTCGGCCTGGGGGTCACGCCTTGGTCGCCGCTCAAGTCCGGCGTGCTCAGCGGGAAATACACGAGGAAGAACGCCAAGACGGTCGAAGCCAAACGCGGCGCCTGGGTGACGTCGAATCTGACCGAGCCGACGTTCAAGGTCCTCGACGTCCTCTTCGCGGCGGCCAAAGAGGCCAAGACCTCCCCCGCGCGGGTCGCCTTGGCCTGGGTGCAAGCCCAGCCGGGCGTCACCTCGTCGATCATCGGCGCGCGGACGATGGAGCAGCTGCTCGACAACGTCGCGGCGCTGGAGACGAAGCTGACGCCCAAGCAGCTGACGGCGCTCGATGAAGCCTCCAAGCCGACCCTGAACTTCCCCTTCGATTTCATCCGCAGCGCCGGGCCCTTCGCCCGGAGCGGCACCACCATCAACGGGGAGAAGTCCTTGGTCAACCCGCTGGCGCCGGCCGACGACGACGAGCGGTATTAAGGACGGCCCCCCCGCCGCGGCGGGGGGGCCGCTTACTTCGTCATCCGGACCGCGAACGTCGCCAGCGTCAGCGCGCGGCTGAGCTCGGGCGCCCGGTCCGGCTTGCCGACGGCCTTCAGAAGGGCTCTGCAGGCGGCCAAAGCCACCTCCTCCGCCGTCACCTCATGCGTCTGCGTCTTCGCCATTGGTCACCTCCCAAAAATGAAAGACCCATGCTTTCCTCCGAAGCATGGGTCGTCATTGGAACTACGCCTGGTTCACGGCCTTAGGGCGGTTCCCCCATGCAGGGCAAGCGGTCCATGTAGGATCGCTGCCCTTGCGGGCATTGATCGTGGCTCGCTCTCGTCAAGGTCTTCATGCTTTTCATCCCCTCAGAACAGGGTCACGGACGGTGGCACGCGGTGGCGCCTCTGCCGTGACTTATCGTTAGTATAGCCCCGAAGCTTGCGTTGTCAAGACCCGTTTTGGTCCCAGGAACCGCAAAGAAAAAGACCTCCCGCGAGCGGGAGGTCTTCTTGCTGATCGGCGGCGGGAGGGCTTAGCCGAGCTTCTGCAGCTGGGCCTCGACCTCGGCGTAATCGCGCTCCTTGGTGATGTCGGCTTCCACCTTCACCCAAGCCACCTTGCCGTCCTTGGCGATGATGACCGTCGCGCGCTGGGAGATGTTGCCGCCGGGATGATAGAGGCCGTAGGCCTTGGTCACCGCGCGGTGCATGTCGGCCAAGAGCCGGTGCTTGAGCCCCATCTTCTCCTGCCAGGCCTTGTGCGACCAGACCGAGTCGATGGAGACGCCGGCGACTTCCGCGTACTTTGAGAACTTCGACAGGTCGCCGGAGATGCAGGCGTTCTCCTTCGTGCAGGTCGGGCTCCAGTCCAAGGGGTAGAAGAACAGGACCACGGCCTTCTTGCCCAGGAAGTCGGCCAGGATGAAGTCCTTCTTGTCCTGGTCGGGGAGCTTGAAATCAGGGGCCTTGGCGCCTACTGCGATGGGGGTGGTCTCGGGGACGGCGGTAGCGGTCGTCATGGTATCGTTTCTCCTTAGTGTTTGACGGTCAATTTGATCTCAAGCGGCTTATGGGCCGCTTGCAGGACGCTGATGCGGGCGGCCACCTGCTTAGCCACTTCCCGGAACGATTTGGCCGGGGCTGAGTCCGGCTGGCCCACGACCACCGGCTGGCCCGATTCGCCGGCCTCGCAGATCGTCGGGTCCAGAGGTATCGAGCCCAGGACCGGGATCCCGTATTTCGCGGACAAGGTCTTGCCCCCGCCCTGGGAGAATATCCTGCTCTCCTTCTTGCAGTGCGGGCAGCAGAAGGCGCCCATGTTCTCGACGATGCCCAGCATGGGCACGTTGAGCTTCTTGAACATGGCCGCGGCCTTCCTCACGTCGGAGAGCGCGATCGACTGCGGCGTCGTCACGATCACCGCGCCCGCCAACGGCACGGTCTGGCACAAGGTCAACTGCACATCGCCGGTGCCCGGAGGCAGGTCGATGATCAGGTAATCGAGCTCGCCCCAAACCACGTCCTTGAGGAACTGCGTGATGGCCCCGTGGAGCATCGGGCCGCGCCAGATCACCGGCGCGTCGGGGTCCATCAAAAAGCCCATCGACATCACCTTCACGCCGTAGTTCGACGGCGGGGACAGCTTGTTGTCCCCGGTCGGGTGCGGCTCGTAGCCGGCGACGCCCATCATCTGCGGCTGGTTGGGCCCGTAGATATCGGCGTCCATGAGGCCCACGCGCGCGCCTTCCAGCGCCAAGGAGACGGCCAGGTTGCAGGCCACCGTCGATTTGCCCACGCCCCCCTTGCCGCTGCCGACGGCGATCACGTTCTTGATGCCGGGAGCCACCACGTTCTCGAGCCGAGGGTCCTTGCGCACGGCCGCCGTCATCTTCACCTGGATGTCGGTCACGCCCGGCACGAGCTTCTTGATCGCTTCCCGGGCTTCGAGCTCCATCATGCCCTTGAGCGGGCAGGCCGGCGTCGTCAGCACGTAGTCGAACGACACCTTGCCGCCTTCGACCACCACGTTCTGCACCATGCCCAAAGTCACGATGTCCTTGTGGAGTTCGGGCTCCTGGCAGGTGCCCAGGGCCTTCAAGACCTCTTCTTTAGTCGGCATCAGAGCAGGAACAGCATCTCGCGGTACTTCGGCATCGGCCATAGGTCGTCGGCGACCAAGCCCTCGAGCGCGTCGATGTGCTTGCGGATCTGCTCGAACTTCGGCTTGACCTCATGGCAGTAGGCCAGGGCCTTCTCCTTCACGTCGCCCTCGGCTTCGGCTTCGGCCAAGGCCTTCTTCAAGGACTCCACGCCCTTCAAGGAGGAGGCGATATGGTCGGCCACCGTGCCCAGCAGCTCAGCCTGGATCTTGACGGCGCCGCTCTTGGGCAGCGCCTTCTCGAGGCCGCGCACCGAGGCGATCAGCTCGTTCTGATACGAGATCGCCGCCGGCACGAACATGGAGTTGACCAGCTCGATGACCAGCTTGGCCTCGATGTCGATGTCCTTGGCGTATTTCTCGAGGCGGATATGATGCCGCGAATGGCTTTCGACTTTGGAAAGGACGCCCATGCGCTCGAACAAGGCGATGGATTCCTTCATCGCGAAGCCCTCCAGCGCCTCGGGCGTCGTCTTCACGTTCGGCAGGCCCCGCTTCTTCGCCTCGGCCGCCCAGTCGTCGGAGTAGTTGTTGCCCTCGAAGCAGACCGCCTTGGCGGTCTTCATGTACTTGCGCAGGACCTCGAGCACGGCGTCCTTGAACTCGACGTGCTTCTTGCCCTTCATCTTCTCGTCGATGTCCTTCTTCGTCTCGATGAGCTGGTTGGCCATGATCGAGTTGAGCACCGTGATCGGCAGTGCGATATTGGCGGATGAGCCGACGGCCCTGAACTCGAACTTGTTGCCCGTGAACGCGAAGGGCGACGTCCGGTTGCGGTCGGTGTTGTCGCGCAGGATCGCCGGGATCTTGTCGATGCCGAAGTTCATCCACTCCTCGTCGGTGCCCTTGGAGGTGACGCCCTTCTCGATGTCCGACAGGACCTTGGTGAGCTGGGCGCCCAGGAAGACCGACATGATGGCCGGAGGCGCCTCGTTGGCGCCCAAGCGGTGGTCGTTGCCGGAGGAGGCGATCGACGCGCGCAGCAGCAGCGAGTGGTCGTGCACCGCCTTGACGATGGAGACCAGGAAGATCAGGAACTGGATGTTCTCCGACGGCGTGCTGCCGGGCGTCAGCAGGTTCTTGCCCGTGTCGGTGCCCAAGGACCAGTTGTTGTGCTTGCCGCTGCCGTTGACGCCGGCGAAGGGCTTCTCGTAGAAGAGCGCCGCCAGGCCGTGCCGCTGGGCCACGCGGGCCATGACGTCCATGACGAGCTGGTTATGGTCGACGGCCACGTTGGCTTCCTCGAAGACCGGCGCGCACTCGAACTGGTGCGGGGCCACCTCGTTGTGGCGGGTCTTGATCGGCACGCCCAGCTTGTAGAGCTCGCTCTCGGCGTCCACCATGAAGGAGAACACCTTTTCCTTGATAGACCCGAAGTAATGGTCTTCGAGCTGCTGCCCTTTGGGTGAAGCCGCGCCGAAGAGGGTGCGGCCGGCCATCAGCAGGTCGGGACGGGCCTTGAAGTACTCCTGGTCGACCAGGAAGTACTCCTGCTCGGCGCCCATCGTCGAGACCACCTTCGTGGCGTCGCTCTTGAAATACTTGAGGATGTCGAGCGCGGCGTTGTTCAAGGCCTCGATGGAGCGCAGGAGCGGGGTTTTAGTGTCGAGAGATTCCCCGGTATATGAAACGAAGATCGTCGGGATGCATAGAGTGGATCCGCCGGGCGTTTCAAAAATGAACGCGGGCGAGGTCGGATCCCAAGCCGTGTAGCCGCGGGCCTCGAAGGTGACGCGCAGGCCGCCGGACGGGAAGCTGGAGGCGTCGGGCTCGGCCTGCACCAGCTGCTTGCCGGAGAAGACCTCCAGCGCGTTGCCTTCCCCGATGGGATCGATGAAGGCGTCATGCTTCTCGGCGGTGGCGCCGGTCATGGGCTGGAACCAGTGGCAGTAGTGCGTGGCACCCTTGGAGATGGCCCACGTCTTCATGGCGGATGCCACGGTGTTGGCGACCTCGAGGTCGAAGCGCTTGCCGTGGCTGATGGCGTCCTGGACCTTCCTGTAGGTCTCCTTGGGCAGCAGCAGCTTCATGGTCCCGGGGCCGAACACGTTGCAGCCGAAATAGTCGGATACCTTCTGCGCGCCCTGGCTCTGGCTGCTGGACCGGCTCTTGCGATCAGTCATTTCGGAAGCTCCGAAGGCCGAGGAATGTGCCATTGGGTGTAGTCTCCATTAAGGTCGAGTGCGGTCGGGCTCGGGATGCCCTGCCGTACGTCTATATTACAAATTTTCCCAGGCCCTTGGGCAAGCCCCTGGAAGGGGACAAAATTGACTTATCCTCGTCGACAAGCTATACTGTGGTGGAATCCATAGGAGACCCCATGCTGACTCTCACCCCGGCCGCGACCGAGAAGATCCAAACCTTTTTCCAGACCGAGGAGACCGCCAAGGGCAAGGCCCTGCGCGTCAAGCTGCAGCCCTCCGGCTGCGCGGGCTTCGAATACTCCCTGGTCTTCGATGAGAAGAAAGCCGAGGACAACGTCGTGGCCCAGAACGGCTTCGAGGTCGTCTTCGACAAGGACAGCGCCCCCTTCCTGGGAGAAGCGGTCATCGACTACAGCGAGGACGCCACCAGCAGCGGGTTCAAGATCAAGAACCCTCAGGAGAAAGGCTCCTGCGGCTGCGGCAAATCAAAGAAATTCTAAGAGGATGATCACTCTCACCGAGAAAGCCGCCAAGAAGATCGTCGTCCTGGCCCGGAAAGAGGGCAAGGCCGAGGCGATCCTGCGCATCAAGGTGGGCGCCGGCGGCTGCTCCGGCATGAGCTACGAGTTCGAGCTCACCGACCAGCTCAAGAAGGACGACATCGTCTGCGAGGCCTTCGGGGCCAAGGCCGTCGTCGACCCGCGCTCGGACTTCTTCGTCGGCGGCTCCGAGGTCGACTACAAAGAAACGCTGATGGAAGCCGGGTTCAAGATCCAGAACCCGCTGGCCAAGACCACCTGTTCCTGCGGCACGTCGTTCTCGACCTGAGCCCGCAGCGAAGGTTCCCCAGAGAGGCTTCAGGCCTTTTTCTTCGGCAGCGCCCGGCTGCGATGCGCCAAAAGGATCATATCCTCTAGCCACGCCAGCCGCTGGGCCGGCGTCGCCCGCAGACCCGCGGTCAATTGACGCCGCCGCGCATCCTCCCAACTTACGTGCCAGTCCCCATCATCAGCCACCAAGGCCCTCCCGGCGCGCGCGTTTGAGCGCTTCCAGGGCTTCGATGTCCAAAACATCCTGTGGGCGCCCAACCGCCTCCTTCATCGCGATCAGATCGTCGATCGAAGCGACCCGAACTACTAAGCCGCCCAGATCTATCTTCTCGGCGCGGGCCCAGAGGCCTTCGAACGGCACCGGGTCACGGACGAAGAGATCCACGACCAACAGCGGATTACCCGGGGCATAGAGAGTGAATACCTGCATGCCCTTCTCGGAGATCCAGATCTCGCGCTGCAGCGGATCGGCGAAGGTCAGCGGATCGACCGGAGCGCGCGCCTTCATGCCCAGGCCCACAAGAGCGCTCATCGCTCGGCGCGCCGCTTCCGGTTCAAGGTCCAGCACGATGTCCACGTCGGCCGTAAGTCGCGGATGCCCGTGCAAAACGACGGCCAGGCCTCCTACGACGACATAGCGTATGTCGGCGCCGTTCAAGGCGGTGAAGACCGGCTCAAAGAGCGCCATGGACTAAGTATAAGAGGTGAGTCGGGCCGCGTCAAGGAACATCGGCAGGACCAAGAACGTCGGATTGGCCAGCACCGCGCCAAACGGCGGGCGCGGCGCCTAGACCACTACCCATGCTGAACCCGGAAGCGCCCGTTTAATTTTACCCTCGTGGCGAGAGCGAAGTTCACGGAAACGCAATTATTACCGTTCTGAAACCGGTGGAATGAACGGTTACGCGATCAGATCGTGAACGCAATGGCGTCGGTTATAGTGAGTGGAGGCTGATTGTATCCACTCCGACGGTGCCGACCGCGCGGCATCCCTGACCCTAACACTTGTCGCCAAGGGTACTTCATCCCTGTCACCGACGCCCCGACAGCTCACGCAAAATCCCGCCGGGGAGGCTAGGGCTATCCACGGGGATCGTCCGGTCAATCCCATCGGGAAACGGTCTCCGACGGCGCCGGTCGCTGGGTAACGAAAACCCAGTGAACCTGGACAATTCGCCCCCCCTGGCGGAAATCAAGCACGGGGGATATACTCAGGAAGATGAATCCCCTCATCGCGTTCTTGCTGGCCGGGTTCCTCTCCCCCGTCTCGGCGCAGTCGCCGCTCGACGCCAAGACCCGGGCCGTCATCGCCGAGTTCACGACGTCGGGGACGGGCTTTGCGAACCTGGCGGCCTCCTTCAATTCCAGGCCCTTTTCCGAGACGGCCGCTTTCGCCCAAGCCGCGCCGGCCGACGCCTCCGAACGCAAGCGGCTCTGGGGCCTGCTGGAGGCGCTCTTGACCGGCGGCAAGCTCGATGAAAAAGGCGAAGCGATGCGCCAAGCCCTAGGCCGGGTCCCGGCCGCCGAGCTCTACCGCGTGGCGGCCTTGGAGGACGGGAAACGAAAGATCCTGGCCAAGCTGGGCGCCGGTTCCTGGTACAAGAACGGGGTCGCCAACCTCAAGACCGGGCTCAACGAGACCTTCGGTGCATTCTGCGACCCGGCCCGCACTCTTTGCAAGGAACGCGCCGGCGACCTCGATTTTGAGATGCAGCACGGCGCCATGCCTGATGAAAGCGGCTGGCGCGTAAGGATGATCTCAGCGCGGCTCGATAAGACCAACGAGCACTCGGCGACCTGCGCCTCCTACACGAAGGCCTCGCCGCCCGTCGAGCTGATGGCCGACGCCTGGCTGGATGCCCACGTCCCGGCCTCCGTCTGGTTCGCTTCCCAGGACCCCGACTTCCACCGGGCCCTGACGGCAGCCGGCGGAGGATTCTGCGGGGCCAACTACCGCAAGCTCGTCGAGGCCAAGATGGCCGCCGACAAGAAAGCCGAGGAAGCGGCCGAAGGCAAGCGCAAGGCCGCCCTGGAGCGGTCCAGCAAGGACATCGAGCGCATCATGCGCGACCGCTCGATAACCCCTTAGCTCAGCCGGTAGAGCATCCAGTAGACGACGACGCCCGTCACCGACACGTAGAGCCACAACGGCAGCGTCCAGCGCGCCAAGCGCGCATGCTCGACGAAGCGCTGCTTCCAGGCCAAGAAAAGCGCCCGGAGGATCATGGGCACGATGACCGTCGCCAGCACGGTGTGGGTCAAGAGGATCGAGAAATACAGCGTCCGGACCCAACCCTGGCCTTGGAAGCGGACCGAGCCCACCTGGTAGTGATAATAGAGGTAGCAGGTCAAAAACGCGGCCGAACAGAGCAGCGCGGATACCATCAGCCAGCGGTGCAGCTGGGTCCTGCGCGACCGGATCGCCAGCCAGCCGGAAACCAGCAGGACGGCGGAGCCGGCGTTGAGGCAGGCGTTGACGGTGGGAAGGAAGGGCGCGGCCAAACTAGCCGATTTCCTCGACCGCCACGCCGCCGGCATAGCGGCCCGAGGTCGGGACATCGTCGGAGTTGAAGCGAGGGTGGCCCTTGGCGATCAAGGCGCCGGCGATGTCCTTGAGGTCCTCAAGGTCCGAGATATCGGCGTCGGCCACGTAATCGAAGTAGACGTCCTTGGCGGCGGCGAAGAGGTCGGCGGCCGTCGGCTTGGCCAGGCCCATCATATGGTCGCTGAGGCATTGAAAAACCGTCTTCTCCAAAGCCAGCCCCACGAAGAGCACGACGCCGTTCTTCTGCTCGTCGAAGGTGACGAACTCGTAGACGCCGGGCTTCGGCGGCGCATGGGAGGGCAGGGCGTCGGGTTTGAAGCGGAAGCAGCGCTCCGACATCGTGATCTTGAAGACCTTCTGGTCGGTCATAGGGGGGATTGCCAGACAGCGCGGCCCACGAAGAACGGGCCCATGCTCTCGATGTAGCCCGAGGTCTGCTTGGTCACGCGCATGGCTTCCACCAGGGCGGAGAGCGGGTGCAGGTCCTTCCCCATGAGGCCGATGACGAAATCGTTGTCGTGCGGATCGATGCCGGTGCAGGCCAGCCGGACGTCGCGCGCCAAGCCCGCGTCGCCGAAAGCGCGGCCGATGATGCCGTGCTCGCGAAGGATCTGGCCCTGCTCGGGCCGCGGCAGCTGGGAGAAAGCCCCGGTGCGGCGCAGCGGATACCAGACCGCCCAGGGCCAATCCTTATCCAGCGTCGTGCGGCGCGGTTTTTTGAGCAGCCACTCCTCGAGGTTCGGCTCGTAGCCCAGAGCGTAGGTCCGGCCCACCATGGCATACTGAGGCTTATGGACCAGCCCGGAGAAGGGGCCGCTGCGCAAGACGGGCCGCACCTTGCTCAAGAGCTCGGAAGCGTCTTCGGTCATCGCCAGGACGGCGACCCCGCGAGGGTCGTGGACGTCCTCGTAAAGGACGCCTTCCACGGATGCCGCCGCCAAGGCCTTGGCCAGCGCGGAGGAGTCGTCGCAGCCGCCGAAAGCTTGAAGCTGGCAGAAGAGCCGCTTGTCGAGCAGCTGGGGCTGGCCGTCCTTGGGCCCGCCCTTCTCGCGCAAGTCCACGGCCGTCTGGGTCTCGCTCACCCGGGTATTGTCGGATTTTTGCGCAAGGGGGTCAAGGAGCCTCCTTGGCGACCTCGACGACGAAGGGGTGGTCCGGCCGGGACCGCACCTTGCCCAGGAGCCCGGCCAGCCGGCCTTTGAGGACGACGCGGGGCCGGCGGCCGTCGACCGGGTCGAAGACCACGCCGTCGGCGGCCGCATCGGCAAGGACGGCGCGCAGAAGCTGCGGCGCGGAGAAGACGACGAAGACCGTATGGGGCTTGAGGGCCCGGGCCTCGCTGTAGGCCATGATCAGCTTCACGTCGCGCCCGCCCATGCGGTCGACGTCGTAAAGGAACGTGATCTTCCGGTCGGCCGCCGCCAGATCGAGCGACAGCATGCTCATCGGGGTGACGGGGACGGCGAGGCTAGCCTGCGAGTCCAGATAGGCGATGTCGGCGGCATCATCGACCTTGGCGCAGGAGGAGAAAAGGAGCGCGGCGCAAACCGCAAGCAACGGCCTGCTCATTTCTTTTCTTGACGCAGCAAGTCGAGCAGGCGGCCTTCATTGGCCGAGGCCTTCAGATGATCGGGATTGAGGGAGAGGGCCTTATTGAAGGCGACGAGCGCCTCCGGACGGCGGCCCAGGCCCTCAAGAGCGACTCCTTTATGGTTCCAGGCGTCGGCGAGCAGAGGGTCGAGCTTCAGCGCCCGCTCCAGGCTGACGAGCGCCTCGGCGTAAAGGCCCAGCAAGTTCAAGACGTGGCCGCGGCTGGCCCAGAACGCAGCCGTCTTGGGGCTCAAAGCCACGGCCTTGTCGAGAGAGCTCAGGCCGTCTCGCGGCTGGCCGACGATAGCCAGGCAAAGCCCCTTCATCGACCAGGCTTGGGCGAAGCCCTCGTCGAAGCCGAGCGCCTCTTCATAGCAGACCAGCGCCTCGGCCGGGCGACCTAAGGCCCAGAGGCAGTTCCCCTTGTTGAACCAGGACACCGGCGATTTCGGGGAAAGGACGAGCGCCGCCTCGAACTGGGCCGCGGCTTCCTCCGGCTGCCCGCAGCGAAAAAGGCGGATGCCTTCCTCGTTGTGGTCTTCGAAGCTCGCCATCAAGGGAGTCCGAAGTACCAGCGCGCGCCGACGCCGCCGTCGAACGACGCGCCCTCGTTGGGCGCCAGGCGCAACACCGGGGCCACCTCGGCGAAGAGCTCGACGGGATGACGCTTCAGGAAGCAGGCCACTCCGCCGACGAAGCGCAAGCCGACGAAGGTGGGCTTCTCGCTCTTGCCCTTGACGCCCAGGCCGGCGTAGAGGGGGATCCGGCCGCCTTCCTTGCCGCGCGGCAGGACAGAGTCGAAGTGGCGCAGCGCGTCGACGTGGTAGTCCGCGTTTCCCTCCGAGACGCCGAAGGCGGCTTGGACGGCGTTTCGCCCGTCGAGCCAGTACTTGGCGGCGGCCCCGAAAGGAACGCCCATCATCAGCCCGACGCCTACGGGCTTTTCGGGGCTTTGAGCGGCGGCCGGAGCGCAAAGCAGCCCGAGCAAGGCCAAAGCCGAGATCTTCACGTCCCTATTCTACTGGATTTGCGCCCGGCCAGGGGGCCCCTCGAGATGGAGCAGGGTCCGGCGTCGATCGAGGCAGTTGGCCTCCAGGATATAGCCGTCGCCGTCTCCCGAGACCAGGAGCGTCTGCAGGTCGAGGTGGCGCCCCATCTCCTCCTTGAGCCAGTCGGGGTCGCTCGACAACAGCGCCAACGAATCGAGGTCGGCCGCATAGGCGCCGGCCGCGGCGAGGTGCCGCTGCTGCAAGGAGGAAAGAGTCAGCAAGTCCCGGCTGGCCCGCACGCAGGCCAAGGCGTCGACACGGCGCGGGTTCAAGGACAAAGACCACCACAGCCCGACCACCGTCAAGGCCACGGAAGCCCCCGTCAACGCCGCCGCGGCCGCGCCGGGCTTGGCCAAGCTCATTCGACGGGCTTGCCCGACTCCAGCTCGAAGGTGGAGTCGCGTTCTTTCGTGAGCTCGGAGGTGTCCGACTTGGGGTCCGGCCGGGTGGACGGGTTGCAGTCCTTCGGCTGGGTGCCGCTGCCGACCGCCTGGTCCATGCACTCATCGACGATATCCTGCTGGTACTCCTGGCCGTACTGAGCCTTGATGCCTTCGGCGAGGGCCTTGGCCTGGGCCGCCATCTGCATCGCCTGCATGAGCATCATGATGCCCATGGCGATGAGCGCGATGCCGGCGGCGATCACGGCCCAGCCCCAGGGTCCCATGCTCGAGCCGATGGCGATGAGGATGATGCCTATGGCGATGAGCATCATCGACATGATCTTGAGCTTGCCGGCCTGGGCGCCCAAGGCCAGCGCCGAATCGAGCGGATTCTGGTACGGCGTCACGTTCTGGCCGGCCACGGTCTCCTGCTCGGTGGGCATGGTGGTGTCGGGCGCGCCCCCCCCCAAGCCCCCGACCGGCGAGACGGGCCCGGTCTTGCTGGGCCCCGGCGGCATGTCGGGAGGCGCCGCCATCTCGCCGCCCTTGGTGAGGCCTCCGTCGAAAGCGTCGGCGGCCATCGTGCGGGACAGCTCATCGGTATGCGAGCCGGCGCCGATCATCGACAGACTGCGGGCCAGCTTCAGCTGGCCGATGGCGCGGCTGGACCGTGCACGCCTGACGTCCATAGCCCGGCCCGAGGCGGCGCGCGACGAGCGGCGGATAGCGCCGCCGAGAGCGCCCCGCTGGGCCAACGGGCCCGCCAGCGCCAGGCCGCTGCCGCGGCCGAGGCTTTGCCCGAAGCGCGGGGCCAAGCCCGCGTGCATGGATGAGACGTTCATGCCGCTGAAAGGCGATCCCCCGAGCTGGGTCGTCAACTTCGAGCCGCTGAGGTCATGCGCCAGCGTGTCGCGGGCGGCGGGCGCGACGGCCTGCACCCCGCTGAACTCCATGCCCGCCGCCTTCTCGGCGGCCGGGGCTTTCTCCGCGGCATCGACGCTTTGGGCCGCCGGAGCGGCGACGGAGGCGGCCGGTCGCTTGGCCTCCTCGAACTTGATCTCGCCGCGAAGCAGGGTGACGATCTTTTCGAAGCGGCCGCCGGGGCTGCCGGGACGGATCTTCATGCTCGAAGCCACGGCGCCTAGATCCGGGCGGGCGGCGCCCGCGCCGGCCGCGGCGCTCATGCGGCCGCTGATGACGTAGAGGCCGGCGCCGGCGACGACCATGACGACGCCCATGGCGACGACCATCTTTCCCGTCAGAGCCGCGCCGAGACGGCCCAGAAGCCCCACGGCGGCGGTCGACCCTTGGGCGGCGGCCCCGGAAAGGCTGGCCGCGCGGCTGGCCGCGCTGGCAGCTCCCCCGGCGGCGCCGCTGCCGCCGGAAGCCCCCTGGAAAGGCGAGCCCGCCGTCTTGCCGGAACCCCAGCCCACGCCGGCCTTTTTGCGTTCCGTATCCTTCTTCTTAAGATCCGGGATGTCGGCGACCGGCCAGGCCTCCTTCGGCCGCTTCCATTCCGGTCCCTTCGGGTCGCTCATACAGGTAAGATAGTATGAGCCTAAATCCGGGTTTTCGCCAGTTAAAATTCGGTGTCCGAACGGCAACCGCTGGAAAATTGGTACAATGCCCGAATGGTGCGATACCCAAGTGGTCCAAGGGGATGGTCTGCAAAACCATTATTCGCGGGTTCGAATCCCGCTCGCACCTCCATTTTCCCGTCCTGACCGCAGGACCGATGCTGCACGTCGAGAGCTTCGTCCTCCCCAACGGCCTGCAGGTCGTCGTCCAGAGCGACCACACGAGCCCGGTCGTCGCCGTATCGATCACCTACAAAGTAGGCTCCCAGCATGAAACGCCCGGCCTGTCGGGCTTCGCGCACCTTTTCGAACACCTGATGGCCCAAGGCACCAAGAGCCTCAAACCCCGCGAGATCTCCCAGCTCATCGAGTCCAACGGCGGCGTGCGCAACGCCTACACGATGAAGACGAACACCACCTATCACAGCCTGATCCCGCGCAGCGCGCTCAAGACCGTGCTCTGGGCCGAGGCCGAGCGCATGCACACCTTGAACGTCGACGCCCGCGCGCTGGCCCTCGAGCAGCAGGTCGTGCTGGAGGAGATGCGCTTGCGCTACCTCAACGCGCCCTACGCCAAAGCCCAGGACGCCGGCGTCTCGGAGACCGCCTTCACCAAATGGCAGAACCAGCATACGACGATCGGCGAGATGAGGGACGTGCAGGGCGCCTCTCTGGCGGACGTACGCGCCTTTTATCAGACCCATTACGCCCCCAACAACGCCGTCCTCGCCCTGGCGGGAGACGTCACCCTCGCCGAGGCGCGCGGCTTGGTCCCGGCATACTTCGGCGCGATCTGCGCCCGGGTGGTCCCGGCCGCGCCCGACCTCGCCGAGCCGGCGATCGACGGCGAACGGCGCCGCGTCATCTCGGACCCGCTGGCGAAACTCCCCCGGCTGATGGTCGGCTGGCACGGCCCCGCGCGCGGCACGAAGGATTTTTGGTCGCTGAGGCTGCTCGCCGAGATCCTTTCCTCCGGCGAGGCCAGCCCGCTGTATCAGGCGCTGGTCAAGGACGCGAAGGTCGCGCTGGGGGTCAGCGTGACGATGCCCTGGTGGTCCGACCATTACAACGCCCACGGGCCGGACCTTTTCGGCTTCATCCTGCCGCTGAAGCTCGGCAAGACGGCCGAGGAGGCGCTGGCCAAGGTCGACGAGGTGCTGGCCCGCTTCGCCCGCGAGGGCCCCAGCGAAGGAGAGCTTGCCGCCGCCAAGACCCAGAGCGAGCTGGAATGGCTCGGCTCGATGCAGTCCTTGGTCGACCGCGCCAAGATCCTAAGCTCCTACGCCGCGCTCATCGGCGACCCGAAAGGCTTGAGCCGCGACCTCGACGACCTGCTCCGCGTCACCGAGGCCGACATCCGGGAAGCGCTCTCCCGCTGGATCATCGGCCGCGGCCGAGCCGTGGTCCACGTGGTCCCGGGGACGCCCGCGCCCGCCGAGGCCGAAGCGCCGGCGCCGGAGGCGCCCGCCGAGACGCCGCGCCCGGCCGGCGAGACCGCCCCCGCCGGCGAGCCGGCCAAGCCCGTCCCCATCCCCTCGCTCTCGCGGTTCACCTTGGCCAACGGCCTGAAGGTCATCCTCCTCAAAGACGACCGCCTGCCCCTGGTGGAAGCAAGGCTGTCGCTCAAGGCCGGGCGCACCGCGGAAGACCCGGGCGAGGAAGCCTTGGCCTCGGCGGCAGCCTCGCTGCTGCTCAAGGGCGCGGGCGCCGAAGACGGCGCGGCCGTCACGCGCGGGTTCCTCAAGCTCGGCTACGGCCTCGAGATCGAGCCCGGCACCGAGAACCTGAACCTCTCCGCCCAAGGCCTGGCGCGAAACGCCGAGGCATTCTTCCGCCGGCTGGCCCTGGTCCTGAGCCAAGCCAGCTATCCGGAAGCGGAGCTCGCCCTTTGGAAGGAGAACACGCTGCAGCGGCTCAAGGACCTGCGCAACAACCCTAGGTTCCTCTCGTCGGAAAAGCTGAACGAAGAGCTGTTCGGGGCCCATCCCTACGGGCGCGGCGTACCGACCGAAGCACAGCTGGCCAAGATGTCCAGCGACGGGTTAAGGGAGTTCCATCGCCGTCGGGTCGTACCCGACGGCGCCGCGCTGGTCCTGGCGGGACCGCTGGAGCCCCGCGAGGCGCAAGCGCTGCTGGAGCGCGCTCTGGCCGGCTGGCAGGGAAGCGCGCAGACCGCCAAGACCCCGGGCATGCCCGCCCAGGGCCCGTCGCGCTTGGCGCGGGTGGACCGCCCGGGCTCGACTCAAGTGAACTTGACCCTGGCCCAGACCGTGGCGCTCAAGCCCAAGGACCCCGATTATCCGGCTTTCGTCGTGATGAACCAGCTCCTGGGAGGCTCGGCGACTTCGCGCCTGTTCCTCAACCTGCGCGTCGACAAGGGCTACACCTACGGCGCCTACTCCCGCGCCGCAGCCTTCGACCAGGGCATGGTCTGGACGGCCGAAGCCGAGACGCGCGCCGAGGTGGCCTGGAAGGCGCGCGATGAGATCCTCGAAGAGATCGACCGGATCCGAGAGGTCCCCGTGACGGCGCAGGTCTTGGGCGCCGTCAAGCGCTACCTGGCCGGCTTGTTCCTGATCCGCCTGGCGTCCTGCGACCTGACCGCCGATTACGTGGCGCGGCTGGAAAGAGACGGCAAGGACGCCGAAACGGAGCTGGCGGCCTACCTCGATCGTCTGGAAGCGCTGACGCCCGAGGACATCCGGCGTGCCGCCCGTAAACACCTCGACCCCGGCAAGATGGTGCAGATCCTCGTCGGCGACGCCGGCCGGATCGACGCCGCGCTAGCCGGGCCGGCGAAGCAGCTGCAGGGAAAAAGCCAGTAGCACGAACACCAGCAGCCAGCCGCTGGCGGCGGCGGCCCTGCGGCGCAAGGGCAGCTTCTCGGGAGCCAGCCCGAGCTCGCGCTCAAGGCCGCGCAGCGAGGGCGGGCTCCAAAGGTCGACCGCTTTGAGCGCCGCCAGAGCGAACCCGGAGAGCGCGAAGAAGACCCCGCCGGCGATGCGCGCCGGTCCGGTCGGCTGCTTCGGCTTGAACCAGGCCGCCAGCCGCTCGGGAGCCATCATCTCGGCGGCGAGGATGCCCGCGCCGACGGCCAGCAGGAAAAGCCCCATCAAGCGGTACTGGGCGGTCAGCGCGCCCGCGGCCTCTCCCTGGAGATGAGCCTGGCCCGACGCCTTCATCCAATGCCGCAGCGACTCCGCCCGGCCTTCCGCGTCCAAAGCCAAGGTCAGGCCCATCAGGAAGAAGACGGCCCCGCCGAAAAGGAACCAGGCTTCGCGCTCTGAGCTCACCCGGAGATCGTCTTACCGGTCGTCGGCCTGGCCGGTGAACGCCGGCTGCGGCGCCAGGTCGTCGGCCGTCGGGAGCAGGGCCTGGGCGTAGAGATAGTCGAACTCCGCGCCGAAGGCCTTGAGGTCGTCGCCTTTGGTGGAGAACAAGGAATTCTCATGGTTGTTCACTTCGGCGTTCTGCGAGTAGTTGAAGGACCCGGTCTCCAGCATCTCGTTATCGAAGAGCGCGAACTTATGGTGGAGCACGCCGACGCCGCCGACGCCCGAGCTGAACTTCAGGTCGATGCCGTTGTCGGCGAAAAGCTTGGAGATCGGCGAGTTGCGTCCCTGGCCGCGGTCGACGACCACGCGCACGACGACGCCGCGGTTGCGGGCCTCGATGACGGCCTGGCCCAGCGGCTGCGAGAAGAAGCTGAACATGGCGATGTCCAGGCGGCCCTTGCAAAGGGAGACGGCTTCGATCAGCTTGGCCTCGGTGCCGCCGTTGGGCGAGAACATGAAGGCGGGCCAGCCGCGGCCCTTGAAGGAGAGCGACGGCTTCGGCTCGGCCGGCGGCGCGCCCGGCTCGCCCGGCTGGATCAAGCCCGACAGCGGCTTGGCCTGCGGCCACATCCAATCGAAGGCGGCCTGGAAGCCGGCGATGAGGTTCGCCTCGTCGCGAAAGACCGCGTTCTCGAAATTCTTAGTGTTGCCCGCCTCGGTCCAGTTGAAGGAGCCGGCCTCGATGAGCTTGCCGTCGAACACGCCGAACTTGTGGTGCATGATGCCGTAGGAGCCGCCGCCGGCCAGCGTGCGGATGACGACGCCTCCGTTGACGATGGTGTCGAGCTCCTTGGAGCGCGGCTTGCCGCCGGACGGGAAAGCGTGGCCGTGATCCATGATGACCCGGGCCGCGACCCCGCGCTGCTTGGCGCGCACCAAGGCTTCGGCCACGTCCGGCAGGGAGAGCACGTAAAGCGCCACATCCATCGTGCGCTGCGTCTTGTCGATGACCGACACCAGCGTCTTGGAGACCCGGTCTTCATGGCTGAAGAGGACGGTCGGCACCTGCACGCCGTTGTAGGTTATCTTGGGGACGGCGGGAAAAACGGTCGGCGCCGCCTGGACGCGCGGGCGGCTCCGGGTCTCGGGCGTGAAGAGGAATTTGAAGCGCTGGGCGGACGCGCCGCCCTCGAAGAGCGTGTCGAGGGCCTGCCGGTCGGCCGCCAGAGGCGAGACGCGCACCGCGGTGCGCTCGGCGGCCCAGGCGGAGAGGGAAACGGCCGGCGCCAGGAAGAGCGCCAGGAGCAGAAGCCGCTGTCTCCGCTGATCGCGGATGGATGCCATACCTATAAGTTAGCCGCTTTTAAGCCCCCGGACATGAGCCGAAGGGCCCAGGAGCGGATAGGTCCTTGGACCCATACCGTCGGTGCCGCGCAGTTTCGACGACGGCCTCGGGCCGAGTTTGGTATTATTTGGCGCATGGCTATGAGCCCCAAGTACCTCCGGATGCTCGACGGGATGAAGACGGCCCAAGGCGACAGCGCCTGGTCGGTCTATATCGTGCGCTGCGAAGACGACAGCTTCTACACGGGCATCTCCAAGGACGTCCCGGCTCGGCTCGCCAAGCATAACTCCGGACGCGGCGCGGCCTATACCCGCTCGCGGCGGCCCGTGCGCCTGCTCTACAGCCAAGACGGCCTCAGCCGCTCGCAGGCCCTGGTCCGCGAGGCCCAGATCAAGTCCTTGCCGCGCAAGACCAAGGAACAGCTCGTCTTAAGCCGCCCCGCCAAGAAGAAGCGAGTGAAAGCGTGACCGCCCGCCTCCCGCTCGCCGCCTTGGCCTTTTGCCTCCTCGCCAGCGCCCCGGCGCGGGCCGCCTCCTCATTCAACAAGGAGTTCGCAAGCATCCGGGTCTCCTCGGCGGTCGCCCAAGCCGCCACCGGCGACTACCCGGCGCTGAGGATCTTCTACATCCGCGGCAGCAGCACCGTTTACTCGGCCACCACCCTGACCGGCCTGGCCTGGGTCGAGGAAGCCGGCGTGCGCCTGACCACCTTCACCGTGCCGCGCTTGGACGTCAGCTCCATCACCGGCCTGTCGATCCTCCCCATCAACACCGGCGGCTTCCGGATGGTCTACTCGGCCATCGGCTCCACGGGGACGACCTTCAACATCTTCAGCGCCACCTCCGCCGACGGCCTGGCCTGGGCCAACGAGACCGGCGCCCGCGTCAACGCCAACAGCGGCCTGACCTATGTGGGCAAGCCGAGCATGGTCAAGCTCCAGAGCGGCGACTGGAACGTCTACTACGTCCAGGATACCCAGGGCGGACGGGGCGCGACGTTGGCCAACAACAAAATATTCGTGGCCTTGTCGACCACCCAGGGGGTCAACTTCCAAACCGGAGCCTCCGCCGTGGCCCAGCCCGCCGGCGAGGTGGCCGCGACGCTGCTGACCAACAAGAAAGTGCGTCTTTACTACTCCGCGCCGCCCGACGTCGGGGTCGCCACGACGACGACGATAGCCAGCGCGCTGTCCAGCGACACCGGCGGCGCCACCTTCAGCGTGGAGACCGGCCTGCGCCTCTCCACCGGCGCCGGCCTGGGCGCCGTCTCCAACCCCTTCGTCATCCTCACCACCGACAGCTTCCGCTGGCGGATGCACTACAACTTCACGCCCTTCCAGCCTCCCAGCCTCAGCACGGCCGACGTCTTCAGCGCCACCGCCGACGCGCCGGACCCGCAGACGACGTCGCCGAACTTCGTCTACAAGAACTCCGGCGCCGTGGCTTTCACGTTCACCGGAGACATCTTCTCCAGGCCCGTTTCCCCCACGGTGACGCTGTCGCAGAACGGGACCGTCATCAACGGGACCGGCGTCAACCGCGTCGATGACCAGACCCTCAAGGCCGATTTCGACACCACCGGCGCGCCGGTCGGCAACTACACCGTCACCGTCACCAACTCCAACGGCCTCACCGGGACCTTGGCCAACCAGGTGACCGTCGACGTGCCGGGCGGCTTCGTCATACTGACGGACAACCTCATGCGGCCGCGCCTGGGCACCCGGACCAAGATCGACGTCACGGTATTCGACCGGGGCCGCATCACCGTCAAGCTCTTCACCATCAACGGCGAACTGCTCCGCACCCTGTTCGACGAGGACCGGGGCGAGGGCACCGTGACGATGTTCTGGGACGGGAAAACGACCTCCGGGGCGACCGCCGCCAGCGGGGTCTATCTGCTGAAAGCCACCGGGCCCAAGCTCAATACGATGCAGAAGATCGTGCTGATAAAATGACAAGGCTCATCCTCCTCCTCCTGCCGCTTTGTCTAGCCGCCCCGGCGCAAGCCGGCGTGGGACAGACCGCGGCGCCGACCCTGCGCCGGCCCTTGGCCGCGCGGCCGGTGGGCATGGGCGAAGCGTTCACCGCCGTCGAAGGCGGCCAGGCCTCCTTGGGCTACAACCCCGCGGCCTTGGCGCGCATGGCTCGGCCCGAACTGCTGACGACCTACATCCAAGGCATCGCCGAGGACAGCTTCAGCTTCCTAGGCTACTCCCACCCCCTGCCCTTGGCCACGGTCACCGGGGGCGTGCTGTTCTATGACGGAGGCAAGATCGACGTCAACCTTTCCAACGGCGTGAGAGAGACCCGCAATGCCCAGCGGGACATGGCCGCCCTCGGCGGCCTGAGCCTGCGGCTGCCCTTCGGCCTGGCCGCCGGCGCGACGGCCAAGGTGTATCGCTTGGAGCTGGCCGGGGAAGCGAAGACCACCGGCTACGCGGCCGATCTGGGCGCGCTCTGGAAAACGCCGCTGGCGGGCCTCAACGTCGGAGCCTCCCTGCTCAACGCCGGCCCCGACGTGAGGTTCGAGCAGGAGGCGGACCCCCTGCCGCTGACCACGCGCCTCGGCGCCGCCTACGAGTTCAGCGCCTCGGAAACGGGCTGGCTGCAGCAAAACGGCTTCAGCATGTCGCGCTTCCTGATCACCACCGACGCCGTCTCGGTCCGAAACGACTCCCCGGCGCTGGCCGCCGGCTGCGAGATGGGCATGGCTTTGAGCGAACGCATCTCGACCGCTCTGCGCTTCGGGTACATCTTCGGCCAAGAGAATCAAAATCTGACGTTGGGGCTCGGGCTCAAAGACGGCCGGTTCCTGCTGGACTACGCCATGGGCGTCATGAAGACCACGCCCCACGCCCACCACGTCTCCCTCGGCGTGCAGTTCTAGTGGCCGCGAAGCCTAAACCGGGAAGAAGGCGCCCCAAGCGGCGGCCGCTGCGCCTCTTCCTGCTCGCTGCCGCGGCGGCGCTCATCGCCGCGACCGCGCTCCTCATCCTCGGAGCCGAGCGCAAGCTCTCCCAGCTGGTGGTGGGCGGCCTGGGAGAGAGCTTCTCGACGCGCGTCTACAGCGCCGCATTCCCCCTCGACGAACAGACGCCCATCAGCCCGGCGCGGCTGCTCGAGCGGCTTGAGCGCCTAGGCTACCGCGCCGGCGTGCCGCCGTTGACCGCCGGGCAGTATCTCTGGCAGGCGCCGGTGCTGCAGCTCCATCTTCGGGGGTTCGCCGCCCCCCTTCCGGCCCAAGAACCCGGGATATTCCAGCTGACCCAGTCCAGCGAAGAGCGCTGGACGCTGACGGGGGCGTCGCGGATAACGCTCGAGCCGGAGGTGGCCGCCGAGCTCTCGGGCCCCAAGAAGGTGCGCCGCGACCCGGCGTCCGCCGAGGAGCTGCCGCGACCGCTCAAGGACGCGGTCATCGCCGCCGAGGACAAGCGCTTCCTCACCCACCGGGGCGTAGACCCGCGCGCCATCATGCGCTCCGCCTGGCACAACGCCGTCGGCTCAGACCTGCACGGCGGCAGCACGATCACCCAACAGCTCGTCAAGAACCTGTTCTTGACCCCCAAACGGCACTGGCGCCGGAAGCTCTCGGAAGCCGCCCTGGCCCTGTATCTGGAGCTGCGCTACAGCAAGGAGAAGATCCTCACGCTCTATCTCAACCACATCTACTTCGGCCAGGAAGGGCCGGTCTCCGTGGCCGGGATCAAGGCGGCGGCGCGCTTCTATTTCGATAAGCCCCTCTCCGAGCTGTCCTTGCCGGACTGCGCGCTCTTGGCCGGCCTCATCCGCTCGCCTCACCGCTACAACCCTCGGCGCGACCCCGCGGCGGCCAAGCAAAGGCGGGACTTCGTGCTCAAGCGCATGCAGGACGAGGGCATGATCTCCGCGGAGCAGCGCCAGCAAGCCTCCGCCGCGCCCTTGGCGCTGGCCGCCGCCCAGAAGACACGCAAGGATAAGAACGACAACGCCTACTTCCTCGCCGAGGTCGTCCGCCAGGCCCTGCCCCGCTTCGGCGAGGACGCCCTGTTCCGGCAGGGCCTGAGCCTGTACACGACGATGGACCCGCTGCTGCAGAAGGCGGCCCAACGCGCGCTGCGCTTGTCAAAGAATCAAGCCGCCCTCGTCGCCCTGGACCCGGCCACCGGCCGCGTGCTGGCCTTGGCCGGCGGCCGCGACTACGCCGAGAGCCAGTTCAACCGCGCCACGCAGGCCAGCCGTCAGCCCGGCAGCGCCTTCAAGCCTTTCCTTTATGGAGCCGCTCTCGAGAACGGCTTCACCCCCGCAAGCACTCTCGAAGACAGCAAGAAAGCCTACAAGAAGGGCCCCAAGACATGGACCCCGGAGAACTATGACGGCGTCTACCATGGCACGACCACCGTCCGAGAAGCCCTGGCGCACTCGATGAACGCCGCCTCCCTCGACTTGGCCAACAAGCTGGGGCCCAAGCGGGTCATAGAGTACGCCCGGCGCCTCGGCATCATCAGCCCCCTGGAGCCGAGCCTGGCGTTGGTCCTCGGCGTCTCGGAGGTCAACCTCCTGGAGCTGACGGGAGCCTATGCGGCCTTCGCCAACGGCGGCTTCAAGGTCACCCCCCGCCTCATCACCTCCGTCAGCGACGCCGAAGGCCAGGTGCTGGAATATACCACCCTCGAGCGCGACCCCGTGCTCAAACCCGCCGACGCTTTCCTCATGACCTCGATGCTGGCCAGCGTCATCAAAGAGGGCACGGCCAGATCCCTGAGCGCGCTAGGCTGGACCCGGTCCTCCGCCGGCAAGACCGGCACGACCAACGACGGCCGAGACGCCTGGTTCATCGGCTACACGCGGGAGCTCCTGGCGGGCGTCTGGGTCGGCGACGACGACCACCGTTCGATCAAGGCCACCGGGGCCAAGGACGCGGGTCCGGTCTGGGTGTCCTTCATGCAAGAAGCCTCCGCGGGGCCCGATCGCCCCTTCGTCCAGCCGCAAGGCCTCGTCACCGTCAAGCTCGACCCGGCCTCCGGCTATCTGGCCCGGACGGGCTGCCCGGTCAAGCAGGACGAGGTCTTCGTCATAGGCAGCGAGCCGGTGGAGCGCTGCCCGCTGCACGTCGGCGGGCTGAAAGGCTGGTTCAAGCGGCTCTTCGGCGGCTAGAGGCCTTTGCGCAGGACCTTGCCGCGGTCGTCGATGGTGAAGCCGTGGCTGAGCTTGAGCTCCTCGAGGATGGCCTCGGGGGTATAGCCCGACGCCAGCGAGGCGCGATGCTTGATGTCGTTCATCAAGGCCTTGAGGCGGTTGGGCGGGTCCTTGATGCGGCCTAGGCGCGCCGCGTAAGCGGAGGCGACGTCGGCCAAGCTGCGGCCCCCCCGAGCCGAAGACCTCGGCGCGGCAGCCGCGCTGGGAGCCGCGGGGGCGGCTTCGGTCCAAGCGGCGACGGTGGTGGCGGGCGGCGCCGCGGGTTTGGCGGCGGCGCGCACGCTGGAAGACCGTCGACCGCGTCCGCGAGAAGAGCCGCCGCGGCCCCGCCGGCTCCGGGAGCCGGAGGAAGAGGAGGAAGAGGAAGGCTCCGAAGCGGCGGCAGGGGCGCGGCGGCCGCCCCCCTCCGGGTGGGACGTCCAGAGCGACGCTTGACGGCCCAGGCGCTGGAGCTCCTGGCACATGGCGGCCAAGGTCTGGTCGTTGGTGACCATCATGAACGGCAGCTGCAGCGGCAGCGTGGCATGCAGGAGCCCCGCATGCAAAGACATGACGAAATCGGCGGCATTGGCCCCGCCCTGAGGCGAGACGACGGGCACGCACATGGGCAAGTCGGCGAACTTGCGCTCCAGCGTCCGGGGCATCTTGGCGCCCGGGCGCAGGAAGACGCGCACGAGCGTATGGACGGTGATCGGGAAATCGGGCGGGAAATGGGGATCGTTGTCTCCATCGATGAGCAGGACGGAATCGACAGGACCTTGGCGTTCGTTGGTGTCGGACATGGCCAAGTCTAGCAGTTTTCCAGGAAACGGACCACTTCAGGCCAGACATCTCGGTGCGCATCCATGCCGCAAGCGAGGTCGAAATGCCCATACTCCGGGCAGAGCAGCCACCGCTTGCGAGGCGCCGAGACCCGCTCATAGGTCCAAGCGGCGGCCTCCGGAGGACATTGGAGGTCGTAGGCGCCGGCCACCGAGAGCCAGGGCACGGGCAAGCGGCGGGCGAGCTCCGGCAGGCGGCGGCCCAGCTCCGAGCAGAGGATCCCCTCGCCGGAGAAGGTCGTGGCCAGCTCGAGGAGCTCCGCGACCGTGATGTCGGCGGCGGCATGACCGTGGAAAGCCAGCACCGCGCGAAGCGTCATGTTGCGGCGGCGATAATGCCAGCCGGGCAGCAGCCGCAGCGCCCACAGGGCGCCCAGCAGCCGGTGGCCGAGCACGTTGGGGATCATCATCGGGAGGCGCTCGAGCAGCGGCCGCAGCGGCAGCAGGCGGGAGAAGGCGTTGGGGCTCAGGCCGTAGTGCAAAGCGGCGCCCAGCGTCGTCACCGAAGCGAGGGCCTTTCCATCGTCCAAGGCGGCGTGAGCCAGACCGAGGAAGCCGCCCATGCTGTGGCCGACGAAGTGGATGCGCTCACCGGAGCGCCGGCGCACGAAGGCGCAGAGCGCCGGGACGTCGCGCAGCAGGTAATCTGAAAAGTTCCAGCTTTTGGCCGGCCCGCCGCCGCTGCGCCCGCGCAGCTCGCCCGTGAACACGCGCCAGCCGCGCTGCGCCAGCCAACGCGCGGGGCTGGGCCCATGCGGATGCAGGTCGAAGTTGCGATGGCTGGCGCCCAGGCCGTGCTGGAGATAGATGGTCCCTTTTCCGCCGGGACCGGGGAACTCCCGGACTTTCAGCCGCCAGCCGTCGGACGTGTCGACGAGGTGGACCGGAGCGTCGTCGAACGGCTTCCAGAACGCCATGGAGCTAGCGCTTCGACGACGGCAAAGGCTTAGCGGCCCGCGAAGGGCTCGACGGCCTGAAGGGCTTGGAGCGTCTGCACCGCGGGGAAGGCCTGGACGCGGCCGACCGGGTGGGTGTTGACGAAGCCCTGGGACTCGGGGATGCGCATCCGCTGGTCGGCCTCGAAGACGACGGTGGCGACCTTCTTGACCCGCAAGAGCGCGTAAGGGCGGCTGATGACCTCGATGTGGAAGAATTTGCGCGCGGGCGCGACTTCGCGATAGAAGACGACCAAGCGCGACGCCGGCTCCAGCGGGTCGGCCAAGAGCTCGAGGTCGACCTTGTAGCCGCCGATGGTCTTCTCGCCCAGGTAAACGGCGACGACGATGTCCCTGCTGAAATCCACGGCGGGCCTGGCGACCTTGCGCCCGGCGTCATGCTTGGCCCAAAGCGCTTCCCAGGCCTGCTGGTCGCGGACGACCAGCATCTGCTTTTCCTTGATGCCGGCGTCTTGGCCGGTGAGCTTTTCCCAATCGCACTGGGCGGCGCGCACCGGCGCGGAGGATGAAGCGAGGAGCAGGGCCAGCAAGAGGGTGGTTTTCATGACCCTATTCTACCGGATGCTCCCGGATTCCCTATGGGCCCCTCGGTCCGCCCAGGGCCTGGCATTGGACCCAAGTCCTTCTAGGCCTTAAGGCAGGCGCCGGCGGGTCTGGGCATCGAAGAAATGCAGACGCTCCGGAGGCAGGCGGACCCAGGCTTTCTGCGTCGAGAGCTTCCAGGTCCCGGGCACCGAAGCGCGCAGCGGGAAGCCGAAGTCCAGGGTCAAGACCGTGGTCGCCCCGGTGGGCTCGGCCAAGGTGACGTCGGCGAAGGCCAAGCCCGGCCCGCTCTCAGAGGCGGCGAAGACGTCCTCGGGGCGGACTCCGACCAGGCGTCCGCCGCCGGTCTTGGCAAGCAAGCCGGCCTGCTCGGCCTGGGCTTCCGGCAAGAGGTTCATCGGCGGCGCGCCGAGGAAGGTGGCCACGAAGGTGTTGGCCGGCTTATGATAGATCTCCTCGGGCGTGCCGGCCTGCTGGATGCGCCCTTTGTCCATGACGACGATCAGGTCCGACATGGTCATGGCTTCCACCTGGTCATGGGTCACGTAGACCACGGTGCCTTTCACGCGGCGAAACAACAGCTTCAGCTCCCCGCGCGTCTTCTCGCGCAAGACGGCGTCCAGGTTGCTCAACGGCTCATCGAGCAGGAAGACCTTCGGGTGACGGACCAAGGCCCGCGCCAGGGCGACGCGCTGGCGCTGCCCGCCGCTCAAAGCCGCGGGCTTGCGGGCCAGCAGGTCGGCCAGGCCCAGCATCCTGGCGGCCTCCTGGGTACGGGTCAAGATCTCCGCCTCCGGGAACTTGCGCAGCTTGAGCCCCATGCCGATGTTCTCGGCGACGCTCAGATGCGGGTACAGGGCGTAGTTCTGGAAGACCATGGCGATGTCGCGGTCCTTGGGAGAGCGCTCGCTGACGTCCTGGCCCTCGATGAAGACCGCGCCGGAATCGGCGAACTCCAAACCGGCTATGATCCTTAATAAAGTCGTCTTGCCGCAGCCGGAGGCCCCCAGCAGGGAGACGAATTGCCCGTCCTTGGCCGTGAAGGAGACGTCGTCCAGGATGGTCTTGCCCGAATCGAACGCCTTGACGACGGACCTGATCTCTACCTGCGCCATAGTTCAGCCCTTGACCGCGCCGGCGGTCAGGCCCTCGATGATGCGGCGTTGGAACAACAGGACCATGGCCACCACCGGCAGCGTCGTCATGACGACGGCCGCCGAGATCTGGTCCCAAGGCACCTCATAGACCGTGACCCCCGACAACAGCGCGATGCCGACGGGCACCGTGCGGGCCGCGTCGCGCGAGATGAAGGTCAAAGCGAGCAGGAACTCGTTCCATGAGAAGATGAAGATCAGGATGGCCGTCGTGGCCACGGCGGGAGCCGACAACGGGAAGATGATCTTCCACAGCAGGCCCCAGCGCGTGAAGCCGTCCACCTGGGCGGCCTCTTCGATGTCCATGGGGATCTGCTTGAAGAAGGTCATCAGCACCCAGATCGAGAAGGGCAGGTTCAGCGCGGAATAGGAAAGGATCAGAGCCCATGGGTTGTTGAGCAGCCCGGCGCCCATGATCAGCTGCTTGAGCGGCACCACCAGCAGCGTGGCCGGGAACAAGGCGATGACCATGATGGCGTTGACCACGACGCCGGAGCCGGGGAGCTTGAGCCGGGAGAAGGCGTAGGCCGCCAAGGTCCCGAAGACGGTGCAGACGGCCGTCGTGCCCAGCGCCACGATCAGGCTGTTGAGGATGTAGGTGGCGAACATCGGGCGGGTCTTGAAGATCTGCACGTAGCTCGACAGCGAAGGCTTGCTCGGCCAATACGTAGGCGGGACCGCGATGACCTCCTCGGGCGACTTGATGGAGGTGATGAACTGCCAGAGGAAAGGCGCCAAGCTCCACAGCGCCACCATCACGATGGCCAGCGCGAAGAAGGCTTGGCCCGCCCTTGAGGCCTTCATGCGGAGCGGGGCCTCAGCAGCAGGAAGAGGCCGCCGGCGAACAAGCAAAGGCAGCCGGCCATGACGAGGGTCACCGCGCAGCCGTAGGCCATCTCCTGATACCGGAAGACGATGTCGTAGATATAGAGGGCGATGGTCTGCGTGCGCCCGCCGGGACCGCCGCCGGTCAGCACGTAGATCAGGTCGAAGACGCCGAAGGACTGGATGGCCCGAAAGAGGACGGCCAAGGCGATGGTCGGCTTGAGCATCGGCCAGGTGATGATGAAGAACTGCTTGACGGGACCGGCGCCGTCGATGCCGGCGGCCTCATATAGGTCTTTGGGGATCGCGGCCAAGCCGCTCATCAGCAGGATGGCCATGAAGGGCGTCGTCTTCCAGACATCGGCGAAGATGCAGGCGAACATGGCCGGACCCGGGGCGGCCAGCCAGGGGATATTGGGGCTTGCGACGAGATGGAGCTTGAAGAGCAGGTCTCCCATGACGCCGTACTCGGAATTGAAGATCCAGCGCCAAGCCATGGCCATGATGGCGGTAGGCAGGGCCCAAGGGATCAGCACGGCGGCGCGGACGAAGCCGCGCCCGGGAAACGGCCTCGTCAGCAGCATGGCGATGGCCAAGCCCAAGACGAGCTCGAGCGAGACGGTCCAGAACGTGAAGAAGCCGGTGTTGCGCAGCACGCGCCAAAGCGTGGCGTCGCCGCCGATCCGGTCGAAGCCTCCCGCCATCGTGAAGGTCTGACCGATGGGCACGACGCTGACCAAGCCCATGAGCAGCAGCGCCGGAGCGGCGTAGAGCCATTGTATGCTCCCCGCCGCGCCCGCTGGCCGCTTCATTTTTGCGGTGAGTTCTTGAGGACGATCCTGATCTCGGCGGCGGCGGCGGCAAGCGCCGCCTGCGCCGTCTCCTGCCTCGACAAAGCGGCGCTGACGTGCAGCTGCAGGACGTCCGACATGCGCGCCCAGGACGGATGGACCGGGCGCGGGTGAGCGCCGCTCAAGACCACGCCCCACTGCTTCATATGCGGGCTGACCTTGAGGACGTCAGGGTCGGCGAAAAGGGCCTTGCGCGTGGGGATGATGCCGCCCTTGAGGAAGGCCAGCTTCTGGATCTCGGGGCGGCCGTTGAACTCGACGAACTTCCAGGCCGCGTCGGGATGCTTGGAATAAGCCGAGATCCCGTAGCCCCAGCCGCCGAGGGTCGCCGCGCTCTTGCCGAGCTTGCCGTGGACCATGGGAAGGATGCCCACCTTGCCTTTGACGGGGGATTTATCCCCCTGCAAGAGGTTCCAAGCGTAGGGCCAGTTGCGCATGAAGACCGCTTTGCCTTCCTGGAACATATGGCGGGCTTCCTCTTCCTGGAAGGTCAAGACGCCTTCAGGCGCGATCTTGTCCTTGTGGACGGCGTCGACCATCCACTGCAGGGCCTGCACGGCCTGAGGCTTGTCGATCTGAACCTCTCCGGCGGCGTCGACGAGCGTGCCTCCGTTGCCCCAGACGAGCTCGAGGAAATCGCAGACCAGGCCTTCGTACTGCTTGCCCTGAAAGACGAAGCCCCAAAGCTCTGGGGGCTTCTGCAGGGCCTTGGCGGCGGCGAGGAGCTCGTCCCAGGTTTGCGGCGGCTTGAGGCCCTTGGACTCGAGCAGGTCCTTGCGGTAATAGAGCATGCCGCCGTCGGATTGGATGGGGAGGCGGTAGGTCTTGCCTTGGTACTTGGAACCTTCGATGTCGCCCGCCAAGAAATCCTTCTGCAGATCCGCCGTGAACTGCTCGTCGAGCGGCTTGAGCCAGCCTTGGGCGGCGAACTTGGGCATCCAGACGACGTCCATGTAGACCAAGTCGTAGGTGTCTTCCTTGGACATGAAAGATTGGGCGTACATGTCCTCGCGCGTGTTGGGCGAAGACGGGCCTTCGACCATCTCGACTTCAAGGTCGGGATAGGCGGCCTCGAACTGCTTGATGATCTCCTTGGCAAAGCCGCCTACGTCGGGGTTGGCCAGGTAGCGGATCACGGTCTTGCCGGAAGCGGAGGAGGACTTCTTGCAGCCGGCGGCGGGGAGCAGGGCGAGCGA
This sequence comes from uncultured Elusimicrobia bacterium, assembly GCA_964510095.1. Taxonomy (GTDB): domain Bacteria; phylum Elusimicrobiota; class Elusimicrobia; order UBA1565; family UBA9628; genus JBBTLF01. Next base: position 3,835 of record CAZEAE010000008.1, on the reverse strand, counting down.
GAAGGCCAAGAGCATTTTAAGCTTATTGGACATGCGCTATTCTATCATACCCGGCGATTTGATATCTTGAAAGTATGACGTCCTTTCTAGGGATGAAGGGAGACAAGGTGCCGGGGACTTTGCCGGCTTCCTTTTATGAACGCGAGTCGACGGTCGTGGCCAAGGACCTGCTGGGCAAGATACTCGTCGTGCGCTCGCAGGTCCGCCGGCCGCTGGAAAGCCCGCGCGCGCTGGTGACGGCGGGGCGCATCGTCGAGACCGAGGCCTACCGCGGCAGCGACCCGGCGTCGCACTCCTGCCGGGGCAGGACGCCGCGCAGCGCGCTGCTCTTCGGGCCGCCGGGGCTGGCCTACGTCTACTTCATCTACGGCAACTACGAGATGCTCAACTGCGTGGCCGAGCCCGACGGCCTGGCCGGGGCGGTTTTGATCCGCGCGGTCTCGCCCCTCTTCGGGGAAGCGCTCATGGAACGCCGGCGCGGCGGCCTCCCCAGGACGCGCTGGACCGACGGGCCCGGCAAGCTCTGCCGAGCGATGGGGGTGAAGATGGCCCATAAAGGCCAGACCTTCGCGGGGCCGGCCCTCTACGTGACCGATGACGGTTTCCGGCCGGATAAAGCGATGACCTCTCCCCGGGTCGGCATCTCGGCGGGCCACTCCGCCTACTGGCGCTATTTCATCGCCGGCGACCCCTTCGTCAGCCGCGCCCCCGAGGACTCCCAGGCCCGCCCGCTGAAATGGTAAGATAGCCCCATGAGCGACCCCGCGATCCCCCAGAAGGCGCCGTACGTCGTCGACGAGAAGCCCGGCAAGATGGCCTGGTGCTCCTGCGGCCATTCCGCCAAGCAGCCCTACTGCGACGGCTCGCACTCCCGCCTGAACACCGGCATGGCGCCCGTCATCGTAGAGATCACCGAGGCCAAGCGCGTCGCTTGGTGCGGCTGCAAGCACTCCGCCGCCAAGCCGTTCTGCGACGGCAGCCACAAGAAGCTTCCTTAAGGGAGTTTTTTGGACCTCGGTCCCCGCCTCATCCCCCCGCTGCCTCCGGGCAGCCCTTGGGCGGGTTTCGCCCTGCCCGACATCAAGCATTGCGAGGACAACCTGGCCGGCTGGATCGCGGCGCCCTCCAACACATGGTCGAACCTCGCCTATATCGTGGTCGCCTTTTGGCTCTGGAAGAAGCTCAAAGAGGGCGACCCGTCAACGCTGCGCGCCTTCATCCCGGTCACCGTCTTCGTCGGCCTGACGTCCTTCCTGTTCCACGCCTCGTTCACGTTCGTCTTCCAGTTCTTCGATTACCTGGGCATGTTCTTCTACGTGCTGCTGCTGCTGGTCCTCAACCTGCGCCGGCTGGGCTGGGTCACGGGAGACTGGAAGCCGGCATACTTCGCGGGAGTCGCCGCCAGCGTCGGCGCGATCCTCTTATTCCGGCGCTTCGCCCTGCCGGTGCAGTGGCTCATCGTCATCCAAGCCGCGGCCGTGCTGCTGGCCGAAGGGGTCTTATGGTTCCGGTCACAAGGCCGCGACTACGGCCACCTCTGGGCGGGGCTGGCGCTGATGACGGCCGCCGAGGTCTTCTGGCTGCTCGACTACCGGCGGATCCTCTGCGACCCGGGCGACCACTTCTTCCAGGCGCATGCGGCGTGGCACGTCATCTCGGCGCTGTCCTTCGTCAGCGTCTTCAACTTCTACCGGAAGAAACTGGTCCGATAGTTATCCACCGCACTTCCAACGTTGGAAGTACAGAGGATAACCCTCAGCCGCGTAGAGTCGGAGGCGAGCTGCGCCGCATGGCGCTGAGCAACAGCGCGAGGAGGATTCCGGCGACGACTCCCCCTCCCAGCAGCAGCCAAGCCGAACGGCCCGTCTCCGCCGCCGGAGCGTCCGCCGGAGCCGTCTGAGCGGCAGCCGGGCTCTCTCCCGGGAAGAGGTAAAGGATGTCGCTGTCCTCGGGCATCTGGATGGCGGACTCGAGGATGGGCGCGAACTTGGCATCGGCCTCGGCCGCGGATTTGAGCGCGGCCAGCATGCCCTGCCGGTCGTGCAGGCCGCCCAGCGCCACGGCGCGGTTGAAGTACGCCATCGCGTCCCTTGGATTGAGCGCCAGCGCGCGGTCGGCCGAGGCCAGCGCGCCAGAGTAGTCCTTCATGTGGTTCTGGGCTAAAGCTTTGGAGTTGAGCAAGGCCGCGCTGTTGGGCGCGAGCCTGAGCCCCGCATCCGCCATCTCGATGGCCGCCGGATAGTCCTTGAGGCGGTTGTAAGCCATGGAAGCCAGGGACATCGCCTGGGCGTTCTGCGGATTGAGCTCGATGGCCCTGCGCAGCGCCTCGACGGCCGAGCGGGAATCCCCCAGGCTCATGCTCCGCTTGGCCTCGGCCGTGAGCGTCTCGGCCTTGCGCACATTCTCCCCGCCGCCTCCCGCCAAGCCAGGACCGCCTGCCTCTCCTCCGCCGGCTTGGCCTCCCCCCGCCGGCGCGCCGCTCAGCTGAGACATCGCCCCGCCGCCCATCGCCGCCGCCGCGCCGCCCGAGGCCGAAGAAGCCCCGCCGGTCGCCGCTTGGCCTCCCCCGGCCCCTCCCGCCGCCGCCCGTCCTTCGGAAAGCTTAAGCGTCGTGAAAGCGTTCTTGTCGGCAGGGTCGAGCTTCAAAGCGGAGCGAGCGTCCGTCGCGGCGCCGGCGTAATCGCCCATGTTGTAGTTGGCCTGGGCCCGGCCGCTCAAGGCCTCTTGATTGGCGGGATCGCGCTGTAGAGCGGCGTTGAAAGCTTCCCTCGCCCTGCCCGGCGGGCCCTGCCCATTGAGCACCTGCCCGAGATGGGCATAAGCGGGCGCGGCATCAGTGACGACAGCGTTCTTTTGAGCGAATCTGAGGAATTCCTCCTGCGTGTAGATCTTCCGCACGATAGGGGTCGCGGAGGTGATGAATGCCTTCACGAGCCTAGCGGGAGCGTCCCTTTGGGGACGGAATTCATCCACCGTGGCATGCAGTTCGGTCCGGATCTCCTGGTGGCGCTGCTTGAAAGCCGGCGATCCCTCAGCAATCGATTTATCTTTTTTAAGCGCGACGAAATTGTCGGCGCCCGTGATGACGCCCGCCGCCGGCAGCAGATTGCAGCCCGGGGTCGTCTGGCAGCGATGGAAATAGCCGTTGATGTCCCTCCAGGCCCCCTTGCCGAATTGCTCATCGTAACCAGCGGCGCGCGCCGCCTCCTTCTCGGCGAAGCTGAGCTGAGGCCCCACGGTAGGCGGCACTACGAGACCGGCCGCGGCCGGCGCGATGCCCGCCGCATCCAGGCCGCGGAGCTTGAGCAGCCTATATGCCGCAATTTGTTTCGCGCGCTCCGGGTCGATGCCCTGGGAGGCGCCGTCAGTCGCGACCGGTGCCTCGACGACGGGGTCAGACGAGGTATGGGCCGGAGTCTCCGGGGAGGATGCGGCCGCCATGACGGCCAGTGCTAGCCAGGGATAGATGCTCATCGCGCTCCACCTCCAGTGTAGAGGGTAAGCTCAAGCTTGTCAATGAGGGACTCCCTGTTCCCGGACTTTTGAATCCTCAGGGAGGTTCGTCAAAAGGATCGCAGCAGGAGGCGCACCGTCGGATCGCGGGACTGGGGCACCCCTGTTTTGTGATTGCGCCTTCCCTGACCCCGGTTCTCGTCCCCAGTTATCCCCAGCACTTCCAGCGTTGGAAGTGCTGGGGATATCTTTGTTGTCCAGGCGGCCGGAGCCGTTCGGGCAGGGTTTGTTCATGCTGCCGCCGGCGCCGTCGGAGACCGTTTCCCTATGGGATTGACCGGACTATCCCCGTCCCGGATTTTGCATTGGGCCGGCCTGAACT
>CAZEAE010000007.1:0-127683 GCA_964510095.1 uncultured Elusimicrobia bacterium | reverse complement strand
TTCATCGAGATCTTCCAGAACTGCATCGTCTTCAACGACGGCGCCTTCGAGGCCGTCTCGGACAAGACGACCCGGGAGGACAAGATCGTGCGCCTCAAGCACGGCGCTCCTTTGATCTTCGGCAAGGAGCAGAACAAGGGCATCCGCCTCAAAGGGCTCGAGCCCGAGGTCGTGACCTTCGAGAAGGGCAAGCCGCCCGCGGATCTGCTCATCCATGATGAGAAGGCGCATTCGCCGAACCTGGCATACCTGCTCTCTCGCCTGATGGACCCGGAGTTCCCGATCCCGCAGGGCGTATTCCGGGACGTCTCACGCCCGGCCCTCCATGAGCTCATGGAGCAGCAGCTGGAGGAAGCCAAGAAGACCACGACCGTCGATCTTCAGAAGCTGCTCAATGGGGCTGAGAACTGGGTCGTCGCCTAGCTTCATGAAATGTCCTGATTGCGGCAAGGAGAACCTCTCCGGCTCCTCGGAGTGCGAGTCCTGCCACACCTCCCTGAGCCAGGCCGCGGCGCACTCCCCGAAGCGGGGGATGGAGAAGCGCATCCTCGAAGGCAAGATCGCGGCCTTGTCGCCCAAGAGCGCGCTGCAGATCGGCCCGCAGGAGGGCGTCCAGGCGGCTCTCGTCTTGATGCGCAGCGAGAAGGCGGGCTGCCTGCTGGTCATCGAAGGCGACCGCCTCCTGGGAGAGCTCTCCGAATGGGAGATCCTGCTGGCATCCGACAAGACCGATTTTGCCCGGCTGAAGGTCCGCGACCTGATGCGGCCGGCGCCCGCGCCGTTATCGGACGGCGATGACGCCGCGTACGCCTTCAATCAGTTCGCCCTGAGCGGCCATCATCATATGCCCGTCCGCATGAAGGACGGCTCCTACGGCGTCATCTCGGCGCGCGACCTCCTGCGCTATCTCTGTAAATAAGAGGATGCCCATGGACGACTATTCCCCGGGCCTGGAGGGAGTCATCGCGGCCAAGAGCCGCCTATGCCAGATCGATGGGGCGCTGGGCAAGCTTTTCTACATGGGCTATCCCATAGAGGAGTTGGTGGAAGGGGCCACCTACGAGGAGTGCTGCTACCTTCTCTGGCATGGCCGCCTGCCCACCCGCGAGGAACTCGCCGGGCTCAAGCAGGAGCTGATCGAAAAGCGCACCCTCCCTCAGCAGGTGATCGACTTCATAGCCCTCCTGCCCCATACCAGCCACCCGATGGACGCGCTGCGCACCGTGGCCTCCTTGCTGGCCACTTTCGACCAAAACCCGGAGCGCTCTCCGGAGGCCAACCTCAACCGCGCGGTCGTGCTGACGGCGCAGTTCCCGACGATCATCGCCCATTTCCACCGCCTGCGCCAGAACCAGAAGCCCGTGGAGCCGCATCCTAAGCTGGGCCATGCGGCCAATTTCCTCTACATGCTCCTGGGCAAGGAGCCTGACGAGACCATGGCGCGCGTCATGGACATCGCGATGATCCTGCACCTGGACCACGAGATGAACGCCTCGACCTTCGGCGCGCTCGTCACCGCCTCGACCCTGTCCGACCTCTATTCGGCCGTGGCGACGGGCGTCGGCGCCCTCAAGGGATCCTTGCATGGCGGGGCCAATGAAGCCGTCCTCAAGATGCTCCAGGAGATCGGCGATCCCAAGAACGTCGAGGCTTTCGTCGACGACGCTTTGGCCAAGAAGGTCAAGATGATGGGCTTCGGCCACCGGGTCTACAAGAACTACGACCCCCGGGCCAAGATCCTGAAGGAATACGCCAGGCGGATGTCGGAGAAGACGAAGTTCTCGCGCTTCTTCAAGATCAACGACAAGCTCGAGAAGGCGATGGTGGAGCGCAAGGGCAAACAGGGGATATTCCCCAACGTCGACCTCTATTCGGGGATCGTCTACCACCAGATGGGTATCGCCACCGACCTCTTCACGCCGATCTTCGCCATGGCCCGGGTCTCCGGCTGGACGGCCCACGTCCTCGAATATTGGCAGGACAACAAGCTCTTCCGTCCCAACTCCATCTACGAGGGCCCCGGCCCGCGAAAATTCGTCCCTATCTCTCAGAGGTGACATGAAGCTCCTCGAACACGAAGCCAAAGACCTTTTCCGCGCGGCCGGCATCAAGGTGCCCGCCACCGGAGGCGTCATCACGGACCTCAAGCAGCTTCCCGCGGCTCTCCGGAAGGCGGGCAAGGCCCCCTGGGTCATCAAGGCGCAGGTCCTGGCCGGCGGGCGCGGCAAGGCGGGCGGCATCAAGCTGGCCAAGACGCCGGCCGAGGCCAAGCTGCATGCCAAGGCCATCCTCGGCATGACGATGGTGACCCATCAGACCCACGGCGAAGGGCTCAAGGTCCGCGAGGTCCTCATCGACGCCGCCTCCAAGATCGAGCGCGAGATCTACTTCTCCGTGGTCCTGGACCGCAAGACGGCGGGCGCTACGATCATCGCCTCCGCCCAAGGCGGCATGGAGATCGAGACCTTGGCGGTCGAGCATCCGGAGGCTATCCTGCGCCTGCCGGTCGACCCCGTCACCGGCCTGCCGGATTACGCCGCGCGCCGCCTCGCCTTCGACCTGGGCCTGCCGCCGGAGCGCTTGAGCGAGTTCGTCAAGATGACCAAGGCGTTGGTTCGCGTTTTCTTGGACCGCGATTGCAGCTTGGTCGAGGTCAATCCTTTGGCGGTCACGCCGCAAGGGCTCATGGCCTTGGACGGCAAGGTCGTCACCGACGACAACGCCGCTTTTAGGCAGCCTCTTTGGGCCGCGAAGACCGACCATCAGGCTTCGGCCTTGGAGAAGGAGGCCAAGAAGCACGACATCTCCTACATCGGACTGGACGGCACCATCGGCTGCATGGTCAACGGCGCCGGCCTGGCCATGGCCACGATGGACACGATCTCGCTGGCGGGCGGCTCGCCCGCTAATTTCCTCGACGTGGGCGGCGCCGCGGACGAGGCGCGCGTCACGCGCGCGTTTCAGATCATCCTGAAGGATAAGAAGGTCAAGGCCGTCTTGGTCAATATCTTCGGCGGCATCGTCAAATGCGACATGATCGCCGCCGGCATCCTGGGCGCGCTCAAGAAGGTCAAGCTCACGGTCCCGTTGGTCGTCCGGCTCGAGGGCACGAACGTGGAAGCCGGCCGGGCTCTTTTGAGCAAGTCGGGCGTCAAGCTGTTGCAGGCCAAGGATCTATGGGAAGGGGCGCAAAAGGCCGTCGCCGCCGTTTCGGGGAGGAACTAAGATGAGCATCCTGCTGAACAAAGATTCCAAGCTCATCGTCCAGGGCTTCACCGGCGCGGCGGGCTCCTTTCATGCCGCGCAATGCCTGGCCTACGGTTCGCCTCTCGTGGGAGGCGTCACGCCCGGCCGCGGCGGCACGATGCACCTGGGTCTCCCGGTGTTCAATACCGTCACCGACGCCGTGCGCAAGACGGGCGCCGACGCTTCTTTGATCTTTGTGCCGGCTCCCTTCGCCGCCGATGCCATCTTCGAGGCTATCGACGCGGGCATCCGCGTCATCATCACGATCACGGAAGGCATCCCCGTGCTGGACATGGCAAGGGTCAAGCGCGCCCTGGAAGCCGCCAACCTTCGCGGAAACCCGGTGCGGATGATCGGGCCCAACTGCCCGGGCGTCATCACGCCGGGCCAGTGCAAAGCCGGCATCATGCCCGGCTACATCCATAAACCGGGGCCCATCGGCATCGTCTCTCGCTCCGGGACGCTGACTTATGAGGCCGTCCACCAGCTCACCCAGAACGGCCTGGGCCAGTCCACCGTCGTCGGCATCGGAGGCGACCCGATCGCGGGCAGCAGCCACCGCGATATTCTGGAACTCTTTGAGTCCGATCCTAAGACGGAAGCCGTCGTGATGATCGGCGAGATCGGCGGGTCCTCCGAGGAGGAGGCGGCTCGCTACTTCCAGGAGAAGATGACCAAGCCCGTCTTCGGCTTCATCGCCGGCCGCACGGCTCCACCGGGACGCACGATGGGTCATGCCGGCGCCATCGTCGAAGGGGGGGCGGGAACGCATGCTTCGAAGGTGGAAGCCTTGAAGAAGGCCGGTATCACCCTCGTGGATAACCTCAGCGAGATCGGCCAGGTGGTGGCCCGCTCGCGCAAGGCCGTCGCGGCGTAATAGGGTCAGCCGGCTTACTTCTTCTGGTCTCCGCCCATGCCGGGGATGCCTTGGAGCATGCCCCCGATGTCGACGCCGCCGGTCTTATCTTTGCCCGGCACGCCTTTGAGCATGGCGCCCATGTCGGGCATCCCGCCGCCTGCCGGCATCTCGGGCATGGGTTGGCCGCCTGGGGCTCCGCCGGGGGCGCCCGGCATCGCCGGGCCGGCTTGAGGCGCCTTTTTCCCGAACGACGACAGATTGGCTCCGGAGCCGGGGCCGCTGGCCGGCTTGTACATCCCGCCGCCGACGCCGCCCTTGGTTTCAGGCTTGGCGGCGGGCGCCGCTCCTCCTGCCGCGCCGGCCATGGCCGCCATGGCGGCTTGCTGAGGATCTTCCCCGCCGCCCTGCTGGCCCTGCCTGCCCGCGCCTAGGCCCTGGCCGCCTTTGAAGCTGGTGAAGGAGCCCGTGCCGCCGCTGGGCTGCAGCTTGGGCATGGTGAAGGCTTTTTTTCCTTTCTTGGCCGCCGGCGCCTGGGGCTCGACGTCGGCCAGCTTCTGTTCCTCCTGCTCCGGCTCGGCCGCTACGGTCTTCGCCGGCGCCTGCACGCTCGCCGCGGGCTTGGCGGCCTCTTGAAAATAGTCGTTGCCTCCTTTTATGAAACCGATCGAGTCGAAGGACTTCTGGGCCGGGGCGGCGGAAACGGCCGGCGACGCGGCAGCCGTGGGCGCGGGCGAGGACAAAGCGGTCGGCATGGAACTGGCCGGAGCGGGGGTGAGGGCGGCCTTGATCCGGTTGCGCGCGCCTTCGCCGCGGTTCTCGAAGACCCCGCCCGTCGTGGCGCCGGCCGGCACGGAGGCTTCGCGCATCCGCATGTAGGCCACGGCGATGAGCGGCAGCAGCAGCCCCGCCACGCCTGCGATCAGCAGGTAGAGCGAGCGCTTGTCGCGCTTGGCTTCCTCTTCCTCGGTGGCCATTGCGCTCAGTGTAACAGGGGGTCTGAGAAAATTCAAGAGCATTCTGGTTGCAGTGGTTCCGGTGTCAGGCTTTCCGGTATTACCGGTATTACCGGTATTACTGATCATGTTGAGCCGTGTGTCGTTACGGAACCGGCCGGCCGTTTCGGCCGGCCGGTTGCGCGCGACGAAACGTCGCGCGCGTCCGGACGGACCAAAGACGATAAGACTGGCCCCGGGCCGGTTACGTAAGCCACACTGCTCAATACCGGTAATACCGGAAAGCCTGACACCGCGCCGCCGTTGACAGAAGCCTCGCCGCCTGTTACCCTCCGCGGATGGAGCGGCCTGCCGGAGGCATCGTCATGTTCGTGGGCCTTGACAAGGCAAGTAATCCGGCTATACTCAGTGGGAAGCATCCTGTTCGCGCTGTCATGCCGGTAGAGACCACGGGGTTGCGGTCTCAGGGCCCGGCATGGGCTTCGGCGAGAACGGGCGATAACGGCAAACCCGTCGCAAGACGGGGGCGCAAAGCCTTGACTCCCCGCCGTTGGGGGGAGCGTCAGGCTACCGAACAAATAATGGCCCAGCTAAGGACAGCTTGGGACCTGGCCAAAAGCCAGGTTCCCGCGCCTATCGCGGCGTCGTTGCTCGCCGCGGGGGCTCTTCTTATTATAAGCGTCGGGACGCTGTCTGCCGCCGAATCCGGCGGCCAACCGGGAGCGTTCCTGAATTTCGGAGTCGGCGGCCGCGCCCTGGCCATGGGCGGCGCCTTTTACGGGATCTCCGATGACGCCTCCGCGGCGTACTGGAACCCCGCCGGCCTCGCGCAGCTCCAGCGCAAGGAGTTCACCACGATGCAGGCCACCCTCTTCGCCAGCACCAAGTTCACCTATCTGGCGTATGCCCATCCGACCAAGAAGGGCAGCACGTTCGCGGTCAGCATCACCCAGCTGGCCTCCACCGGCTTCGAGCAGGTCGACGTCAAATACGACGCCGTCACCGGTGAGCCCTGCAACGGCTGCATCACGACCGGCGGTTCCTTCGCCGACCAGCAGTCGGCCATGGCGTTGTCCTGGGCCAAGAACGTCACCGACACCGCCTCCTTCGGCATGACGGTCAAGCAGGTCACACGCAAGCTGGGGGGCTCCTCCGACAACACCAAGGCGCTCGATATCGGCATGATGAAGACGATGGGGCCGGCCTACCGCCTCGGCTTCGGCTTGCAGAACGTGTTCTCGCAGACCAAGGGCGACACCGACGACAAGTATCCCGTGGTCGTCAACATCGGCAATTCGCTGCGGCTGTTCAAGGAGCGCCTGACCATCGGCCTGGACCTCAAGAAGCCGCTGACCAGCGACATCGATATGCGCTTCGGCGGGGAATACTGGATCGCCCGCTGGTTCGCCTTCCGTTTCGGGCTCATGGGCCTGCCGGCGGTGCGCGAGACCGACTTCGGCTTCGGCCTCAACTTCCGCAGCTTCAGCCTCGACATCGCCCAAGGCATCCATGACCTGGGCTCGAGCACCCGGATGTCCATCTCCTTCCGCTTTGGCCAATCCAAGGGAGACCGGTCCACCACCCAGGTCAAGGGCTTCATGAAGCAGGGCATGGACGCCTTCCAAGAGGGCAACTTCGCCCTGGCCGCGCAGAAGTTCAACCAGGCCTTGGACGCTCAGCCTGACAACAAGCAGGTCCAGGCCATGCTGGCGCGCCTGATGGCGGTGACGAGCTACATGCCCCAGGCCATGGGCGGCGAGGAATTCCAGACCTTCGTGCGCCGCGGCGCCATCTCCTACGTGGACGGCCGGGACCTCAAGAGCTCGGTGAATGCTCTGCGCTACGCCTTCAATAAGAACCCCAAGGACGAGAAGCTCCTCGGCCTCTTGAACATGGTCGAGAAGGAAGCCCAGGTCGCCGAGGTCACCCGCAAGCTCGACAGCCCCGAGCAGTTCACCTGGGTCGACCAGAAGATCTATGACGCCCGCCAGTCCGTCTACGACGGCAAGTACGACGCCGCCGTGCGCCGCTCCCAGGACGTCCTGGACCTCGAGCCCAACAACGTCACGGCCCTCGAGATCATGGGCAGCGCCTTCTACATGATGGAGCAGAAGGACAAGGCGCTGGCCGTCTGGAAGAAAGTGCTCGAGCTCGACCCCAACAACAAGGCGGTCAAGGAGTTCCTGGACACGATCCGCCGTTAGCCCTCCCCGCCAGGACGACTTGAATATTTAACAACTAACCCTTACACTTCATGAGGTCTATGAGGAATGTCCCGTTGCTCGGCCTGCTCGCCGCCTTCTTGGCGGCTCCCGCCGTCCTGCGCGCCGTGCCGGCGATGGACATGGGCCTCCTGCAGGAGCAGAACCGGATCAAGCTCGTCTCCGAGGAAAAGATCCAGAAGGATATCCTGGACCCCATCCTCGGCAAGGGCGCCGCCATGCCTTTCGTGGACGTGGAGATGGAGCTCAAGGGCACGCATGAGGAGTCGGTGCGCTCGGGCATGGGGCTGGCCGAGAAGTACAAGGAGAAGCAGAGCTCCGGCGCCAAGAGCGGGCCGACCACCACCTTCGTCATGCCCGGCATCCCCACGCCCAAGACGATCTCCAAGGGCGATAAGGACCCCGCGCGGCCGGAGTCGGCCCAGGCCCAGCAGGCCCAGCAGATCAAGGGCGTGACGGAGACCGTCGACACGCTCAAGCCCGTGTTCAAGAAGCTGGCCGTCACCGTCATCCACGACGACCAGGTGCTCAAGGAGGCCGAGAAGCAGACCCTGGTGCGCACCCGCATCGTAGAGGCCATGGGCCAGTACAGCCTGGCGCCCGACTCGGTCTTCTTCCGGCCCACGCCCTTCCACCGCGCGGCGCCCGGGATGGAGAAGAAGTGGGACTGGAAGGAGGACATCAGGCGCCCGGAGGTCTACCTGCCGCTGCTTTTCGCCTCGCTGCTCTTGATGTTCCTCATCTGGCTCTTCGGGCCGCTGCGGAGGTTCTTCCATGCCTACGTGGCCGCGCTCCGCGAGAAGCCGGCGGCCGAGGTCAACATCGAATCCAAGATCGAGCAGCCCGATGAGAAACCGGAGGAAGAGGACCCCTTCAGCGAAGGCAAGCTCGACATCAACCTGACGCGCAAGCCCGATGAACCGCCGCCGCCGCCGCCGCCGCCGCCCGAGGAGGACGATGCCATGAAGAAGTTCGAACCCTTTTCCTATATCAACGAGGAGAACATCAAGCGGCTGGTGTATATGTTCATCCTGCGCAAGGAAGAATCCTGGGTCATCGCCACCGTCGTCAGCTATCTGCGGCCCGACTACGCGCGCATGGTGCTGACCTCCCTGCCGGTCGACATGCAGGCCAAGCTCGCCATGGAGGCCTTGACGGTCCGCCAGGTCACGCGCGAGCAGGTCAACGCCATCGACGCCGACATCAAGGAGAACGTGGACTTCGTCGTCGGCGGCATGGAGCGGCTGACCAACATGCTCGACCAGGCCGACATGACGACGCGCAACAACATCCTGAACTACCTTAAGAACGAGAAGCCGCTGGTCTATGAGAAGGTGCGCAAGCATCTCCTCGTCTTCGAGGACGTCGTGGGGTTCCCCGACCGGGAGATGCAGGCCCTGGTGCGCGAGCTCAAGACCGAGAGCATGGCCAAGGCGCTGCAGAACGCCTCGCCCGAGATCGTCGACAAGTTCCTGACGAACATGTCGACGGGCGCCGCCTCGCTGCTGAAGGAGTCGATGGAGTACAGCAAGGGCCTGACGCCGGCCCAGATCGAGGAGGAGCGCGGGCAGATCATCGAGCAGATCAAGGTGCTGGAGAAGGACGGCAAGATCGCGGTGCGCGAGAAGAAGGATGAGAGCATCGACCTGATCGAAGGCATGCAGGAGGAGCTCAGCGCCCAAGAGCGCCGCCAGCAGCGCTTCACCGCGGCGCGCAGGAAGGCCGAGCCTGTCTCTGAAGCCCCCGCGCGCGCGGCGCCGGCCCCGGCGCAGGCCCCGCAGGACCCCGCCCAGGCCCAGAGCTATTTCGACGCGGCCGTGAACTATTATCAAGCCGGGCAGGTGGAGCAGAGCATCCAGTATTTCGAGTACGCGCTCACTCTCAACGCCTCCCTCTGGCAGGCGCATCAATACCTGGGCGGCGCCCTCTATCAGCAAGGGCGCACCTCGGAGGCTTTGGCTCATTACGAGCAGATGTTGACGATCAATCCCGATCCCCAGATCCGCCAGTGGGTCGAGAGCTTCAAGACCCAGGTCGGAGCGTAGCAGGAGAATACCATGGCAGACAACGACCCGTTCGAACCTAAACGGCCCCCGATCCCGCCGCCTCCGCCGCCGGCGCGGGCGCAAACGCCCCCGCCCCCGCCGCTGCCGGGCGGGCGCCAACTGCCGCCCTTGCCCGCATCCTCCGGGTCGATGCCCCCGGCCTTGCCGCCGGGCGGGATGCCTTCGATGCCGCCTCGCTCAGGCCCGCCGCCTTTGCCCGGGATGTCAGCGATGCCCGCCATGCCGGGGATGCCCGGGATGCCCGCCATGCCGTCGATGCCGGGACGGCCGGGCCCTTCGATGGCCATGCCGCCCATGGCCCCGCCGCGGCCGGAGGGGCCGGAGAAGCCCCAAGGCCCCTCGGCGGAGAAGATCGAGATGGAGCAGAAGATGGCGGCGCTCGAAAAGCGCCTGGCCGAGGAGCGCGAGAAGGTCCTGCTGGTCAACCTCAAGAACCAGTCGGAGGCCGCGACCGCGGCCCGCGTCGAAGTCTCTATAAAGGAACTCCAGGACCGCCTGCGCCGCGACCGGCGCGATCAGGAGCAAGAGGAAAACAAGCATAAGCTCGAGACCAAGGCCCAGGAGCTTGAGTCCCGTCTTGCGCAGGAGCGCGAGACCTGGGTCACCACCCTCAAGACCCAGATGCAGGCTCGCGAGAGCCAGGATAAGGAGCTGGAGACCCATTTCGCCCTGCGCCTGCAGGAGATGGAGCGCCGCTGGCTCGAGGAGAAGGCGGTTTGGCAGAAGACCACGCTGGCCAAAGATGAAGAGATCCGAAACCTCCGGACGCTGGCCGAGAAGCTCAAGGGCGCCGACGGCGAGCTGAGCCGGGTCAGCAGCGAAAAGAAGATGCTGGAGGGCCGCGTCGCCGAGCTCAATCAGGACAAGGCCGAGGCCTCCGCCAAGCTGCAGATAGCCGCAGACAAGGAGCGCGAGTCCATCCAGCTGCGGGCCGACCTGACTTTGTCGCGTCAGCAGTACACCCTGATCCAGGAGCGCCTGGAACGCGACCTTCAGACCGTCCGCGGCTCCGCGCGCGAGCGCGAGGAGCGCCTGCTGTCCGACCAGGAAAGGCTCTCGCGGGAGCTGCAGTCTCTTTCGGAACGGCTGCGCGTCGAGCATGATTCCGAGATGCGGCGCGTCAAGCTCGAGTCCGGCGCCGAGTCCGCCAGGTACAAGGAAGCCGCCGAGCGCTCCCAGGGCGAGCTGCAGAAGATGCGCACCGTCTGCGTCGCGCTGGAGCGTCAAGCCGCGGCCGGAAGGACCCAGCTCGAGGAGCTGCGGCGGTCCTCCGCGGAGTGGGAGAAGGCCCAGGAGCGCTACAAGGCCGAGTTCGTCGTGCTGCAGCGCAAGTGGGTCGAACGCGAGAAGGAGATCCGCACCGAGGCCGCCGCCCAGGGCGCTCAGCTTCTCGACGCCGAGAAGGTGCGCATCAAGCTTCAGGCGCAAGAGGAGATCAACCAGCGGGCGTCTCGCATCGCCGAGCAGTTCCAAAAAGAGAAGGAAATCGAGCTCCGCCAGAAGGAGGCGGAGCTGCGCTCGGAGATCGAGACCAAGACGGCCGCCCGGTTCCAGGAGATGACGCAGAATCTCGAGAAATCGCGCGCCGAGATGCAGGGGGAGCTGGAGCGCATCCATAAGGAGTCGATCCGCAAGGATTCGGAGTGGTCCCAGCGTCTGCTCGCCAAGGAGGGCGACCTGGTGACCGCGCGGGCCCAGCTCGACGACACGGCTAGGCGCCTGGCCCGCGAGGAAGACGCCCGGCAGCGTTTGGCCGCGGAGAAGCTGGAGGCGGAGAAGTCCGGGCAGACGGCGCGCGAGGATATCGGCGCCCTGCGCGCCGACCTGGCCGGGGTCAAGGACCGCTTGACCGTCGAGGAGGAACTGGCCAAGTCCCTGGCGGCGGAGAAGGAGAAGCTGGAGCGCCTGGTCACGGCCCAAAGCGCCCAGGTGCAGAGCAGCCAGGAATCCGTCGACCATCTGCGCGGAGAGGTGGCCCGGGAGATGCACATCGCCCGGATGTACCTCGACGAGAAGCAGAAGCTGCTCAAGGAGCTCGCCGAGCTCAAGCGGCGCGACGAAAGCGATCTGCGGCCGGGGGCCTGATGGTCAAGCTCCATAAGCTCAACGGCACCGAGATCGTCATCAACGCCGAGCTCATCGAGAGCCTGGAGTCCGGCGGCGGCCAGGAGACGGTCGTGGCCCTGGCGACGGGCAACCGCTATCTCGTGACGGAAACCCCTGACGAAGTCACGCAAAAAGTGCTGGAATATAGGGCCAAAGTGAACGCCGGGCCCAAAGTCGTCAATCCGATCCAGGGGTACAAGAGGGAGCAGAGCTAGAATGGATATCGCAACAATAATGGGGATCTTCGCCTTCTTCGGCATGGCGGTGGTCACGATCTATCATTCCGAGGGTATGAACGGCTTCAAGCCTTTCGCCAACCTGGAGGCCCTCTTGATGGTCATGGGCGGCACCTTCTGCGCGACCCTGGTCAACTACCCTCTCAGCGAGGTCGTGGGTTTGGGCAAGATCCTGCGCAAGGTGCTTTTCACGACGGGCGAGGAGGACACCGGCGACATCGTGGGAACCTTCGTCGCGCTGTCACAGAAAGCGAAGAAGGACGGATTCTTGGCCCTGCAGAACGACGTGAAGAACATCAAGATGGATTTCCTGCGCCGCGGCGTCCAGCTCGTCGTCGACGGCGCCGACCAGGAATTTATTAGGAATATGCTTGAAACTGAAATCGGCTTCATCCGGGAGCGCCACAAGGGCGGGCAAGGCATCTTCAACGCCATGGGCACCTACGCCCCCGCCTTCGGCATCATCGGCACCGTGCTCGGCATGATCATGATGCTCTCCTCCATCGAGGACGTCGCCGCCGTGCCCAAGCGCATGGCGCTGGCGCTGGCCGCCGCCTTCTTCGGCCTGGGCTCGGGCTACCTGCTCTTCCTGCCGATGGGCGGCAAGCTCAAGCGGCGGTCTGAAGAAGAGCTCTTGCTCAAAGAAATCATCATCCGGGGCGTCCTGCTCCTGCAGAGCGGCGCGACCCCCAGCGTGGTCGAGGCGAACCTGAAGGCGTACCTGGAGCCTTCGAAGCGGGTCAACAAGGCGGCCGCGCCGCCCCCGGCCGCCGCTTAAAAAAACCATGCCTCTCAAAGCGCCGCGAGGGTTCATCGACGAGAACGAGCCCGAGGTCTGCAAGGTCGGCCACCCGGCCCCGCCTTGGATGAGCAGCTACGCAGACCTCATGACCGAGCTCGTCTGTTTCTTCGTGATCCTTTACGCCTTGTCGGCGGCGCTCAACAAGAACGTGCAGAACGCCAGCAAGGACATCAAGGAGATGATGGATAAGGGCGAGATGAAGGGCGACGTCAAGATCGACCGCGAGGGCCTGAAGATCACGCTGGAGGAGCAGGGCAATGCCGGTTTTTTCGGCAGCGGCTCGGCCGATACGACGGAGAACATGGAGGCGATGGTCGCCAAGCTCACGCCGCCGCTGCGCAAGCTCTCGGAAGACCACGATATCCTGGTGGAAGGGCATACCGACAACCAGGGCATCTCCAACCAGTACTTCGACTCCAATTGGGAGCTGTCCACCGCGCGGGCCACCAGCGTGGCGCGCCTGATGATCGATAAGTTCGGCTTCCCTCCCGACCACATGGGCGCGGTGGGCTACGGCCAGTTCCGTCCCATCGTGCCCAACGACAGCGCCGAGAACCGCTCTAAGAACCGTCGCGTCGTCTTTTTCGTGAAGAACAACTCCAACCTGAGCGTCAAGAAGAAGGATGAGAAGGCGCAGGCGGAGGGCCAGGCCGCGGCGGCCGCGCAGGAGGCCTTGCCGCCCGCCCCCGAGGGCTCGCCTCCGGCTGAGGCGCAAGAGGCGAGATGAGACGATACCCCGTGAGCTCCCATCGCAGGATGCTGTGCGCCTTGGCGCTCGTCTCGGCTCTGGCCGCTTGCGGGCCCGTCAAGCTCGGCCGCGGCCAGAAGAAGATCGTCAGCGAGGATTTCGCCGAAGGGCGGGTCGTCGATCTCTCCATCACGGAAAAGCTGACCGGCAACCGCGAGATGCTTTTCCTTTCGATGCCCAAGAAGACGATGTTCCTCGACGGCTACATCCAAGGCGTCGTCACCGATTATCAGGACAACCCGGTCCAGGGCGTGGTCGTCCGGGCCGCGGCCTCCGGAGAGGGCCAGATCGCCGAGGGCGAGAGCAGCCGGGCCGGCTTCGCCGGCACCTCGTTCGATCCCGGGGTCAGCGACACCAACGGCTTCTACCGCATCCGCTTCAGCCTCCCCATCCTGAGCAACGTCGTCGACGTCCGCGGCCGTATCCTGTATAACCCGGGCTGGGAGCAGGAGAAGGAGAACCTCGGCAAGGCCTACGAGCCTCAGACCAAGCAGAGCCAGTTCCGTCTGTATTATGAGCGCAAGAAGGGGCGCATCACCTTCACCGAAGGCATCCGCAAGTCCGTCGTCATGCCGTCGATGGGCGCGCATGCCGGCAGGATGCCGGCGCTGCCCGGCACCAAGCCGCCCGCCGCGGCGGCCGAGGGCAAGCCGGCCGGGGAGAAGGCGGCCGGCGGCGACGAGGACCTTTTCAAGGGATTCGGGTTCGGCCAGTAGCGGCGCATGATCTATCTCGACCATAACGCGACGACGCCGGTGCGCCCCGAGGTGCTCGACGCCATGCTGCCTTTTCTCAAGGACGGATTCGGCAACCCGAACAGCGTCTATCTGGCCGGCCAGCGCACCCGCAAGGCCGTCGAAGACGCCCGGCGACAGGTGGCGGCGTTATTGAACTGTAAGCATGAGGATGAGGTCGTCTTCACTTCCTGCGGCTCCGAGTCCGACGTCCTGGCCATCTCCGGCGGCGCCTGGCAGGCCTTCGACGACACCAAGGGCGCGCGCCGGCGCCTGGTATCTTCTCCCATCGAGCATGACGCCGTCCGGGGCCAGCTGACCCTGCTCAAGCGCCGCGGCTTCGAGCTCGACCTGCTCGCCGTCGACCGCCACGGCTTGGTCGATCCTGGGTCGCTTGCCGCCGTTTTGGGCCCGCAGACGGCGCTCGTCTCCGTCATGCACGCCAACAACGAGGTCGGAACCATCCAGCCCATCGCCCAGCTGGCGGCCTTGAGCCGCGCGCAAGGCGCGCTCTTCCATACCGACGCCGTGCAGTCGGCGGGGAAGGTGCCCATCGACGTCCAGGGTCTGGGGGTCGACCTGCTGGCGATCTCGGGCCACAAGCTCAACGCCCCCAAGGGCGTGGGCGCGCTCTATGTCCGTCGCGGGGTGCGCCTGGTCCAGGGCATCACCGGCCACCAAGAGAAGAACCGTCGCGGCGGGACGGAGAACGTGGCCTCCATCGTCGGATTCGGCAAGGCCTGCGAGCTGGCGGCCGCCGAGCTGGACGCCTCGGCGCGGCATTACGAGACGCTGCGCGCAAAGCTGATCGGCGGCTTCCTCCAGATCCCGGGCACGCGCCTCAACGGCCATCCCGAGGAACGCCTGGCGAACTGCGCCCATTTTAGCATCTCGGGCGTCGATGGCCACCACCTCGTAGTGGCCTTGGACCTGGAGGGCATCTGCGTCTCGGCCGGACCGGCCTGCTCCTCGGGCTCGTCCTTGCCTTCCCACGTGCTGACCGCCATGGGCGTCGACGCCAAGCTGGCCACGGGCTCGCTGCGGGTCTCTTTCGGCTGGTCGTCGACTGAAGCCGACATCGACCGGCTGCTGGCCGCCCTGCGGCCGGCCATCGAGAAGCTGCGGCGGGTGCCGGCCGGATCGTTATGAAGGGAAAGGCGATCGTCGCCATGAGCGGCGGGGTCGACAGCTCCCTGGCCGCCGCCCTGATGGCGGAACAAGGGTGGGAAGCCGTCGGCGTGACCCTGAAGCTGATGCCCCGCGAGGACACGGGCTTCGGCTGCTGCGGCTCGCCGGCGGACATCTCGGATGCCAAGCGCGTCTGCGAGGCGCTGGGCATCGCGCACTACACGCTGAACCTTTCGGATATCTTCGAGGACAAGGTCATCAAACCGTTCATCGACGCTTATCTCAACGCCCAGACGCCTAATCCCTGCGTGGAGTGCAACCGGAGCCTCAAGTTCGGCACGCTGCTGGGCCTGGCGGAGGCCTGGGGGGCGTCGTGCGTGGCCACCGGCCACTACGCCCGCGTCGAGGAGGGGCGGCTCTACCGCGCCAAGGACGCCGCCAAGGACCAGACCTATTTCCTCTATAGCCTGACGCCGCGTGAGCTGGCCAAGGTTTGCTTCCCCATCGGAGGGCTGGAGAAGTCCGAGGTCCGGGCGAAAGCCCGCGCCCTGGGGCTCAAGACGGCCGACAAGGCCGAGAGCCAGGAGATCTGCTTCGTTCCGCGGCGCGACTATCGCGGCTTCCTCGAGGAGCGCGCGGGCGCCGGCCGCGCGGCGTTCTCGCCCGGCCCGATCAAGGACACCGCCGGCCGCGAGCTGGGCCGACACGAGGGTCTGGCGTCCTACACGGTGGGTCAGCGCAAGGGGTTGGGGCTGACTGCGCCCGAGCCGCGCTATGTGGTGGGCTTGGAGCCCGAGACCAACACGCTGGTCGTAGGCGGCGGCAAGGATGTCTCGTGCCCGTCTTTCACCGCCGGCGCGGTGAGCTGGACGACGGCGGCCCCGCGGGAGCCCTTTCGGGCTTCGGTGCGCATCCGGCACCGGCATGCGCCGGCGGAGGCCGTTCTGACGGTGGAGGGTTCCGGCGAGGTCGGGGTGCGCTTCGATGAACCCCAGCGTGCCGTCACCCCCGGCCAAGCCGCCGTTTTCTATCGGGGCGACGAGGTTCTGGGGGGCGGGACGATCTGCCGCGCGACTACGGGAGGTAATCGATGAATCGCATTGTTTTCCTTTTGCTTGTGGCCGCGCTGGCGGCCGCCGGCTGCCGCGGCAGCCGTGACGAGAGCGCCCGTGATCTGGAGAAGAACCTGCGCGATTCCGAGGCGTCAGGCAAGGAGAGCCGCACGCTGGCCGCTTTGGCCAAGATCGAGTCCAGCCTATCGGACTACGTCAAAGCCGAGAACAAGGTCCCCAAGACCCTGGACGCTCTTATCCCGAAATATCTGGCGGAGATCCCCGCCGTCGATATCGGCGTGCCGGGCCATCGGGACACCGCGGAGGTCAAGGTCTACCCTATGGACACCCTGCGCGACGGCCAGATCGACGGCACCAAGCTGCGGGACACGGGCAAGTGGGGCTATGTCTTCACGGAGAACCGCGTCGTCGTCTTCGTCGACTGCACGCATTCCTCCAGCCACGGGCGGCCCTGGTACCTGGAGCGCGGGGTCTACTAGCGCCGGTTCAGTCGAAGTCGCGCAAGACCGCGTTGAACGCGGCCTGGGAAGCCGAGTAGACATGGTCGGCGCCCAGCTTCTCCAGGACGCCCACCAAGTCGTCGATCGGGCAGCGCGCGACGATCTTGAGCGCGGGGTTGGCTTCGCGGGCGGTCTTCGTGAGGATCAGAGAGGTCTCGATGTTGTTCGAGGCGATGATCATCCTCCGGGCGCCGGCGACGTTGGCCGCGGGAAGCGCGTCCTTGGAGCGCGCGTCATCGATGACGACGGGCTCGCCGCGCCGCAAGAGGTCGTCGACCAGCGCCTTGTCCTTCTCGATGAGCACGTAAGGCAGCTTCTTCGAGATGCAGTGCTCGACCAAGCGCGCTCCCAGGTGGGTGTAGCCGACGATGATCGTGTGGTCCTTGACCAGTCCTGACATGAGGCGGCACCTCTCTGCGTGGTTTTCCAGCGTTTCCCGGATCAAGACGGTGACCAGCACGCCGAAGATCAGCGACTGGCCCCAGAAGGCGTAGGCCTGGCTGAAGGCTCCAGGCTGCACTTCCAGGTAGAAGGCCGAGAGCAGCGCGTCGCGCGGGTCCAGGCCGCCCAGCCAGCGAAAGCCCGCCGTGGCCGCCGCGAACCATACGGCGACGAAGGCGGCGATGCCGCGGACCCGGTGGAAGGAGGCCCGGAGATGGAGCAGAGGGTGGCCGCTCATCAGGCGAAGTGGGCCTTGAGCGCTTCGGCGCCCGTGACCGGCGCCCCGCCCGCGGCTTTGCGCGCCAGATGGCGCCCTAAAGCGCCGCCCAGATAGGCCAAGGCGTGCAGCTCGCGCAGCCGGGGATGGCGCCGCAGGAAGTTCTTCAGCGGCTTCGACGGTCTCGGGAAGGAGGGAATCTCCCCGACCGGCTGGCCTTCCAGGGTCTCCAGATGCGTGCGGCAGTAGTTGGGCACGCCTAGCTTCCGGCAGGCCAGGCTCGTCACGGACTCGGCCATCACCCGGAAGTCGGACATCTTGCCGCCGCCGATGGTCAAGAAGCCTTCCAAGCCGTCGCGGGAGCCGTGGTCGAAGACCTCGAACTCGCGCGAGAGCAGCTTCTCGCTGCCGGCCTGGCCCAGGATGGGACGCGCGCCCACGATGGTGGCGTCATAGCGCTGCGGGAAGGAGGGCAGGTAGAGCTTGACCGAGTCGAGCAGGTAGCGCAATTCCTCGGGCGAGCTTCTGACCTCGTCAGGATCCTCGGGCGCGGCTAGGTCCGTAGGGCCGACCAGGGTCCCTTGAGGCGAGGGGACGACGAAGACGTAGCGGCCGCCGCCGGCGGCCTCGAGCAAGAGGCCGACCGGCACGAGCTTTTCTTTATAGATGAGGTGGGTCCCTTTCTGCAGGCGCAGGGGGATCCGCGTCCCGGCCATGACGGCCACCTTGTCGACCCAGGGACCGGCGGCGTTGATCACGACGCCGGCCCGGATGTCTCCTTTATCGGTGGAGACGCCGTCGATGCGGCCGATGGAGCGCAGCAGCCCCGTCACGGCCGTGCCCGAGCGGACCTCGGCGCCGAAGCGGCGGGCCGACTCCAGGTTCTTTTCCACCAGACCCACCGGGTCCACCCACCACTCGTCGAAAGCCAGCGCCCCCTTGAGCCCGTCTGCCTTCAGTCCCGGGACCAGCCTCAAGGTCTCACCCGCCGTCAGGCGAAGGTGCGGCCGGCCGCCCTTCATCTTCTGGAAGCCGTCGTAGACCTCGAGCAGGGTCTCGACCGTCTCCAGGCCGTGGGATTGGCCGCGGTAGACGGGCCACAGGATCGGCAGGCGCTGCAGCAGCGGGCGCGCGATGCGCACGATGTGCCCGGAGTCCCAGCAGGTCGTATGCGTGGTCAGCCGGTCGTAGAGCAGGTAGCGCAGGCCGCCATGGATCAGGTGGGTGGAGGACTCCGTCGTCGCGCGTCCCGGGGCGCCGCGCTCGAGCAGCAGGGTCTTGAGCCCCCGCATGGCGCAGTCGCGGGCCACGCCGGCGCCCGTGACGCCGCCTCCGACGATGACCACGTCAAAGTGCTCGGACATGTCAGAGCGTATCGTAGCACTTGGGCGCTGACAAATATATAGAATAGGAACGTGTCCAGGCTGCGTTTTTACCTCGGCGTGCTGACCGTCTGCGTCCTCGTCACGGCCGGCTCTTGGGCCTTCCGCCGTTTGGTGATGGGCCTGCCGGACCCGCATACCCTCGAGACCTACACCCCGGCTTTGACGACGCGCGTCTACGACGTCAAGGGCGCCGTCATCGCGGAGCTGTCCATCGAGAAGCGCGCGCTGCTCGACCTGAAGCTGATCCCCTCCGACCTGCAGAACGCCGTCATCGCCGTCGAGGACGACCAGTTCTTCCGCCATTGGGGGATCTCCCCGCGCGGCATCGTGCGCTCCGCCTTGGCCAACGTCCTGCGCGGGCGTTTCGCCCAGGGCGGGTCGACGATCACCCAGCAGCTGTCTCGGCAGATCTTTTTGACTCGAGAACGCAAGATCATCCGCAAGGTCCGCGAGATCCTGCTCTCCATCCAGCTGGAGCGCAATTTCTCCAAGAGCGAGATCCTGCAATTCTACCTGAACCAGGTCTACTTCGGAGAAGGCGCTTACGGCGTCCAGTCGGCGGCCCGCATCTATTTCGGCAAGGAGATCGCGGATCTGACGCTGGCCGATTGCGCCCTGTTGGCCGGCTTGGTCCAGGCGCCGCGCGGCAACTCGCCCTTCGCCCATCCCGACACGGCGAAGCGCCGCCGCAGCGTCGTCCTGCAGCGCATGGTGGAGGAGCGGTTCATCACGGCCAAGGAGAAGGAGACCGCCCAGCTGGAGCCCATCCCGCTCAGCCGGCCCTTGGGCCAGGACACGCAGGCGCCCTATTTCGTCGAGCATGTCCGCAAGCGCCTGGAGCAGCGTTACGGCTACAACACCCTCTGGCGGGGGGGGCTCAAGATCTACACGACCTTGGACCTCGACATGCAGAAGACGGCCGAGGCCGCCATGGAGAAGGGCCTGGCCGACTTCGATGAGAAGGCGAAGATCGAGTGGGAGCGCAAGGTCAAGGAAGGCGCCCTCTCCCCCGAGGGCTCCGGCGCCGTCGAGGTCTCGACGGTCGCGCCGGTAAAGATCCAAGGGGCTTTCGTGCTGATGGACGTCAAGACCGGCGCCGTCCGCTCGATGGTGGGAGGCCGCGATTCCCACTTCAACCGGGCCGTCCAGGCCAGGCGCCAGCCGGGCTCGACCTTCAAGGCCTTCGTCTGGGCCGCCGCCCTCAACGCGGGCATGACGGCGGCTTCGCTCATCGAAGACAGCCCGCTGGCTTATTATTACGATGGGCGGGATTGGCGTCTGCTGGAGGGCGCCACCGACCAATATTCGATCAACCTTGCCACCGCCCCCTTCGCCCAGTCGACGGACTTCAAGATCTGGGTGCCCAACAACTTCGACGGCAAGTTCCTGGGCACCATCACTTTGAGGAAAGCCCTGGCGGTGTCGCGCAACATCGCCGCGATCAATCTCATCACCCACATCGGCCCGCCGCTGGTCGTCGAGCTGGCCCGCAAGGCCGGCATCGTGGCTACGCTGGAGGCCGTCCCGGCCTTGGCGCTGGGCTCCTCTGCGGTCAGCCCTATCGAGATGACGAGCGCTTTCGGGACTTTCGCCAACGGCGGCATCGCGGTGACGCCGTACACGGTAGAGCGGGTGGAGGATGCTTCAGGCAAGCAGCTTCAGGGGCATATCCCCATCGAGAAGGAAGCCATGACGCCTCAGCTGGCTTACCTGACCACCAGCCTGCTCAAGGGCGTGGTCAACAACGGCACCGCCGTCTACGCGCGCAAGCTCAACCGCCCGCTGGCCGGCAAGACCGGCACCAGCAACGACAACCGGGACCTTTGGTTCATCGGCTATACGCCGGACCTGGTGGCCGGGGCCTGGATGGGGTACGATGACTTCACTTCGCTCGGGCGCAAGGACTGGACCGGCGGCTCGACGGTGGTTCCCTGGTGGACGGCCATCATGGAGGACATCCTGAAGCCCTTTCCGAAGCGGGATTTCGCCGCGCCCGCCGGCGTGACCTTCCAGGAGATCGACGGGCAGACGGGGCTGCTGGCCCTGCCGACCTGCCCCCGGAAGAACAAGATCCTCGAGGCTTTCCTCGAGGGCAGCGAGCCGAAGCTGTATTGTCAGATCGACCACAACAAGCCGCTCGACGAGCAAGCCCCCGCGCAGGCGCCCGCCGGAGTCATCGGCTCGCCTTTCCAGGGCGTCCTTCCCTCGACGGCGGCCGAGCCCGGGCTCGAGCAGGCGCCGCTGCCCACCGACGAGGAGCTCGACGCGCAGCCGGCCAGCGGCCCCGAGGAGCCCGTGATACTGGAGTGACCCCTATGAGAAACATGCTGATGTTGTCGCTGTGCCTGACCGCCCTCCCGCTGGCTGCCGAAGAAGGCCGCGGAGAGGGGAAGCCGCAGAAACCGCTTACGGCCGCCGAGATGGCCGACAAGAAGGCCGAACACATGGAGAGGGGATTGGGCCTGAGCGCCGACCAGAAGCAGAAGGTCAAGGCGGTCCTGCAGTCCACCGCCGCGGAGAAAGACGCCCTGGAGAAGAAGCTGCAGAAGCTGGAGCGGCAGACCAACGAGAAGATCCGCGTCCTGCTCGATGAGGAGCAGAAGGAGAAGTTCGACATGATGCGCGCCCATCACAAGATGATGGAGCGCCGGGGCGGCGGCCCGGGCGGGATGAAGGGCCCTCGGCGCGGCGGGCGCGAAGAAGGCGGCGAACGCGGGGAGCGCGCCGAAGGCGGCAAGCAAGAGAAGGAGATCGAGCGCACCATGGTCGACCACGGGGACGCGCCGCCTCCGCCCGACGAGCAGGACTCAGGAAGAGACTAAGGCTTGTAGACGCGCGGCAGGCTCTGGCTTGCCGCCGTCCGCCGGACATGCAGGGCGACGGGGTCGCCCACTTTGGCCTGCGGCGCGTCGGTCACGTCCACCAGGACGTGGCCGATGCCGCAGCGGCCGACGAAGGGCGTCTTGACGTCGCCGATCTTGCCCCAATACTGCAGCCCGCCGCCGAAGCTGATCAGGCGCTCGGCGGGCTCCATCGTCAGGCCGTCGGCGTAGCCGGCGGGCAAGGCGGCGACCGTCATCGTGCGCGGCGCGATATACTCGCTGGCGTAGCCCAGCGACCTGCCCTTGACCACGCGGCGCAGGGCGACGATCCGGGCGTAGAACTTCCAGGGGTTCTTCAAAGGCGCCGTTTTGGAAGACGCGGCGTTGATGCCGTAAAGGAGGTTGCCGACGCGGACCAAGTCGAGCTGCCAGTGCGGGAAGTCCATGAGCACCGAGCTGTTGGCGGCGTGGCAGACGAGGCCGGGATGGTCTTTTTTGAGCCGCTGGGTCAGGCGGTGGAACGCGGAAAGCTTCTGCTCGGCTTCGACGGCGTTCTTGCCCGGGATGTAGTCGATGTGGGTGGACAGGCCGGCCAGCCTCAGCTTGCGGCGCCGTTTGAGTCCCGTCAGGAAGGCGGAAAGGTCCTTCGGGGCGATGCCCCAGCGGCCCAGGCCGAAATCCAGGTCCAGGTGGACCGGCAAGCCGGGTGAGGGCGCCGCGGCATTGAAGGCCGTCGCTTGGGCCAGGTCATCGAGCGTCGGGGTGAGCTTGAGCTTCACGGCTTCGCCGGCGCTGCGGGGCAGCAGCGGCGAGAGCAGCTGGACCGGGGCTTTGATCCCGGCTTGGCGCAGGCCGCGGGCCTCCGCCAGCGTCAGCACGCCTAGAGACGCGGCGCCCGCGGCCACCGCCGCCTTGGCCACCGGCGCGGCGCCGTGCCCGTAGGCGTTCTCCTTGACGACGGCCATCAGCTTGACGCCGCCGTCGAGCTTGGAGAGGACCCACTTGATGTTGGAGCGGATGGCGCCCAGGTCGATCTCCACCCATTTCAGCTCGTCCATGGTTGGGATTATATATTTTTAAGCGGGACTGGCCCCGGGGCCAGTAGGACTTGCGGCGCCGCGACGCCTTGGCGCGCGACCCCGGCTATAAGCCCGCTCGCGCTGATGCGCGGTTAGGCCGGCAAAGACCCTGAGTCAATAGCCTTGAAAATCCAGTTGCTAAAACCGAGTTTTCAATGTATTCTTCCCATATGATAGCGCGCCATCGACATCTCCAGACCGTGCGGTCCCTGCTTAGCCGCAACCCCGTGGTAGCCATCCTAGGCGCGCGCCAAGTCGGCAAAACCACCTTGGCCAGACAGACGCGGTCAGGCCCCGGACCGATCTCATGGTTCGATCTGGAGGACCCGGCCCACCTGGGGCGCCTGGCCGACCCCATGCTTGCCCTGCGGGGCCTTCGAGGGTTGGTCGTGATCGATGAGGTCCAGCGGCTCCCCGGGCTCTTTCCGGTCCTGCGCGTGCTCGCCGACCGACCGGGCCGGGTCGCTAGATTCCTGCTTCTGGGAAGCGCCTCGCCGGACCTGAAGCGGCAAGGCTCCGAGTCCTTGGCGGGCCGGATCGCGCACCACATCCTGCCGCCGTTGGGCCTCGATGAGGTGGGGCAGGCTTCATGGCAGAGGCTGTGGATCAGGGGCGGGTTTCCCCGGGCTTTCCTCGCTCGCTCGGAGGCAGCCAGCGTCGAGTGGCGGCGGGAGTTCATATCCGCATTCTTGGAGCGTGATCTGCCGCAGCTTGGCTTCGGCCTGCCCGCGCGCACGATGCACCGTTTTTGGACCATGCTGGCTCATTACCACGGCCAGATCTGGAATGCCTCGGAGTTCGCCCGCTCCTTCGGAGTCGCCGATACGACCGTGCGCAATTACCTCGATGCGCTCTCGGCGACCTTTCTTGTCCGCCAACTCCAGCCTTGGCATGAGAACCTCGCCAAGCGCCAGGTGAAGTCTCCTAAGGTCTATCTTTTGGACAGCGGCCTGCTGCACTCGCTGCTCGGCATAGAGAGCAAGGCAAGCCTGGAGAGCCATCCGCGGCTGGGCGCTTCTTGGGAGGGCTTCGCCTTGGAAACGGTGATCCGGACGTTGGGCGCCAGACCCGAGGAATGCTATTTCTGGGCGACGCATGCCGGGGCGGAGCTCGACTTGCTGATCGTCAAGGGCGGAAAACGCTTTGGCTTCGAGTTCAAGCGGAGCGAGGCCCCCACGCTCACGCCTTCCATGAAGATCGCGCTCAAGGACTTGAAGCTCGACCGGCTCGACGTGATCCATGCCGGGCAAGAGGGCTTTCCCCTCGGCGAAAGGGTGCGGGCGATCCCGCTGGGTCAGGTCCGGATAGGCGGCGGTTAGGCCGGACGCAGATAGGTCGTGCTCAAGCGGCTAGGGCGATAACGGATTGGCGCCGCGAGGCGCCGGAATTCGCGGCTGCGCCGCGAACTTAGCTGTCTCCAGCTTATGGGCTTCGGCTTTCAGGGCCTGCATGTCGAGCTTGCCGGAGCCCAGCACGGGGAAGGACTCGATCCTGTGGAAGCCGGCCTTCGCCGGCAGCCAAAGCTTGGGAAGCTCGGAGGCGGCCAGGCCCTTGAGCAGGGCGTCGACGTCCTGCTCGCCCTTATAGAGCACGACCAGGCGCTCGCCGCGCTTGTCATCGGGCACGGCGGCGACGATGAAGGACTGCTCGATGGCGGCGGTCAGCCGGTGCAGCTCTTCCTCCACGCGGATGTGGGGCACCATCTCGCCGGCGATCTTGCTGAAGCGGCTCAGTCGGTCGGTGATCGTGACGAAGCCGTCGGCGTCGATGGCGGCGATGTCGCCGGTGACGTAATACCCGTCGCGCAGGGCGCGCCGCGTCGCCTCCTCGTCGCCGAGGTAGCCCTTCATCACGTTGGGGCCTTTGACCAGCAGCAGGCCGCTCTGGCCTTCGCCCAAGGCGGCGCCGGTGTCGGGATCGACGACCTTGAGGAAGACTCCGGGCAGGGCTTGGCCGATGGAGCCCGGCTTGCTGCCCTTCTGCTTGACGGCGGGCCAATCCAGATCCGGGATGTTGACGGCGGCCACCGGAGAGAGCTCCGTACAGCCGTAGCCCTCCAAGGGCGTGATCCCGAACCGCTCCGTGAAGGCCTTGCTGGTGTCCTCGCGGAGCTTCTCGGCTCCGACCACGGCGTAGCGCAGGCTCTTGAGCTTCTCGGGCGCGATGCGCTTGACGTAGGCGGCGAGGAAGGTCGGCGTGCCCAACAAGAACGTCGCGCCGTAGCGTGAGGCGAGGTCTCCGATGCGCTTGGCGTCGAGCGGGTTGGCGTGGTAGACCGCGCCGAAGCCGGCCACCGCGGGAAACCAGAGCGTCACCGTGAAGCCGAAGCAGTGGAAGAAAGGCAGCGCGCCCAGGAGGCGGTCCTTCCCGGTCATCGCGTAGACCTGCGCCATCGCCTCGACGTTCGATAGGATGTTGGCATGGGTCAGCATCACCCCCTTGGAGACGCCCGTCGAGCCGCTGGTGAACATCACCGCCGCGGTGCGGTCCAAGCCGCCTTGGGCGGGGCCCAGCAGGAGCGGCTCGGCTAGGCTTTGCGGCAGCAGGCAGAGCAGCATCGCCAGGGACCTGTCCGCCAGCGAAGGGGGGCAGTCCTCCAGATAGACCGCTCCTGAGGGCTCGGGCCATCCGATCTTTTCCAGGAACTTCCGCGAGGTGACGATGTGCTTGACGCCGGCTTTCTCCGCGCAGCCCGCCGCGATCGCGGGCGTGGCGGTGTAGTTCAGGTTGACGAGCGTCTTGCCGCGCAGCGCCAGGCCGAGGTTGGCCAAGGCCGCCGGCACCGAGGGCGGCAGCAGCAGGCCGACGGCCTCTTGCGGCCCGAGCCTGGCCTCCAGCGCCCGGCCCAGCGCGAAAGCCCCGAAGAGCGCCTTCCAGGAGCTCAGCTCCCGCCCGGCGGAGTCGGCCATCTTGAAACGCAGCGGGCGGCGCCGGGCTTCGCGGAAGAAAGCGATGGGGAGCGGCGGCCGGCTCTCCAGCCGGTGCAGGAAGGCCTCCGCTCCCAGCTCCGAGATGGCCTGGCGCACCTCGAAGGCGGGAGCCGAAGCCTTCAGCGGCGCGCCGAAGCTCACCGTGACCGGGTAAGGGATGCGGCGCGGCTTCTTGAAGATCGCGCGGCCGCCCTCGAAGCTGAAGATGCTTCCCCAGACCTGGTCGAGGTGGACCGGGACGATCGGGACGTCGAGCCCTTCGACGATCCTTTCGAAACCTCTCTTGAAGCGCAGCATCTGCCCGTGGCGGGAGATCTCGCCCTCGGCGAAGATACAGACGGCCGCCCCGGCAGCGAGCAGGTCTCGGGCGTCGCGGAAGGACTGGATAAGCGCCTTGGGGCTGTCGCGGTCCGAGATGGGGATGCAGCCCATGGCCTGGAAGAACCAGTTGGCCACCGGCAGGTCGTAGTAGCTCCGGAACATCAGGAAGCGGATGTGTCGCCGGGTGGCCAGGGAGATCAGGAAGGCGTCGATGAAGGAGACATGGTTGGAGACCAGCAGGACGGGGCCGGAGCGCGGCACGCGCTGCCGGCCGACGGCTCGTATGCGGTAGAAGAGGCCGCCGAGCAGACGCAGCAGCAGGCGGACCAGGAGCGCGGTCATGAGGCCGCGGCTTTGTGGAAGGCGGCCGCCATCTCGGCTCCGCCGTGGAAGCGCCCTTCGACGGCGGGGTCGAGGGCCTTCTTGAAGAAATCGTCCAGGGCGGCGGGCAGGCCCGCGACGGCCTTGGAGACGGGCGTGAATTCGCCGCGCAGCTTGAGGTCGTACTGCCCGGGCCCGTCGAAGGGCCGCAGGCCGGTGAGTAGTTCATAGAGACAAACGCCGAGCGCGTAAAGGTCGCTCTCCTTGCAGGACTTGCCGACGGTCTGCTCCGGCGCCATGTAGTAGGGCGTGCCGGAGATGGTGCCGGTGGTCTTCATCAGCGTGTCCTTGGCTACGCGGGCGATGCCGAAGTCCATGACCTTGACGACGTGCTCGTCGGTCAGCATGATGTTGGAGGGCTTGAGGTCGCGGTGGATGACGCGCTTGCCGTGGGCGTGGTCGAGGGCCGCGCCGGCCTGGGCGGCGGTCTTGGCGACGAGCTCTAGGCTCAAGCGCTTGTCGGGATGGCTCTCGAGGACCTGATGGAGCGTGCGTCCTTTGACGAGCTCGAAGATGAGGTAGACCCGCGCGCCTTCGATGACGATGTCGTAGAGCTGGGCGAGGTTCTGGTGGGCGCCGAGGGCGAGGTGGAGCCGGCCTTCCGCCTCGATGCGCGCGCGGCCGTCGAAATCCTGCTGGAGGGCGTCTAAGGGGACCTTGATGGCGACGGGACGCATGAGGTTGGTGTCGGTGCCGCTATAGACCTCGCCCATGCCGCCGCGGCCTATGGGTACGCCCATCTCGTAGCGGCCGGCGAGGATGCGGTCCATGGCGGGAGGCGCGGCGCGGGCGGCTGGAGCGGGCCTGGCGGCGGGCTTGGGCTGCAGGAACCACGCAAGCGCGCCGACGCCGGCGACGAGGCCGAGGGCAAGGGGCCAGAGGGGGCTGCGGGCGAGGTCCCGCGCTGGGGGCGACGCCTTGCTTCGAGCCAAGCGCGCCAAGGCTTGGTCGTAGGCGTCCTGGTAGTTGGCGGAATCGAGGCCGGCGGCGGTCTTGTAGTCGGCGAGGATGGACTCGGCGGCGCGGCCGAGCTCCTGGCCGGCCGCGGCGCGCTGGAAGTAGCCTGAGGCGGAGCGCGGCGCCAACGCGACGGCCGCGTCGGCGTCCTTGAAGGCTTGGGCGTAGTCCTTGGCATGCTCTCGCTGGAGCTGAGAGCGCATGCTGAGGGCCGAGGCCACGGGGCCGTGGTCGCCGTCTTTGCGGGGGATGGCCTTCCAGAGGTTGATGGCATGGTCGAGCTGCTCAAGGGCTTTGTCGAGCTTCTTGAGCATGGTCCAAGCCAGGGCGCGGTTGAAGTAGATCTCGGGCAGGGCGGCGTCGACGCCTTGCGCGGCGTCGGCGGCCTTGAGCGCCCCTTGGGCGTCGCCGAGGCTGAGGAGCTGCAGCGACCGGGCGCTGAGCCTGATGGCCTCCTGGCGCCCGGAGGCGCGCTGGCCGAGGCGCTTGGCTTCGGGCTGCTGAAGGACGAGCGCCAGGCTCATGAGCTCGCCGAACTTTTCTTCCTGGCCGGGGGCGGCGACGGCTTTCCCGGCGGCGCCGGCGCCGAAATCGGGCGCGCGGCCCTTGGAGAGCTGGTAGATGGCGGTGGCGACGGGGTCGCCGGGCCGGGCTTTTAGGACCTGCGCGGAGTCCGTGGCCGCTTGCGGGTAGTCGCCGGTATACCAAGCGCCGAGGCTGCGCACGTTCAAGGCGTCGGCGAGGGTGGCGGGGTCGCCGCCGGCGCGGGCCAGGGTGACGGCCTGTTCGGCGCGGGAGAGGCCCTTCTTGAAGTCGTAGGCTTGCAGCGCCTGGGCGGCCAGCGCGGTCTGGACCTTCGGGCTTGCGGGGAACTTCTTGTCGAGAAGGTCGCCGAGGTCGCTGAGCGCCTGGAGGCGCTGCTGGGCCGCCTCGCGCTCCTTGGGGGGCAGCGCCGGTTGCCGCAGGGTTTCGGTGTCTTTGCGGGTGGCGTCGGTGTTGGTTTTTATTTCGGCGAGGGCGAAGCCCTCATCGTCCAATGTATTCTGCTGTCTTGCCTCTTTTGAAGGTTTTGGAGGAGCTGCGGGGCTCGTAAATCCGTTGGTTGAAAGAAAAATCGTGCTTGCCATTAGGAGTAGCGATAGCCCCTGAAATCCTTTCATTTTCACTGTGGCGCTCATCATGTTACAATACCGGTAATGAAGCCCTGGCTCTCTCCTATCCTCTCTATCGGCGTGACCGTAAGTATGGTGTGCTTTCCAACCCTTGTCAATGCCGCGCCAGCGCCTTTGTTGACTAAGAAAACGACGGTGAAAAAGAAGGCCGTTGCCAAGACCATCTCCGTAGATCAGTTTATTGAAAAAATCCTGAGTGATGGAGATGAAAGCAGCTTTGGGATTAACTTATCCAGAGTTCTTGGATTTTCTGGGAATCCTCCAACAAAAGGCGACGAAGTTAAGGCCGGTGAGTCTGGCGATGATAGGGGGCATATTTGTGACGTTGTATTGGAAATGCCAGGCTCGGAAGATTCGAAGACAAAGCCGCTCTGCTTGTTTCTTGCAGTCAGTAAATCGGTCGATCTTGGTCGAGAAACATACAGGTTCCGCCTGCGGCTTGATGGGTCTTTAGAAAAGGCCTTTCTTTTGCGCATCAAACAAGACGAGAACGGAAAGACGATTCGCGGATCCGGCGTGAAAGAGGATTTAGACATCGCCTCCCCCGAAGTCATCGCCATGGCCAAGCGCGAGCTTGATTTCTGGCTCAAGCGCTACAGCCAGAAGCCCGCCCCGGCCGCCGCCCACTAGCCCCTTACTGGCCCCGGGGCCAGTCGGCAGCTGCCGCGAGCCCGCGCGCATCTGACGGACTCAGCCGCCTCCCGGCTCATTTAGTATAATCCGCCTGATGATCCTTAAGATGGGCACGCGGGGCTCGCCGCTGGCGCTGGCGCAGTCCGGCCAGCTGGCCAGGGAATTCATGCGCCTGCGCCCGGAGGTCGTCGTCGAGACCGTCGTCATCACGACCAGCGGCGACCGCTTCTCTCCGCAGGGCCTGGGCGCCAAGGGGCTCTTCATCAAGGAGATCGAGGAAGCCCTTCTCGATGGCCGCGTCGATTTCGCCGTCCATAGCGGCAAGGACCTCCCCGCGGAGCTGGCGCCGGGCCTGCTCATCGCCGCCTACCCTCAGCGCGAAGACCCCCGCGACGTCTACATCGGCGGACCGCAGGCGCCTTGGGCGGCCTTGGGCGCCGGCCGGCGCGTCGGCACGTCTTCCTTGCGCCGCAAGATCCAGCTGCTGACGGCCAAGCCCGGCGTCGAAGTGCTGCCCCTGCGCGGCAACGTCGACACCCGCATGCGCCGCGTGCAGGAAGGCGCCTTCGACGGCATCATCCTCGCCTTGGCCGGCCTGCGCCGCATCGGGCGCGCCGACGTCCCTCATGAGGTCATCCCGGAGACCGTCATCGTCCCGGCTCCGGCGCAAGGCGCGCTGGCCGTGGAAGCCAAAGCCGACCGCGCCGACGTCCTGGCCTTGCTGGCCGCGCTCGACCATCCCCGGACCCGGCTCGAGGTCGAATGCGAGCGCGCCTTCCTGGAAGAATTCGGCGGCGGCTGCTCGACGCCGCTGGGCGCCTTGGTCCGCGCGGAGGAGACCGGCCTCACGCTATCGGCTTTCTGGTCGGAGATCGACGGCAGCAAACCCGTCCGTCTTTCGCAGGCCTGCCCCGACCCCGGCCGCGCCATGGATTTCGCGCGCGAGATGGCCGACCGCCTGCGCTCCGCCGCCGCTTAGGCATGAAGCTCTACGGGGTCCCGGGCTCCGGAGCCTGGGCCTACCTGGCGCGCTGCCTGCTCGCCAAGGACCGCCCGGCCCTGCCCGAGGGCCTGCCCCGCTTCGCCGGCAAGCTCGTCGTCGTCCGCGAGAAGTTCGAGGCCCTCGAAGACGTCTCCGACGCCTTCCTCGCCTTGGCGCCCCTCTTCGAAGGCGCCCAGGTCAAGACCGCGCTCTTCGGAGACGACCCCCGCGCCCGCCTCGCCTCCCTTGAGGTCCTGCGCTCCGGGGCCCGTCTGGTGCTGGGCACGCCTTCGGCCCTGGCCGGCGCCGCGCCGTCGCCGGATGATTTCAAGAGCCAGAGCGTCGTCTTCGAGAACGGCCAGCACCTGCCGCGCTCGCAGGCTATCGACAAGCTCGTCGCCGCCGGCTATCAGCGCGTCGACTTCGTCGAGACCCCGGGCGAGTTCGCCGCGCGCGGCGCCGTCCTCGACTTTTACGGGCTCGAGCCCGCCGTCGCCGTGCGCGTCCTCTACGACGAGGACGTCGTCGCCTCCCTGCGCGCCTTCGATCCAGGCACCCAGGACATCCTCGAGCAGCTGAGCCGCGCCCAGGCCGTGCCCGCCCAGGAGCCCCAGTCGGGCGGGCGAGTCTGCGACTGGCTGGGAGAAGACGCCCTCTGGCTCGTCGAGGAGGGGGTCTCGGCCCCTCTGCCGCCGGGCGCGAGATCCCTGGAGGTCTCCGAGCTCACCGTGGGCAGCCCGGATTTCGGGGCCCGGCCCAACGGCCTGCCGCGCGGCCGGCCCGAGGGCGCCTGGAAGGAGATCGCCGTGCGCGCCGCCCAAGGCCAGAAGGTCCTGCTCTATTCCCTCAACCGCGGCGAGGACAGCCGCATCCAGGAGATCTTGGAGGAAGAGCTTCCCGCCGGAGCCTGTCAGTTCCTGATTGGACCGCTGCGCCAGGGCTTTGCGCACCCCGGCCTGGGGCTCTCCCTGCTGTCGACGTCGGAGATCTTCCAGCGCGACTACCGGCCCTCCACGCGCTGGAAGCAGTTCACCTCTTCTCGCGCGGGCCTGCGCTGGCGCGAGCTGCGGGCAGGCGACTACGTCGTCCATCAGGACTATGGGGTCGCTCGTTATCGGGGATTAAAGCCCATCGAATCCCCGGGCCACGGCGTGCTCGACTGCCTGAAGCTCGAGTTCAGGGGCTCGGATACCCTCTATATCCCGATGACCGAGTTCGGACGGGTGCAGAAGTACTCCGCCGCCGAGGGGAAAAGGCCGCGGCTCTCGTCGCTCGACACGCGCCGCTGGGAGGAGATCAAGCATCAGGTCAAGGAAGGCGTCCGCGAGCTGGCCGACGCCCTGCTCAAGACCCAGGCCGAGCGCGCCGCCCTTCCCGGCAACGCTTTCGCGCCCGAGTCGCCCATGGAGCGAGAGTTCGCCGAGGAGTTCCCCTACGAGGAGACGCCGGACCAGACCCGCGCCATCTTCGATGTCCTGGAAGACATGATGGCGCCGCACCCCATGGACCGCCTCGTCGTAGGCGACGTCGGCTTCGGAAAGACCGAGGTCGCCATGCGCGCGGCCTTCAAGTGCGCCGCCGGCCACAAGCAGGCCGCCCTGCTGGTGCCCACCACGATCCTGGCCGATCAGCACTTCCGCACCTTCTCCGCGCGCATGGCCGACTACCCCGTCAAGCTGGGGCTCCTGACGCGCTTCCAGACCAAGGCCGAGCAGCAGGCGGTCGTAGACGCCGTGGCCAAGGGCACCGTCGACATCGTGATCGGGACCAGCCGGCTCCTGCAAAAAGACATCCGTTTCCGCGACCTCGGCCTCATCGTCATCGACGAGGAACACCGCTTCGGCGTCAAGGATAAGGAGAAGTTCAAGCAGCTGCGCCGGGAGGTCGATTTCCTCGCGCTCTCGGCTACCCCCATCCCGCGGTCGCTCAACCAGGCCCTCTCCGGCATGCGGGGCATCTCGCTGATCGAAAGCGCGCCCACGGGGCGCCAGCCGATCATCACCAAGGTCGGGCCTTGGGATCCGGGCGCGGTGGCCGCGGCGATCTCGGAGGAGCTGGCGCGAGGCGGCCAGGCCTACTACGTCCATAACCGCGTGCGCTCGATGGAAGACTGCGTGAAGACGCTCCAGGAGCTGCTGCCGCAGGCCCGCTTCGCCGTGGTCCACGGCCAGATGAAGGGCCCCGAGATCGAGGCGGCCATGTGGGATTTCTTCAACCGCAAGTCCGACGTCCTGGTGGCCTCCACCATCATCGAGTCCGGCCTGGACATCCCCACGGTCAACACCCTGCTCGTCGAGGACGCCCATGAGTTCGGCCTGGCCCAGCTTTATCAGCTGCGCGGCCGCATCGGCCGCGAGCGACAGCGCGCTTATTGCTACCTATTCTTCCCCGAGTCGCACGGGGAGTTCTCCGCGCTCTCGGAAGAGGCGCGCAAGCGCCTGGAGGCCCTGCGGGAGTTCGGGATGCTCGGCTCGGGGGTCAAGCTGGCCATGCGCGACCTCGAGATCCGCGGCGCCGGCGACCTGCTGGGCGCCCGCCAGCACGGCTTCATCAACGCCGTCGGCGTCGAGTTCTACACCGAGCTGCTCAACGACGAGATCGCGCGCCGGCGCGCCGTGGCCGCGCCGAAAGCATCGGCGCCTGCCGCCCAGCTCGACCTCAAGCTGCCGGCCTTCATCCCCGCCGACTATCTGCCCGGGGAGCTCGAGCGCCTGGAGTTTTACAAGAAGATCCTCAGGGCCGACGCCGCGGAGGCCGCGGAGCTGAGAAAACAGCTGGAGGGGCTCTCGGGGCCCTTGCCCGAACCGGTGAAGAACCTTTTCGAGCTCCTGGAGCTGCGCGCCCGGGCGGGCTGCGTCGGCCTGCGCTCGGCGACCCAGAAGGCGGGGGGCATGGAGGTCTATTTTCGCCCCGGGATAGTCGTCGATCCCGGCGCACCGGCCCGCTGGCAGAAGGCCTATGCCGGCCGCATGCGCTTCATCCCCTCCGGGGAAGGCGACGGCCTCTCGGTGGAGCTGGCCGGGCAGACCCCTTTGGAGTGGCTGCGGGACTTCCTGAAGGGGTTCCCGGTTTGATAAGATACCAGACGATGAAGTCCCTGATCCTCGTCGCGGCGGCTTTGACCTTAGGCTGCCGTCCCTCCCCGGAGACGGTCGTGGCCAAGGTGGGCGCCATGAAGATCACTCAATCGGAGTTCCGCCGCAAGCTCAGCGAGGTGGCCCAGAACTACCAGAACTACGTCCTGACCCCCAACGGCCGGCGCCAGTTCCTGGACGTCCTCATCCGCGAGAAGATGGTGCTGGCCGCGGCGCAAGCCTCCGACGTGCCGCGCTCCGCCGAGTTTCGCGCCCAGCTGGAGCGCTTGCGCGCCGAGGAGGAGGAGCGCGCCAAGGAGAGCCGCGAGTACCTCCTGACCAAGCTTTGGCTCGACGATCTGCGCCAGCGGGGGGCCTTGAAGCTCAGCGAGGACGAGATCCGCGACCATCATCGCAAGTATCCCATCGAGGTCGACCTGCGCCATATCCTGGTCGCCGCTCCCGGCGAGGCCGAGGCTCTGGCCAAGAAGGTCCGCGGCGGGGCCAATTTCGCCCAGCTCGCCAAATCGAACTCGCTCGATGCGGCGACGGCCGCCGACGGGGGGCGCATGCAGCCGGCGATCTACGGCGAGATCATCCCCGACCTCGAGGACGTGGCCTTCCGCATGCGCAACGGCGAGGTCAGCGGCCCGATCAAGAGCAAGTTCGGCTATCACGTTCTGAAGAAAGAGGGGGAAAAGAAGCTTTCCTTCGAGGAGTCGCAGGAGCGGGTCGCCCGGCTGCTGGAGAAGCAGAAGCTCGACCGCTATCTTCAGTCGATCCAAGAGAAGTTCCCCGTGGAGGTCGTCGATGAACAGTTCAAATAAGGTCCTGGTCCTGCTGGCCGCCCTCGCGCTGCCCGGTGTCCCGGCCGCCGCCGCGTCCGCCGCGCCCGCCGCCACCCATCATATGGAAGACACCGTCGCCGTCGTCAACGGCACGCCGATCCTGCTCTCCGAGTTCCAGAAAGAGGTGGCCGAGGCCATGGACTATTGGACCAAGGCCATGCCCGAGGCCATGAAGGACCCGGCGCACGTCAAGAAGCTGCGCGAGGGCGTGCTCGAGCAGCTCATCGACCGGGAGGTCCTCTACCAGCAGGGCGTCAAGGAGAAGGTCAAGGTCCGCGAGCGCGACATCGACAACGGCGTCGCCGAGATCAAGGGGCGCTTCTCCAAGAACGAGGAAGGCAAGGCCTTGACCGAGGCCGAGACCGAGGCGCAGTTCGCCAAGCAGCTCAAGACCCTCGGCATGAGCTACGACAAGTTCCGCGAGCGCCTGAGCCGCCAGATCATGGCCCGTAAGGTCATCGAGGAGAACGTCCGTCAGAAGCTCAAGCAGCCCGAGGAGAAGGAGGCCAAGGATTATTTCGACAGGGTGAAGGCTTTCCTGGTCAGCGGCAGCTCCGAGCCGCCGAAGGACCTCGACGAGGACGGGGCCGGGGCTTTCCTGGAGATATCCCAGCATGTCAAGGCGATGACCTCCGAGAGGGTGCGGGTCTCGCGGATATTGATCAAGCTTTCGCCCAACCCCACCGAGAATGAGAAGAAGCGGGCGCTCAAGACGGCGCTGGCGATCAAGAAGCGCCTCGACGACGGGGCGGCCTTCGCGGAGGTGGCCAAGGAGGAGTCGGAAGACCCCGAGGGCGCGGCTCGCGGCGGAGACATCGGCTTCGTCATCCGGGGCGTGGCTCCGCCCGAGTTCGAGAAGGCGGCGTTCGCCATGCCGGTGGGAGACGTGAGCGAGCCCATCGAGACGGAGATCGGCTACAACATCATCCGCGTGCAGGAGAAGCGCGCCTCCGAGGCGCCCGCCTTCGACGCCTTCAAAGACGACATCGGCCGCTTCCTGATGAACACCAATTATCAGAAAGAGCTGGAGAAGTACGTGAAGGGACTCAAGGCGAAGGCCGTCGTTGAGCGCAACCTCCCGGCCTAAGCCCCGGCTGGCCTTCACCTGCGGCGACCCCGCGGGGATAGGGCCGCAGGCCGTGGTCTTGGCCTTGCGCTCCAAGGCCGTGCGCCGAGCCTGCCAGCCCGTGGTCGTCGGCGAGTGGTCCGTCTGGAAGCGGGCCGGCTGGACGGAGGCTTTGGCGCCTCTGGTCGACACCGGCCTGGGGCTCAAGCCTCCGGCTTTCGGCCGCGTCAGCAAGGCGGCGGGTCAAGCGTCTTTTGCCGCAGTGCGCCTGGCGGTCCGGCTCGCCGCCCGCGGTCAGGTGGAAGGGGTCGTGACCGCGCCGATCTCCAAGGAAGCGTGGAAGCGGGCCGGGGTGCGCTTCCCCGACCATACTGAGTATCTAAGGAAAGAGAGCGGCCGCGAGGTGGAGATGGTGCTGGGCGCTCCGGCGCAAAAGCTCTGGTGCGTGCCGGCGACGCGGCATATCCCGCTGGCGAAGGTCTCCGCTTCTTTGAACGTGCCTCGGGTGCTGGCGGCGGCCCGGTCGTTGTCCGGCGCCTTGAAGCTCCTGTTGGGACGGCGGCCGAAGCTGGGGCTTTGCGCTTTCAACCCTCATGCCGGAGAAAGCGGGATCTTGGGCGGGGAGGAATCCCGAGTGCTGCGGCCGGCCGCCCTTGCCGCGCGCAAGCATGGGGTGGATCTTTCGGACCCGATCCCGGCGGATACGGCCTGGCGCCGGCATGTGGAGGGGAAATTAGACGGCTTGGTGACGCTTTATCATGACCAGGCGCTGATCCCCTTGAAGACGGCGGCGGGGCTGGCCATCGTCAATTGGACGGTGGGTTTGGCGTTTCCAAGGACTTCGCCGGGGCATGGCACCGGCTTCGATCTGGCCGGCCGCTCTAAGCCCGATCCCTCGGCGACCATCGAAGCGGCTTTGCTGGCCGCCCGTCTGGTTTAAGATGGCGCGCTAGGCTGAAACCGGATGCCGCTGCCCATGCGCCATCGAAATCAAATAGAGCGCGTACTGGTTGACCGAGATGCCTTCCGCCAGTGCGGCTTCCCGAAGGCTTCTCTGGAGCGTTTTAGGAAGACGCAAGAGCACTCTCCCCTCATTCTCTTGTCCCGCAGCCGGCTTCGGGATCGAGAGCCCGGAGGTCCGCCGCACGTCAAGATGGAGCCGAATGGCCACGTCAAGTTCCTTTAGCGCCTGAGCATCGGTGTCGCCGTGAGCCGCGCAGCCCATGATCTCGGGGGCCAGCGCGACCCAGCACTTATCCTCTGGACTAAAAAAAACTTTGCGGACGTAAGCGTTTTCCGGTAGAGCGTCTTTTTTTCGCATAGCAAATCCTCCTTGCGGCGTCGCCTATTCCAATTTGAGCCCGTATGTGTCGATGGCGTGTAGTAGTTGGACGATCTGATATGATTTCGCCTCGCCGCCGACACTCTGGATATTGAGGACCGCGCCGCAGGCGTGACGATAGGCAATGTGGCTTCCGCGCTGGCGGTCATGCGTAAATCCAAGCGCGTGAATCAGCGCGATGAAGTCGGAGAAGCGGACATTCTGTCTCTTGGTCCTTATCTTCGCCAGGAGCGCCGCGGCCTTCACGCTTTGATGATATCACGGGTGGCACCCAATGTCAAGGCCTGTGGAGGGGACTGATCTTGCGCGGCCCATATCCTCAGTGCGGGCGTACGCTTCGTCGTCTCGATCTTGAGCTTGCCCAGTTTCTTCTCCAGTTTCGCGCGCTTGGGATTTCTGCCGCCTGGCCTTGACGGGATCTGATTTCGGGGTTACGCTTTCAAGCGCGGGAACGAATGTCGAGTCGAAGGGCCTTTGAATTTCCTACAAAGTCGCCCTGTCGGACCTGGCCAAGGTTCTGCGGAACGTCTATGCAGTGTTGCTGCGCATTCCGGCCGCGGATGCGGCGTCCCGCTTCTGGAGCGGAAGACTCTGACCGCATAGGACTAACGCTCCTTTTTTTTGGCGGTTGGCGCCGCTATACTTGCGAGGAAGCCGCCCGTTGGCAAACAACGGGGACGGCCGGGAGAAAAGGCATGAAACCACAAGGACAGGAGAGACGCCGCAAACCGGCGGCCAATTGGAATGTCTTTGTCCTTGGCTTGCTCGTGATCTTGCCGGGCTCGGCGGAGCGGGTCCTGGCGGCGACTAGTCCCGTGGCCCGGGTCCGGATCAATGTGCCGTCGATAACGGCGCGGGTCGCCATTGCGTCGACGATGTCGGGCAGTCCCTCCCTGGCCTCCGCGCCCTTGCTTCTCCGGTCGGTCGCGCCCGCCTGGACGCCGTCCCAGGCACCGGCCATTAAGAAGGAAGTCTCCGTGGCGCAGGCGGCAATGGTGGCTCCCGCGGCGAGCCCGGACCGTCCGAATCTTTCCGCCCCTCTTCCCGGCGCGCCCGCCGGCGCGCCGGAGACCGCGCGGGGCGCGGCGGAAGACATCGTTTCCGTGTTGGGGCCCGACGCATCCGAGCCGCAACGACGCGCGCGTCTGGACGCGTTTTTTTCCGGCAGCTCGCT
This sequence comes from uncultured Elusimicrobia bacterium, assembly GCA_964510095.1. Taxonomy (GTDB): domain Bacteria; phylum Elusimicrobiota; class Elusimicrobia; order UBA1565; family UBA9628; genus JBBTLF01. The sequence goes on along the minus strand of CAZEAE010000007.1, from coordinate 90,186 downwards.
TCGTCCGGAACTTGCCGTCGCGGTCCCGGCCCCGCACGACGGTCCCGCGGCGCCGCGGCTGCGGAAGTCGCCGGATTTCTCGCGGCCGCGCGCCGCTTCGCGGCCCATCGGCTCGCCCGGCGCGCAGGCCGGAAGAGCGGCCGTTCCCGCGCTGGGCTCCCTGCTCGGCGTCGCGGGGCTCGCCGCTTTGGCCGGGGCCGCCGGAACGGCGGTGCTCGCCCCCGCCTTCTCCGTCGCGTCGGTGGCGCTTGCGTTGGGAGGAGGATATATCTTTATAATAGGCGGGTTGCTCGATCGAAAAGAGGAAGGATGGGCCGCCGTCCTCGCCCTGCCCTACCTGGGCGCAGCGGCGTACGCCGCCATAAAAACGGGCGACGTGCTGTTGCCGATCTTCGAGAGGCTCGTCTCTCTCTCCGATCTCGCTCTCATCGGCGCCGCCGCCGTCCTGCCGCTGGCCTTCGCCGCGGCGAGGCGCCTCGCTTCAAGGATTCCGCGGGACTCGGACGGGATATGGGTGCTTGGCGCCGCGCTGTTCGGCGTGGGCGTCGTGCTGGGCGCGGCCGGAGCCGTCAATGCCGCTCTCGGCCTCTTGCCCTCCACCCGCGCGTTGGAAGCCCTCGGCCCGGCCATGGCCGCGGCGGTCGCCTCGGGCTGGGCCGTTCTCACGCGTCCCGACGCCTGGGTCGCCGCGGCGGCGACTCCTGGAGCTTGGGCCGCTTCGGCGACTGCCGGAGCGCTGGGCTTTCTCATCGGAAGCGTGCCATGGGGCAAAGCCGGGCACGGCGGGCGTTTCGACGGCCCCGCCGGGCTGGCGTGGGGGCTTTCCGCGGCCTTCGTCGCGGCCGGCGCCTGGATAACGGTTTTCGGCGCGGGCGGAGCGGCGGCTTGGATCATGATCGCAGGCGGCCTGCTCAAACCGGCCTTGGCGGCGGCCGCGGCGGTGAAGGTTTTGCGGGGCGAACGACGGCGATGACGGAAACATCCGGAGGAAACATGAAGATGGCGAGAATGAAGGCGGCGGTCGGGCTGTGCATCGCGATGCTGGCGGTGCCGGGGTCGGCTCAGCCGGTCAAGGGCAAGAAAGGGAAGAAGGGGAAGGTCGAAGTCGTATTCTCCGGGACGAAAAAGCTTGCTGAGGGCGTGATCGTGGGCATCGGCAAGGCCGGGAAGGCCGCAGACGAGGCGTTGCTTAAGGGATTCAGCGTGGATGCTCTTCTTCTCGGTGACTGGCAGGAAGCCAAATTCAACGAGGTCGCGACGGATTCGAAGTCGGGGGTTTCGGAAGCGGCGGAGAAACAGAAGTGGACCGATTACGCCGAGGACATCGAGTGCGGCGGGCTGCCCGGCCTCGAGGCGCGGTGGAAGGGAGGCTGGGACGGGATCAAGGACGCGCACGTGACGGTCAAAGACTTTAAGCGTGCCGCGGAGCTCCTGGGCGAGTACGATTACGCTTACCGGGCGCTCGAGGCGTCCAAGCTCGTCAACGAGGCCGGAGAGAGCGCGGCGATGGCGGGCGCGGGAATCGTCGCGCTGACTCTTTCCGTCGAGGTGATCGGCGGCGCGATCGTCGGCACCGCGGACTCAACCCCGGACGACGGCAAGATCCGTTATCCCGGGGCCCAACACTCCCGCGCGGGAATGAAAGCCATGCCCCGCGCCATCCTGACGGTCACCTCCAACGGCCGGCTGCGGGTGGAGTGCGTCAAGGAGAAAACAGACAAGAAGGGAAACTAGCAGCGCTCCCTCACGGGCCCCGGCCGCGTCCGGCCGGGGCCTTGCGCGGAGGTGTAGTGCCTGATACACTGCTACTATGGGGGTAACCTTGAACATGAAACTTGCTTTGGCGGCCGCGGCGGCGGCGCTTTGCCTCGTGGAAACCGCCTCGGCCGAATACAGCTGCGCATCCGTCGTGGCCGTCTTGAAGAGGGGCAACGGAGGCACGCTTCCGGAGACGATCGGGGACGACAAGGAAATTCTTAAGTGCGTCTGTAAGGAGTTTCCGGAGCACGGGCAGTGCCGGCCCGCGGCGCCTCCGGCCGCGCCCCGGAAGATGAGCTGCCGCGAAGGCCTGAGCGAATACCAAGCGAGAGAGCCCCAAATCGAAACCCTCGTCCGCAATCCCCTCCAGAGAGGAGCCGCCAGCCCGATGCACCCGCCGGGCGGCTGGGCGCTCCGGACGCAGGCGCAGGCGACCTGGTACCTGGAGAACAAGGATACTTTCTTCACCAGGAGCATCGCTTGCGGGCAATTGCAGGAGCTCCGGGATTTCGAGAGCTTGTTCCAACCCGTCGTTCGGGAGTGCGAAAAGGCCGACGAGAAACATCAGAAGTCGCTCAAGTCGCTGCTCCCCGCGGAACAGAAAATACACCATGACTTGCTCGAGTTGATATCGTTCATCAAGAGCAACGTCTCGAGCGTTCAGCGCGCCGCGGATAATCTCCGCGCGCTGCTTAAAGAGGACCAACGGTCATGCCCGGACGCCGATTGAGCCCCGGCGCCTGGGGACTGCGCGCCGCCGCCATCCTCGTGTTGGCGCACGCCTCCGCGTCCGACGTCATGGCCGGCGCGCCCGACGCGTCGGATTACTCGGACAAGGACGTCTCCGATGAATCGTCCAAGAACAAAAACTCGGCCGAATCGGAGGAGACCGCGGGCGAGGCCGAGGCGGCCGGGGCCGGGCTCACCGGCATCGGCATCGGAGCCGGCGAAACGATCAAGGGGGCGCGGACGGGATGGGGTTCTGTGAAGGAGTCCGCGGGCGCCGGGTTGACCGGGATAGGCATCGGAGTCGGCGACACGATCAAGGGGGCGCGAACGAAGACGAGCGCACCGACCCCGCGCGGGGCTTCCGGGAGCTCGGCGGCCGGGGACCCGCGCTCTGACCCCGCGGCGCCCGGCGCTCGCCCCGCCGCGGAGTCTTCAGCCTCCGGCGGTCCCGTGCGGCAAAGCTCCGAACGCGCCTTGAAGCGGGCCGACGCCATGGCCGGCGCGCTCCGCTCGAACCTATCCGCGCCGGATGGGCTTCCGGGCGCTTCCGGTCGACCGCCCGCGCCCTCTGACGGGAACGCAAGCCGGCCGGGAACCGATCTCCTTTCACTGGCCTCCTCCGGCTACGCCCCCGCGATCAAGGCCATGGGCTATCGGTTCGGCAACGGGCCCGACGGCCGCCCCTCTGTTCTCAAAACGGACGGCACCGTCGCCACAAACACAGAACTCGACGCCCTGCGCTCCGGGATCCAAAAACTTCCCGGCGCGCTCTCCAAGAGGCCCGATTTCTTCCAGGTGATCAATCCCGAAAGTTACGAGCGCATCAAGGATCTTCGCCCGGAATCCGGAGCGCTCCCGGTCTTCAAGGACATCAACCTGAGCCCCGGGCGGCGCGACCTCCTCTGGACGCGCTCCTGCGCCGCGGTCTCGGGCGACTGCAACCCCGCCGCCGCCGAGTTATTCTACCGCGTCAGCGATTTCGTCTCGCCGGAGACGCTTAAGAACATCGGGGACTGGCTCGACGGGGTCGCCGATGAGGAGGCCGCGCGGCCCGCGGCCGGACGCCAGGGCGCGCCGGCCGGTACCAAGCGGAAGCTGCCCCTGCTGGAACGCCTGCTGGCCGCCCTGACGCCGGGAGACGAAGAGTCCGTGCCGGCCGTCATCGCTTCCGAGGGGCCGAGAGCATCCGCCGCGCCCGCCGGTTCGCCGCCGAAATCCCTGCGAAGCGTCGAGCCCGAGGCGCCCGGGCTCGACGGCGGGGACGCGACCGAGGGCAGCCGACGCAAGCCCTGGTTGAAAATCCTCCTGGCTTCGGCGGGCTTGACTATGGCCGCCGGCGCCGCCGTCTGGAGAGCCCGGCGATGAGCGAACTCTTAGTACGGAAATATCTTGCGAGCGGAGACCTCGACTACCATCAGACCCGTGTCGGGACCTTTCTCCGCGACCTCGCAGACGTTGGCTCCCTCCACGGCGGCCCGGAGGTTCGGGCCGTAGGCGAGCATCTCGTGCTCCGAGCCGCGGAAGATGCTGTAGTGGCGCAGCAGCAGGCGTCCGCCGCCCGCGGCCGCGATGCGGTCCAGGTAGCGGTGGTGCCGCTCCCGGCCCAGCGCGTAATGCTCGTCGCGAGGGAAGCGGAAAACCCGCCGCCGCTGTCCGCAGTACCAGCGGCCGTCGCGATCCTTGGCCGCCAGCCCGAGCGCGTGAAGGGACTTGAGCGCCTGAGAGACCTCCGCCGCGGGAAGCCCGGTCATGCGGGCCATCTCCTCCGGGGATCGGGGCTCGCAATCGTTGATGATGATGTTCCAAAGCCAGAAGGTCGCCAAGGAGGCGTCGATGCAGTCGGCCTGCTCGCGGCTGAGCAAAGTGGCGCGCGCCTCGGATTGGCGGGCGAGCGCCCTTTGCAGCGGGGCGGCGGCCGCCGCGTCTTCGCCGCTTCCGGAGAGGGCCTGCAGGATCACGGTCATGAGGCTTTCGCTGGCGACCAGGCAGGCGAGGTAGTCGCGCAGGAGCTTGCGGCAACGGGGCGCGTCGCTGGCCAACTGCAGAGCAAGGAGCACCTTGTCAAGCAGGGCCGCGCCGGGGCCGCACAAACCGCTTTCAACGTTGAGATACTGACGGTAGCCGACGCCGAAAAACTTGCGTCCGCCGCACTGGAGGTAGAAGGCGCGCGCCGAAGCGAAGCCCGCGGACTCGCGAGCGGCGCGCAACGTGCGCGCGAACGCCTGCCATCCGGGCTTGGGCATGCGCCATTGTCTCTTTTTAGCCCGCTCGAATCAACCCGCGGCCGCGGAGGCTGATGATGGATGTCCCAAAACGATCGTTGATCCTCTTTCTCTGCGCGGGGCTCGCGCTCATGGGGATGCCCGCGGGACCCGCGGCGACCTCGGGCGGTCAGCCGCGAGAGGAGGTTTTCGTGTCCGGCGCGGGCAGCTTGCCCGTGCCGCGCGACTGGCGCGCCTCCACGCGCCGGCTTCCGGGAGGGCCGACGGCGATCCTCCTCTTTTTCGGCCCCTCGGCCAAGCGCGCTTGGGAGCGCGCCGGCCTCGGCCCGGGTCAGTTGCTCGTGGAGGTCCTGCCGTCGTATCTTGAATCCGATCCGGAGGGCCAGGCCCTGGCGCTCGAATCGGACCTGAGAAGCGAGGGCTGGAAGATATCGCGATCCTTTTCATCTCATCTCGACCGCCGCGTGATCGATGCCTCCGGCGCCGGGCTGATCCGGACGCACATTCTGGGGCCCGGATATCGCGTTCGGGTGACGGCCTCCGCGCGAACCTCCGAGTTCGAGGAGACGGTGGCCGGCTACCGGGATGAGGGCTGAACTCGCGGCCGTCATGCTGGCGGCGAGCGCCGCTGCCGCCGCCCAAACCGGGAGGGACATTTTCGACGGCGGTTTGCTCGGCCTGCCGCTTGCCCCGGCGCCGAATTTCTGCTCCCGGAAGCTCCTGGATTCGGTCCTGGGGGCGCGGAGCGCTCTGGTCGTGCACTTCGACGCGTCCTGCGTCCCCTCGGAGCCGGCGGGAAGCCCTTTGATCCTGGCCGTCTCGCTCGAGGGGCTCGACGTCCCCGGCGAGTCGTCTCCAGCGCGCCTGCGAGCCGAGCGCCTCGGGAAGTTGGTCGCCGCGGACGCCCGCCTGCGCGACGGCGCGCGCGCCTTCTACGGACGCCTCGCGCGGGAAGGCCGCCCCGCGGGCCGGATGCCCGGCTGGGCTTGGCGCGGTGCCTTGGAGGCGGCGGGCGGAGATCGGCTTAGCGCCGCCCGGATTCTGGCCTTGTGCGGCGCCGACGCCGCCGAGCGCGCGCCGCTGGCCTTTCCGCGCGCTTCGGGCGAGGCCCAGGGCGCGTTCCAAAGCGTCAAGCGCGCGATCCTCGCTCGGCTCTCCGCCCTGGGGGCGCCGCTTGCCGAGCCCGATTCCGCGAACTCGACGCATGCCTCCGACGTCCTCAGCGCGCGCTCGTTGCTGAGCTCGTTGGATCCCCGCGATTTCCTCATCGCCGAGGAAGACCTTTGCACGACCGTCGGTCCGGAGTTCTACGCGCCTTCCGCGCTTGTGACGCGGCCCGGCCCGGAGGACGCGGCCGAGGCCCCCGCGGCGCGCAAGGCGGCGACGCTGTTCGGCCCGCCGGGCGCCCGGGCTTACGCGACGGCCCGCGCGACGTGCGAGATCATCGCGGCGGGGATCCCCGCCGAAGAGGCGCGTCGCGCCGCGTTGGACGCGGCCTGGGCGGCGCGCGGCCTGCTCCTTTCGCAGGAGGCGGGACGGGCGCGCAAGGCGCGCGCGGCCCTGATGCGCCGCCTTGAAGACCTCCGGCGCTCGCCCCCGAAGCTTAGCCCATCCGAAGAAGAGGCGTTTCTAGGCAGGGAGCTTCGACGCGGCTACGAGAAATTGCGCCGTCCTCAGTCCTGGATGAATCTCTCGCGCCTGGACGCCCTGCAGTTGGCGGAGTCGTCCGACCGCGGCGTCCGGCCCGCCGGCTGGGCGGCCGCCAGGCTCGAATCGGCCCGGGCCGACCTTCGGGCTCTGGAAGAAGAGTCCCGCGCCGCCGCCGCCGCCGAGGAAGCCGGCGCGCGGACCGGCGCCGAGGCTTGCGCAGCGCTCTCCCCGGGACCTGACCGCTGAGCGGCGCAGGAAGAAGGGTTCAGGGCCGCTTCGAGATGTCGCCGAGCTTGACCAGCGCCGCCTCCGCGTCCTTGTTCGCGGCGTCGAGCTTCAAGGCCGCTTTCCACGACGCCCGCGCCTTCTCGAGGTCGCCCTTCTGGAAGTCGATGAGGCCCTCGAGGTAGGCCTGTTGGGACTCTTGGACGGCCGTCGAAGGGAGTTCGGCGGTCTCCCACTCCGCGAGGCAAGCCAGGCCCTGTTTGTCGATGTCGGGGCGGTCCGTTCCCGAGTACATGGCGCAGCCGAGCGGCTCGGCGAGCGGCAGGGCGGGCTGGAACACGGCCTTGTCGGCATGATCGGCAGGGCGCTTTGATCCGGGCGCGCAAGCCGCCGCGAAGAGGGCGACCAGCACGACGGGCAAACGCGAGGGGTTTTGGGTTCTCATGCCCCCAGGGTAGCACGAGTTCGAGGGAAGGGCAATGCTTTTCTTGTTACGGGACGGTAAATGTTCAGTAAAAGCTTCGCGAAGCGGTCAAGCCACGCCGAAGTTAGGCTGGAATCCTTGATTGAGCTTCACCCTGAACAACAGGTTGTCTTCTTCCTTGTCCGCGGAGAACTCGAAGTAGTCGAAGCCCGAGGCCATCTTGGGCATCAGGATCTTCGGGTTGGCCTTGGCGGCCCTGATGAGCTTGCGGGTGGTGATGAAGCGTTCCACGGCCGCCGGGTCGGGCTTAATCCCTTGATACATCTGATCTTCGACGGAGCCTGGGAAGATCGTGGCTAGAAAAGCTTTATCCACCGCGGCATGGACCCTGACGGAGAGGCTGAGGACGAGGACGGCGGCGAGGGCGAAGAGTTTCATGGGGGAGACCTCCTGACTGCTACGAGTATAACAGGGGCCCCTTGACAATGCAAGGGGGAGGTCATGCTTTATCCAAGTTTTTACCGAACGCCGTTTCGGATAAAAACCGGTTAAGCCCGGCGGCTGGGGTTGACAAATCCGCGCTGGCCCCATAAACTATCGTATGTCCCAGTATTCCATCGCCGCGCTGCTCGTGCTCGCCTTGAGCCTGCCTTCCTTGTCGCATGCAGGGACCTGTAATGTCATCTCCGCCGGGAAGGTCATCGGCACCGCGCCTTGTCTGGAGGGAAGCGAGAGCATCGAGGTTCCCGATTCCAGCCAGGCCGCTCTCCTAGCCCCGGGTTTCAAGCCGGGTGCGCCCTCCGACCCAACTACGGGAGGCGCGGTCAAGAAATACGTGCGACCGGACAACGCCGGGGCCCGGCAGGACACGGCGATCCTGGAGAAGGTCCAGAACCGGATCAACCGGCTCCCGCAGGATTTCAAGGGGAAGAGCCCCGCGGCACTCGAGGCGGAAAAGGCGGAGATCACCCGCTTGGCGGAGTCGATCTCGGACCGGGAGCGCGGCCGGATCATGGCGCAGACGGTCGCCGACCTCATCGACAGAGTGTCTTCGCAGAACGCCGCGGCGACGCCCCCCGCTCCCGGGACGCCTGGGACGCTCGGAAATCAACCCACGGCGAAGGACCTGCAATTTAGCGCCCTGCAAGGGATGGGCACCGCTTTGCCGCAGCGGCTGATGGTCACAGACCCTACCAGCCCCGTGGGGTTCTCCTTGGCGGGACGCGACGCGAATTATCGTAGGGATTACCGTTCGGCGTTCGAATATTATGGAAAGGCCATCTCCTTGGACGCCCGTGATCCTCAGACTTTCCTTGGCTACGGGACGGCGGCGTGGCATTTGGGGGACACGAAATTAGCCGCCGAGTCGGCCGCGATGGCACTGCGGCTGGCTCCGGGCGACCGCAGCGCCCAGGCCTTGCTGAAGATGTCGGAAGGGCGCGTAGGCACGATGAATCTGCCCTCCGCCTTCGGCCCGGACCGCGGCGGCCCGCCTCAGCGCGCCGAGACCCCGACCCAGGAACCGGCGGCGCCTCAGGTGCCGCGTCAGACCCCCGCCGAGGTCGCCGCTCAACTACAAGCGCAAGCGTCCGCCCCGCCTTCGGCCATCCAGCAGTCTTCAGGATTTACTAGGGAAGCGGCGTCCTCCTTGACGGTCAAGGACTACAGCTCGGCGCAGGCGTTGGCCACCAAGGCCATCGAGCTCAACCCGAAGAACGCCCAGGCCTGGGGCTACCGTGCCATGGCGGAGAAGCATCTGGCGCAGGTCGATGCGGCGATCTACGATGCCAGCGTCTCTTTGCAGCTGGTGCCGGGCAACCCCACGGCCCTGCAGACGCGCTCCTGGGCCTTCAACACGCAGAAGCGTTACCGCGACGCCTTGGCCGACGCCAATTATACTTTGGAACGCGAGCCCAGTAACGGCTCGGCTTACTTCAACCGCGCCTTCGCCTTGGCCGGCGAGGGCAATCGCGAGGAGGCCTTGGAGTCTTTGAAGCAGGCCGCCCATTTCGATCCCCGGTTCCAGGCCCGCTACGAGGCCGCCTTGCAGGTCCCTCAGAGCGGCGACCTTCTGTTCCTCTTTGACGACGGCCCGACCAAGGCCGCCCCGGCCCAAGCGCCCGCCGCGCCGGCCAACAAGCAGAAGCGCTTCTTGCGGTTGATGATCTTAACCTCTCTAGGCGGCGTCCTCGTCGCTCTCGGTCTGCTCCATATCTTCTCGGCCAGCTGGCGCGAGAAGGTCCGCCACACCATCCGCCGGGTCACGGGCGCCTCGGCGGAGTCGGCGGCCGATGGCGGCGACTCGGTGGCGGTCGCAAGCGTCCCCGGACGCGGCGGCTTCTGGAACCAATACACCTTGAGCCGAGAGCTTGGCTCAGGCGGCATGGGTATCGTCTACGAGGCCCGCGACAATTCCCTGGACCGCAAGGTGGCCGTCAAGAAGATGCGCGACGAGATCCGTGTCGACCCGCAGGAGCGCGCTCGCTTCGTCACCGAGGCCCGCACCGTGGCCTCCCTGCATCATCCCAACATCGTAGACATCTACGCCATCGTCGAGGATGAGAGCGACGTGTATCTGGTTTTCGAGTACGTCAGCGGCCAGACCCTCTCCGACCGCCTGCGGGAGAAGGGCCCGCTGTCCTTCGACGACGGCCGGCGCGTGCTCAAGGGCGTCTGCGACGCCGTCGAGTACGCCCACCGCAGCAGCGTCATCCACCGCGATCTCAAGCCCTCCAACGTGATGATCACCGAGGAAAGCGTGGTCAAGGTCATGGATTTCGGCGTCGCCCGTCAGGCCAAGGACGCCATGACCAAGATGTCGATGACCAACACCATCGTCGGCACGCCGCCCTACATGGCGCCGGAGCAGGAGCAGGGCACGGTGCGCAAGGAATCCGACGTGTTCGCGCTCGGCATCTGCTTTTACGAGATGCTCACCGGCCGGCTGCCTTTCATCGGCGTCGGCGCCGGGATGCTGCTCAACAAGATCAACGGCAAGCATGTCCCGCTTTCCCATGTGACACCGAACTTGCCTTACGGTTTGGAGGAGGTCATGGCCAAGGCCCTGGCCGCCGACCCGGACAAGCGCTACCGCACGCCCGCTGAGTTCCTGGCGGCCGTCGAGGGCTTGTCCGTTGGGTCGATCCTCCACTAACGCTATGCGCTGCATGTTGCGCCTGTCATTGGCCGGGGCCTTGGTCTTGGCGGTTTCTTCCCGGGCTTTCGCTTGCCACTGGGATCATACCGCAAAAAAATTAGTCGGCTGCGAGAAGGCCACGGAGGAGGATAAGCAAACGGCCCTGGCCGTTGGGTCGAGCAAGACGGCCAACGCAGATAAGAATAAGCGGGTAAAGTCTGGCGGGGCCGCGTCGGCTGGTGCCGATGGGGCGGACAAGGGCGCGGCACCGGGAGTCCTTCCTGCCGAGACCAAGGTCCAGCTAGACGCCATGCGCGACCGGATCGCCGGCGACTTCAAAGGACAGGCGGGCATCGTCAACGGCATCTTTCGCGAGATGCAAGGAGCGCTTCAGGAGCCCAAGAACTGGCCCAACGAAGCCACCTTGGCCGCCTTGGAGGACTCCTTAAGGAACAAGTTGGAGGCCGACCGCCTGCGCTTTCAGGCTAAGCGCGCGCAGGGACCTGAGCGCGAGGAACTTCTAAGGAGGGCTCAGGAAGCCACGGACAAATATTTCAGCACGATGGACCAGATCGGCGAGCCCTTTCACACCACAGCCTACATGGCGTCTTACACCAAGGCGACGCAGGGCCGCGACTGGGGGGCCAACGGCGGAAGACCCGATCAGCAGGCCGGCCACGGCAGGGATATGGAGCGCAACAACCCCCGCAACCCCTTCGGTCCGCTCTTCAACGCCAATCTGAAGCTGCAGAACGGCGACGCGGCCGGAGCCGCGGCCGACGCCTCCCGCGCCATCGAGTTGGGCGGCGGCGCCGACGCTTTCTCCATGCGCGCCGCGGCGAATTTTGCCCAAGGCAACATCCAGGCCGCTTACGACGACGCCAAGGCCGCCCTCAAGCTCGACCCGTCCAATCAGGCCGCTTTCGCCACGATGAAGCTGGCTGAAGGCCGCGGCGCTCACGAAGGCGGGGCCGAAGGCCAGGCCATGGCCAAAGGCGAGAACGGGGCAGGGACTTCCAACGGCTCCGGCGGCGGCGCGCCGGCTTCCGCCCCGGCGGCGGCTTCTTCTTTCGCTCTTTCCGATGGAGCTTCGGGTGCTTCGGCCCGGGCCTCGCAAGGCTTCCTTCGCGACGCCGAGGCCGCCTTGAAGGTGGGAGACATCGACCGCGCGCTCTCGCGCGCCAACCGGGCCTTGGAGCTCAACGGCAGCGACGCCGGGGCCTTCTATATGCGTTCCCAGGCCTACCTGCGCCAGCGGGAATACAATCTAGCCGCCCAGGACGCCTCCGCCGGGCTCAAGGTCCTGCCGAAGAACAAAGCCTTGCTCGTGACCAAGGCCTTCGCCTCCAACCGGCGCAAGGATTTCCGCTCCGCCTTGGAGTCGTCCAATGCCGCCCTGGAGGTCGATCCCAGGAGCGCCGAGGCTTTCGCCAACCGGGCCTACGCCCTCGGGGCGATGGGAGACCGCAACGCCATGCTCCAAGGCTTGCGCGACGCTTCGGCCTTGGACCCGCGCTACCAGGCCAGCCTTGATTCGGCCGTGCAGATGCCCAAAGACAGCGACCTCCTGTTCCTGTTCCCCAGCGAGGCCGGCGGGGAGGGCTCGGCTCCGGCGCAGGCACCCAAGACCACGCGGACCTTCGGCGTCGTGGCCATCGCCAGCCTGATCGGCGGCCTCTTGATAGCCTTCGGCTTCCTGCAGGCTTTTGCCGGCCCGCTGACCACCCGGGTCAAGTCCTCTTTCACGCGCATCGGCCACCGCTCGCCGGCGGTCACCGCGATGCGGGCCGAGGACCGCGAGTCTCTGGCGGAAACGCCCGCCTTGCTGCGCGGGCAGTACCGCATCATCCGGCAGATCGGCGCCGGCGGCATGGGCATGGTCTTCGAAGGCGAGGACGCGACGCTGGGACGCCGCGTGGCCATCAAGAAGATGCGCGACGAGCTCAGGCTGGACCGCCGCGAGCGCGAAAGCTTCATCCGGGAGGCCAAGGTCGTCGCCGCCCTGCATCACGCCAACATCGTCGACATCTACGCCATCGTCGAGGAGAATGATGAGATATTCCTCGTCTTCGAGTACGTCTCCGGCAAGACCGTCGATCAGCTCCTGGGGGACAAAGGCCCCCTGAGCTATCAGGAGTCCCTGGGCATCTTCCGCGGCATGGCCGCGGCGCTGGATTCGGCCCACGGACGCGGTGTCGTCCACCGCGACCTCAAGCCGTCCAACGTGATGGTCAGCGACGAGGGTTACGTGAAGGTGATGGATTTCGGCATCGCCCGGGTGGCCAAGGACGCGGCCACGCGGCTGTCCATGACGGGCGCCAGCGGCACTTTGCCTTATATGGCCCCGGAGCAGGAACAAGGTCAAGTCCGGCGCGAGTCCGATGTATATAGTCTAGGGGTCTGTCTCTATGAAATGCTCTGCGGCCATGTGCCTTTCAGCGGCAGTGCCGGCGGCATGCAGATGAACAAGCTCAACATGAGCTATGTGGCGCCCTCGGCCATGGTGGGCGGCCTCCCTGCGGGCTTGGACGAGATCATGGCCAAAGCCCTTCAGCCCGACCCCGCCAAGCGCTTCGCCAGCGCCAAAGAGATGATGGTGGCCTTGAACGACCTGTTCCCCGCCCGCGGCTCGTTAAAAAACGGGTAAATCCGGCGCTAAGTCTTGACAAAGCGGGCCTTCCCGGCCAAACTAGTGGTATGAGAGCCTCCCGAACCCTCCTTATGGCCGTGGCCGTCTTGGCGGGGGCGCGGCCGGCTTTCGCGGGTTTGTGCTTCGTGCAGGACGCAGAGGGTTACCGCCCCGTGCAATGCCCGGTCGATCCAAAGACCGGTCAGCCTCTTCCCGATGAGACGAAATTCATGGGCACTCCGGGAAATACGGATTTCATGCCCATGGGAAGGGCGGACGAGGCGTTCTTCACTAAGTACAACATAAGCGCGTCCGCGGCTCAGGCCAACGGCCGTAGTGGCTTTTCCACGCCGGTCATCCCGAAAGGGGGACTGCCTGCCGGAGGGGGGGGCGAAGCGAAGATCCCCGAGAATCCCGATGGTGCCGCGGGGCCGACGGCGCCTCCGGCCCAGCCCCAGATGACGCCCGAGCAGATCCAGGCCGCCATGCAGGCGATCCGCGACCGGGTCAACGCCTCGCAGGGCCAGATGGACGACCGCGTGCTGGGCCCCTATCTCGACGGGCTGCAGAACGCCCTCAAGGACCCCAAGAACGCCGAGGGGCTCGATCAGGCGTTCTTCGACAATCTCGGCAAGGTCATGGACCAGCGGGTCCAACTGGCGCAGTACCGCTGGAAGGAACAAAGGGGACGTTTGTCTCCGGAGGAACGCCGGCAGAAAGAGGAGCTTGAAGCCAGCTATAACAACGGTGAGCCGATGATGGCGATCATGGGCTCTTCGTTGGGCAAGGTCTACATGGACCTCGACAAGCGCACGCCGGATTTCAAGCCCGACGACAATCATGATCAGGGCTGGGTCAACCGCTATCCCGACGACCCTATGGCCCGCCTCTTCCGCGGCCGCAACCAACTCGAGGGCGGCAATGCCAAGGGGGCTTTGGATTCCTTTAACGAGGCTCTAGGGCTCGATCCTACCAACGCCGCGGCCCTGAGCGGCCGCGCCGCCGCCAACTTCCAGATGGGCAACATCCAAGCCGCCTATGAAGACGCGAAGGCCGCGCTCGCCTTAGATCCCAACGACAAGGCCGCCTTCGCCACGATGAAGCTGGCCGAAGGCCGCGGCGCTTCCGCCGGCGGCTCCTCCGGCCAGGCCGTCGGTCAAGGCGCCTCCGGCGCCGGAGCCAGCGGGGGCCCCGGCGGGGCCGCATCCGCGGCTTCCGCCCTCAGCCTTCCGTCCGGCAACAGCCAATCCTTGCCCCACGTCCGAGACGCGGCCTCGGCCATGCGCCTGGGCGACTACAACGCCGCCATCGCCCGCGCGACGCGCGCCATCGAGCTCGACGCCCGCAACGCCATGGCTTACTATCTTCGCGCCGCCGCCTACAGCCGCCAGGCCCGCTACGACCTGGCTTCCCGCGATGCCATGGCCGGGCTTCGACTCGCTCCCAGGAGCAAGCCCTTGCTCATCACCCGTGCTTTTTCCTCCAACCGCACCAAGGACTACAAGGACGCCATGGCCGCCGCCAACGCCGCCCTCGAGCTTGACCCCAGGAGCGCCGACGCTTTCGCCAACCGCGCCTACGCCATCGGGGCTCTCGGCGACCGCAATGGCATGATCGAACAGCTCAAGCAGGCGGCCGCCTTGGATGCCCGCTACAAGAAGAGCCTCGACTCCGCCTTGCAGATGCCGCAGGACAGCGACCTTCTTTTCCTCTTTCCCGGCGAGGCCCTGCCGTCCAAGGGCGCCGGCGGCGCCTCCGCCTCCGCTGGAGCCAAGGGCAAGCGCTTCGGCATGGTGGCCATCGGCAGCCTCATCGGGGGGCTTCTGCTCGCGTTGGGCTTCTTGACCACCGTCGCCGGTCCCTTGACGACGCGGGTGAAGTCGGCCTTCACCAGCCTGACTCGGCGGTCTCCGGCCGTCGCCACGACCGAGGGGGGCAGCCTGCCCGCCATGGCTCCGCTCAACGGTCCTCCCGCCGGTGCCTTGCGAGGCCAATATACCATCGTGCGTCAGATCGGCGCCGGCGGCATGGGCATCGTGTACGAAGGCCAGGACGCCTCCTTGGGCCGCCGCGTCGCCATCAAGAAGATGCGAGATGAGCTCCGGCTCAACCGCCGCGACCGCGAGGGCTTCATCACCGAGGCCAAGATGGTCGCCGCCCTGCACCACTCCAATATCGTAGACATCTACGCCATCGTCGAGGAGAAGGATGACATCTACCTGGTCTTCGAGTACGTCACCGGCAAGACGGTCTATGCGCTCGTCGGCGCCCAAGGCGCGTTGCCCTGGGGCCAGGCCATGGGCATCTTGAAAGCCATGGCCTCCGCGCTGGATTTCGCCCACTCCAAGAACATCATCCACCGCGACCTCAAGCCCTCCAACGTCATGATCGACGACGACGGCTACGTCAAGGTCATGGATTTCGGCATCGCCCGGGCCGCCAAGGACGCCGCTACCCGCTATTCCATGACCAACAACGTCGTAGGCACCCCGCCCTACATGGCGCCGGAGCAGGAGCAGGGCGTCGTGCGCAAGGAGTCCGACGTCTACAGCCTCGCCGTCTGTTTTTACGAGATGCTCTGCGGCAAGCTGCCCTTCATCGGCAGCGGCGCGGGCATGCTCATGAACAAGGTCAACATGAGCTACGTCGCGCCTTCGGCCATGGTCTCGGGCCTGCCGGCGGGCATCGATGAGCTCTTCGCCAAGGCCCTGCACCCCGACCCCGACCAGCGCTTCCGCTCGGCTCGCGAGCTGGTGGCCGCCCTCGAGGCGCTCTCTCCCGTCAACGCCCGCGTCTGAGCTCTGCCGGCGGAAAAAAATAAAACATATAATTTTATGTATTGAATTATACAATTTTTACTGTTATAATCTATCTATGGCTCATCTAGTCATGCATGCGAGCATTTTGGCTAGGCGAAAGTCTCTCGGCTTCACCCAGGCGGACCTGGCCCGGTTGGCCCACACGACCCAACAGCATATCTCTTTGATCGAAAGGGGCGTCCACCAGCCGAACTTGAGTACCCTGCGACGGCTTTTCGATGCTCTGGGTTTGGAGCTGACCGGGCAACCTGATTCGGCGGGGCTGGCCGTCAAGCTCGCCGGTCTGGGGCGATTCAATGCTTGGGAGTCCGCTCAGCCTTCTTCCATGGACCCTGACGACGCTTTTCGTCAAGCCGGAGCTCTGGCGCGGCTCCAGAAAAGCTGGGGAGCCCCTCCATCAGAAGAAGATTGGCAGGCGCGAGCTCGGGACTGGGCCTTGTGGCGCGGCCGGCTGCCGCGTCGGCTGCGATGACCGGAAATCCTTTAGAATCCGCCTTGACCGAATTGGTCGCGTTCCTAGAACAGGAGCGCGTGCCGTATATGGTCATCGGGGCGGTGGCGGGCATCGCCTGGGGTCTGCGGCGCGCGACCTTCGATGTGGACGTGACGGTCTGGGCAGCGGAGAGGGAGGCGCAGCTCGTCCTGCGCCTCGCCGAACGGTTCAGGGCGAGGGTCCCCGCGCCCGCGCGCTTCGTCGCGGAGACCGGAGTGCTTCCCATCGTCGTCTCGGGAACCAACGCCGACATCGTCTTCGGGCGCCTCTCTTACGAGGAGACCGCCATCCGGCGCGCGCCCGCGCGGCGGCTCGGCGCTGCCACGGTCCGCATTTGCACGCCGGAAGACCTCATCGTGCTCAAGGTCATCTCGGACCGCCCGAAGGACCTCCAGGACCTTCGCGAAGTGGTCGCCGCCGTAGGCGGGAGCCTTGATCGAGCCTACCTGGACCCGATCGTCAACGCGCTAGCGGCCGACCTTGTCCGGCCGGATATCCGAGAAAGGTTCCTTTCCCTGTTCACCTAGGACAACCAGGTCTTGATTTAGATCGCCAGCGGGCCATGTCGCCAGCGGGCCATTGAATACCTGGGGCCCTTCTGTTATACTGGGGGGGTCGGGGGTGAACCAGCTTCGACAAATGACGTTTGACCAAAGGCTGCAGGCCCTGGTTGGTCAGAGCCAGGATAAAATCAGACCAAACAACAAATGCCAACACGCAGTTGGCCTGGGCTACTGCCTAACACGCAGTAAGCTCACGTCGGTCCTCGACGCCTGTTAGAGGAGCGCCGGCGTCAAACAGCAGGCTGGCACCCGGCGCCGTAGCCACGTGGTAGTCGGGTGCGAGACAAGAACGGGGATAGTCCGGGAGTACTTGTCCGGCGGTCTCTCCCGGGCGAAACAGAAGTCGGACTAAGCCTGTAGTGGCCCTGGTCGGCGGCGTTTGGACGCGGGTGCAACTCCCGCCACCTCCACCATTTTGATGTTCGACAAAAGGTTCGTGACGCTCCTCGGGTCGGACGTCCTGTTCGCCGTCCTATCCCTGCTGTTGGTCCTGCGCCCCGAGCAAGCGGCGGTCATCTTCCCCTTCTACGGGCTTCTTTTCCTGTGGACCCATTTCAGGGGGGAATCCGAGATCCCCGTGATCTTCTCCTTCCTGGTCGGCTTCGTCGGCCTCGTGCTGGCGGCGCGCGCCCCCGTCCCGGCCGACCAGGGCGCCTTCCTGATCGAGACCGCGGGGTTGGTGTCCCTTAATTTCGCCCTCGGCCTGCATCGCACGGACGCCTTGCGCGAGCAGCGCGTCCGCCAAGCCGAGCGCTATGCCTTGGAAGCCGGCATCCGCGACGACCAGCGCGACCTCGATTACTATCGCTCCTATCAAGCCAGCGCCGGCACCCAGATCCGCCTGCGGCGCGACCTCACCGAGAGCGCCAAGAGCCTCGGCAACACCATGAACGCCGGCGAAGTCCACTCCCGTTTGGTCGGCATCCTCTCGACGCGCTATCCCGGCGCCCGCGTCCAGGTGCTTGCCGGCGCCCCGGCCGATCCGCTGGTCGACGCCGCCGCCAAGCGCAAGGGCCCCGTGCTGGTCAGGGACAGCTCCATCGACGAGCGCTTCAGCGGCGGCGCCTTCCGCTGCGGGATGGCCGTGCCCATCAAGGTCAACCGCCAGCCGGCGGGCTACCTCACCCTCGAGGCCGACAAGCCCTCGGCCTTCGGGCCGGAGGACGTCAAGACGGTGGACCTGTTCGCCACGCTCGCCTCCCTGAGCCTTGAGAACATCCAGCTCTACGAGCAGATTCACGAGCAGGCTACCCACGACCCCCTTACCCAGCTCTTCAGCCATAAGGCTTTCCAGCAGCGGCTCCAGGAGGAGCTGCTGCGCTCCGGGCGCAGCCAGACCCCGCTCTCGTTCATCCTCTGCGACGTCGACCATTTCAAGCACTACAACGACCGCTACGGCCATCAGGCCGGAGACCACCTCCTGCGCACGCTGGCCGCCATCTTGTCCTCCTTCGCCCGCCCCGTCGACTTCGCCGCGCGCTATGGCGGCGAGGAGTTTTGCCTGATCCTGCCCAATTTCGTCCGCTCGGAGGCCGTCGATCTGGCCAACCGGCTGCGCCTGCGCGTCGAATCGGAGCCTTTTGTGTTCCAGGGACACAATACCCGGGCCACGCTCAGCCTCGGCGTGTCGAGCTTTCCGCAGGATGCGACTAGCCCCAGCCAGATGATCCGCGTGGCCGATGAGCGGATGTACCGCGCCAAATCCGGCGGCCGCAACCAGGTGGTAGGATGACGACCGCCTTATGGTACGCGCTGGTCGCCTCGCTGCCGGCCGCGGGCGGGCTCCTGGCCTATCCCCGCCGTCCCGGCGGAGGGGTCCTGGCGCTGGCCGTGTCGCTCGGCGGAGGTGGCGCGCTGGTGGCGTGGTCGGCGCCGGGAGAGACCCTTGCCGCCGCGGCCTGCGCGAGCTGGGGCGCGGCGGGCTGCGCCTTCGTCCTGGTGGCCTGCCTGCGCCTGCGGCGCGAAGCCGCCGCGCAAGAAGCGGAGCTCGAGGGCGCGCGCAGGCAGCGCGCGGACCTGGGCCGCACCCTTGCCGAGAACAGGACCGCCGGCCGCGAGACCGAGCTCGAGCAGAAGGAGACCTTCGCTCTTTACGGGATGATCAAAAGCTTGGCCGAAGCCTTGTCCTGGGACGACATCCGGCCCAAGCTCGAGTCGGCCGTCGGCCAATACATGGGGGTCAAGGAGTTCGCCCTCTACTCGGCGGTGCAGGGCGGCAAGGAAGGCTTCCAGCCCCTGACGGTCCGGGGTCTGCCCAAGAGCTCGGCCGGCGCCTCCTGGGCCACCTGGGAACGCTGCCTCCAGGAGCAGGGGCGCACGGTGGCCGAGTCCTTGGTGGTCTCGGTCCCCGAGAAGGCCGTGGCCCTGCCGATCCATGACGGCAGCGAGTATCTCGGCTACTTCTACGCCCGCCTGCCGCCGGGCGTCGACCCCGCTCTCCTGCTGGAAAAAGCGCGGACCTTCGCTTCCGACATCTCTTTCGCTTTCCGCCGCGTGCAGCTCTTCCAAGAGGTCGAGCGCCTCTCCCAGATCGACGGCCTGACCGGGGTCTACCGCCGCGGGACCTTCGATGAACGCCTGAGCGACGAGGTGACGCGCGCCAAGACCTTCAAGACGACCTTCGGGCTGATGCTCCTTGACATCGACCATTTCAAATCGTTGAATGACCGCTATGGGCATCCTTTCGGCGATCAGGTCCTCAAGCGGATGGGCGAACTGCTCAACGCCTCCGTCTACGAGACCGATTTCGTCGCGCGCTACGGGGGCGAGGAGTTCGTCGTCCTGCTGCCCCGGGCCGACCCTGAAGGCGCCCTGCGCAAGGCGGAGATCATACGCCGGGCCGTGGAAGCCGAGAAGTTCCCGCTGGCTTTCGAGACCATCCACGTGACGGTATCGATCGGCATCGCTCATTTTCCCAGGGACGCCGGCGGTCCCGAAGAACTGGTGTCCCGGGCCGACAGCGCCATGTACCAGGCCAAGTCGCAGGGACGCAACCGCGTAGTGGCTTGCCCGGACCTTAGGCGCGCCGGCTAGGAGATTTAAATGGAAGAGCAGAACCCGCAGGGCCCGCAGCAGCCGGAGCCGCAGCAGCCGCATGCGGCGCCGCCGACCTCGGCCGAGCCCCATGCGCTCTCTCCCGGCAATCGCCGTATCAAGAGGCGCTTGATGTTGTCGGTCATCGCGCTCTACGTCGTCGCCCTGGCCGCGGCCTGCGTGCTGGTGGTCCGCGCGCCTGCGACCGGCAAGAAAGGGGAAAAAGGCAAGGGCCTGCTGGCGCTGGGGCAGGACCGCGAGACCGTGGGCTGGGTCTCCATCCATGGGCCCATCTACGCCTCGGAAAGCGGCAAGCCGTGGGAGAAGGGCGCCGAGCAATGGGCCCGGCGCATCCGGGCGATGGCCGAGACCAAAGGGGTCAAGGCGATCGTCTTGGACATCAACTCCCCGGGCGGCAGCGTCGGCGCCGTTCAGGAGCTCCACAGCCAGATCCTGAGGGTCCGCAAGGAGAAGAACATCCCCATCGTCGCCCTCTTCGGAGACGTGGCGGCTTCGGGCGGCTACTACATCGCGGCCGCCTGCGACAAGATCGTCGCCCATCCCGGCTCCTTGACGGGCTCCATCGGCGTCATCTTCTCGGTCAGCAACATGGAAGGGCTCTTCAATAAGATCGGCTATCGGGCCGACCCGATCAAGTCCGGCAAGCATAAGGACATCGCCTCTCCCGCCCGTCCGATGACCGCCGAGGAGCGGGCCATCATGCAGTCCTTGATCGACGACGCCTACGGCCAGTTCGTCAAGGCCGTCGCCGACGGCCGAGGTCTGAGCGTGGACGTGGTCAAGCCCCTGGCCGACGGGCGCATCTACTCCGGCAACCAGGCCTTCGAGAACAAGCTGGTAGACAAGCTGGGCGACTCCGTCGACGCCATCGAGCTGGCCGGCGAGCTGGGCAAGATCTCCGGCAAGCCCAAGGTCCGCCGCGACACGGAGAAGCTCAGCGATATCTTCGAGATGCTCGATTCGCGCTTCAACGGCACCCTGGAGAGCGCGCTCTTCGGAGGCTTGCGCCCGCTCACGGGCCATTTCGGCCTGGAGTACCGCCTGACGGGCCTTTGAACCGATGAACGCCATCGAGCTCGTCTTCGATTTCTTCGAGGATCACGTCCAGGCGGCCGCCGTCGTCAACCAGCGTCGCCCATTGGCGCTGGGGGCGATGGGCTTTGCCATCGGTGCGGTCAGCCTCTATGTCTCGCACGGCCTCTCCGACCGGCTCTTGCTGCCTTTCGGCTGGGCGTCGCTGGGGCTCATCGTGCTCTGGGAGCTGCTCATCGGATTCCTGCTCGTCTCCGTCCTGCACCTGATCCTCGAGATGGGAAGCGCGCGGGGCAGCGCGGCGGCGCTCTTCGTCCTGTTGGGTTTGGCCAACATCGCCTGGGCTCTGGCCGTGCCGGCGGTGCTGCTGCTCAAGCTGGTCGCGCCGGACTCCTCCTGGCTTTTCACCGCCGTCTTCTTCGTCCTAGGCCTGCTCAGCGTCAGCCTCAAGGCGCGCAGCCTCCAGGACAACTATCACATCAGTTCGGGCAAGGCTTGGGTCACCCTCGGGCTGCCCTACATGGCGGTGCTGGCCGCCGTCATCCTGGCCGCGTCCTTGGCGATGCTGGGGCTCTTCGTCCAGATCGTCAAAGCTTTCAACTAGGGGCATGCCTAAAGAGCCGACGCCCGACGTTTTCGAAGGGCTGCCCGTGGTCACGGCCGAAACGATGCGCGCGTTCGACCATGCGGCTACCGAGCGCTTCGGCCTGCAGGTCTTGGACCTGATGGAGAACGCGGGCCGGGCGGTGGCAGGCGCCGTGGAGCGGGCCTTGAAGGAGACCGGGCGCGCCCTTGCCGGGAGCAAGATCGTCGTCTGCTGCGGCCGCGGCGCCAACGGCGGCGACGGCCTGGTCTGCGCGCGGCATCTCAAGGAGAAGGGCGCCGAGGTCTCGGTGTTCATCTGCCCGCCGCGCAAGGGCGAGGGAGGGGAGGGGGCGTACCCTGACGCGGTGCGGCTCAACCTGGGCAAAGCTCGGGGCCTCGGCATAAAAGTGACGCCGGCCGGCCCCGAGTCCGGCCTGCGGGAGCGTTTGGCCGCGGCCGACGCGGCCATCGACGCCTTGCTTGGCACCGGCTCCAGCGGCAAGCCGGCCGGGGCGATCCATCATATGATCCAGGAGCTCAACGCTTCCAAGAAACCCGTCTATGCGATAGACCTGCCCTCCGGCATCCACCCCGACACGGGCTATCACAGCGGCGTGTACGTGACGGCGCAGGCGACCTTCACGCTGGGCTTGCCCAAGCGCGGCCTGCTCGCCCCGCATGCGAAGAAGTACGTGGGCGTCTTGAAGGTCCTCGACATCGGCTACCCCAAGGAGCTGGTGGCGGCGCAAAAGCCGTCATGAGGAAGACGGCCGTCCTGCTTTTGTTCCTGGCGGCCGGCTGCAAGGAAAAACCCAAAGGCCTCGCCGGTACTTTCGCGGTGCTCGAGACGTCGATGGGGACCGTGACCGTCAGGCTGCTCAAAGACCAGCGCCCTCGGACTTGCGCGCACTTCATCGCGCTGGCCAAGGGGACTAAAGCCTGGCGCGACCCCAAGACCGGGGCGATGAAGAAGGCGCCGATCTACGACGGTCTGCTCTTCCACCGCGTGATCGCGGGCTTCATGGTGCAGACGGGAGACCCTTTGGGCACGGGCGACGGCGACATCGGCGTGACGATCCTCGATGAGCTCACGCCGGAGCTGCGCTTCGACCGGCCGGGCTTGCTTGGCATGGCCAATCATGGCCCCAACACCAACGGCAGCCAGTTCTTCCTCACGGTGGCGCCGGCCCCCATGCTCGACGGCCACCACACGCTTTTCGGCGAGGTGGTCGAAGGGCTCGACGTCGTCAAGGCCATCTCGAAGGTGAAGCGCGATGAGCGCGAGGTGTCGGACCGGCCGCTCAAGCCGGTCTATCTGAAGAAGGTCACGGTCTTCGAGCGGTAAGCAGGCGGACTTCCGCGGCCAGCGCGGAGAGCCGCTCGCGGATCTTGGGGTTGCCCTTCTCCAGCAGCGGCAGCACATGGCGGCGCAGCCAGTTGCGCGTGAAGCGGGGGTCGGCGTTGGTCCGGTCGACGCGGTGTTTTAGGGAGTGCACTTCAAGGTAGGCCCTCACGTCGGCGCGGCTCAGCGGCAGGAGGGGGCGGATGAGCAGGGCGTCGCCGAGCGCACGGCTCGGCGCCATGCCCGCCAGCGTCTCCAGGCGGCTGCCGCGCACGAGCTGAAGCAGGACGGTCTCGGCCTGGTCGTCGAGTTGATGCCCGGTGGCGACCTTGTTGGCGCCGAGCTTGCGGGCGCAGTCCTCAAGGGCGCCGTAGCGCAGCTCGCGGGCGGCGTCCTCGAGCCCTTTGCCGCGGCGCTGGGCCCGTTCCCTGACGGCGACCTCGATGACTCTCACGTTCACGCCGAGACCGTCGCCGAGCTTGCGCACGAAAGCCGCGTCGGCGTCGGCCGCCTTGCCGCGCAGGCCGTGGTGGATGTGCAGGAGGTTCAGCTTGAAGCTCTTGCGGCGGCTCTGCTGGGTCAAGTAGTGGGCCAGGCAGACCGAGTCCGGACCTCCGGAGACCGCCGCCAGCACGCTGTCTCCTTGCTTGAGCAAGCCTTGCTGTTTCTCGAAAGCCATGAGCTTCGACCACACCCGGGCCGCGAACTCTTTTTTGCGCATGGACTTATCCCCAGTACTTCCAACGTTGGAAGTGCGGTGGATAAGTCGGCTGGGTGTCATAGACGGCATTGTACCATGCCCAGTGCGGCAAGAGCGGCGGGTCTGACCTCGGGCCTAGGCCTTTAGGGCCTGCCCCATCTAGGCCAAAGAACACTGGTGCATTCTCCGGCCATGAGGCATCCTTACAGGGTGAAGAGCCTTTGGCTGGCCGCCGTCTTGCTGCTTCCCGCTGCCGGCCGTGCCGCCGTCCCCGTGGAGGAAGCCCGCGTGGCGGCCCAGGAGGTCCTGCGCCAGGCCGGGATCACGGCGGCCTTCGGCGACTTCAACGCTTCGCGGAGCCTTGCGGCCCAGGCCGCCGCCTTGGATCCCCGCGATCCCCGGGCCTATCTTCAGAAGGCCGTCGCGGCCAATCGCCTTGGCTCCTACGCGGCGGCGGCCAGCGACGCCTCGCGCGCGCTCGCTTTGGGCTACCGCAAGACCGCCTCCTACACGACGCGCGCCGAGGCTTTCGTAGGCCTGGGCGACTTCGAGGCCGCCCTTGTCGATGCCGAGCAGGCCATCCGCGCCAGCCCGGAGAGCGCCGCCGGCTACCGCTGGCGCGCTGAGGCCCGGCGCGGCTTGGGAGAGCCCGCGTCCGCCGTCCTTGAGGACCTGCGCCGCGCCGCCGAGCTGGACCCTCGTTATTCCGGAGACTACGAAGCCGCCTCGGCTCCCGCTTCCATCCCGAGCGGCCGCGGGCCCGCCGTGCTGTTCGCGCTCCTGTGCTTGCTTGCGTCATCGGGCGTCGCGGTCGTCTTCCTGCGCCGCCGCGGCGCGGCCGCCGCCGCGCCGGCCGCGCGCGCGGGCCTTCCTCTGGCGCTGATGCTCGGCGGCCGCGCCGGGCGCCTCAGCGCGCCGGAAAGCCTTCGCTTGATAAAGGACCTTTGCGCCTCGGCGGCCGCGCTGCATGACCGGGGGCTTGCGGCCGGAGGGATCCATCCCGGCGCCGTGTGGATCGACGCCGCAGGAGCCAGCTTGGAGCTGGAAGGGGGTAGCCCGTCGGAGTATCAAGCGCCGGAGACCGCCAGCGGAGGGCCTTCGCGCGCCGCCGACCTCTTCGCTCTCGGCGCGGTCCTTTATGAGATGGTCACCGGCGCCAGCGCTTTCCAAGGGGCGGACTCCGAGGAGGACAAAAGAGCGGGCCGATTCAAGGCCGCCACCGAGCGCGTGCCGGAGCTGCCCGTGGGCGTCGACGCCTTCTTCCGGCGCGCGCTCGACCCTGATCCCCTCAAGCGCTTCCATGCCGCCGCCGAGCTCCACGGCGCCTTCCGCGCCGCCATCGTGCCGCCCGTCGACTAAAGCTTCGACCTTTGATAGAATAAGCCTTCTTCAAAGGAGGCGGAAAATGGCTTTGGATGCCTGCGCGAAATGCAATAAGCCGATGGAGCGCGTGCCCAAGTGGTTCAAGTGCTCCAAGTGCGCGGCTTGGTTCTGCCCGAGCTGCATGGACCGCTTCTGCTTCTTCTGCAAGGGCGCGGTCAAGGAAACCCCCAAGAGCTGACGTGGCCGAGACTCAAGCCCTGTCGGAGGCCTTCGAGGACCCCGCCAACTCCGAGCTCATCATCAATGACGACGGCGCGGTCTTCGTCGAGCGCGGGTCTTCGCTCGAGGCTTTGCCGTTCAAGGCCGCACCCGACGACGTGCAGGCTTTCCTGAAGGTCCTGGTCGGGGAATCCGGGTTCGGGCCCGCCCGTCCTTACGCCGACCTCAGCGCCTACGACGGGTCGCGGGTCCACATCATCGCTCCGCCTCTGGTGCGCGGCGGCGTTTGCGTCACCATCCGCAAGCGGCCCGAGCGGCGTCTGACCCTGGGGGAGCAGGTCCAGAACGGCTCGGTGACGCCGGGCTGCGCCTCTTTCCTGGAATACGCCGTCGAGCAGCGCAAGAACATGCTCATCATCGGAGGCACGAGCTCCGGCAAGACCACGCTCCTCAACGCGCTGGTCTCACTGGTGCCGCCCAAGGACCGCATCCTCGTGCTCGAGGACAGCCCGGAGCTGGTGCTGCCCCAGCCGCACGTGATGTATCTCAAGACGCGCCTGCGCGATTCCAACGGCCTGCCGGACGTGACCCTCAAGGAGCTTTTGATCAACACCCTGCGCATGCGCCCCGACCGCATCATCGTGGGCGAGTGCCGCAGCGTCGAGGCTGCCGACATGCTCCAGGCCATGAACGTGGGCCATGAGGGCGTCATGTGCACGATGCACGCCAACTCGGCGCGCGAGGGCCTGCAGCGCCTGGAGACCCTCGTCATGGCCGCAGGCGGTGATCTGCCCCTGCGCGTCGTGCGCTCGAACATCGTGCTGGCCGTCGACCTGGTCGTCTTCATGGCGCGCCTCTCCGACGGCAACCGCCGCGTCTGCCAGGTCACGGAGGTCACCGGCATGGAGATCGACAACATCACCCTGTCCGACCTCTTCCTGCTCGATACCCGCAAGGGCGCCCAGGGCGCCGCCTTCGAGCTCAAGCCCACGGGCGCCATGCCTCGGTTCTATGATCAGCTGCGCAAGCAGGGCTTGGAGCCGCCGCTGGAATTCTTCCAGCCGGAACCCCGGTAGGACCGGTTGACAGCCCACGGGGCAATTGATATCTTAACGCAGGAGAACGACCCCATGCCAAAGAAGATCCTGGTCATCGATGACGAGCCCGAGATGCTGAGCCTCGTCAAGTTCACTTTGGAGCGCGGCGGCTTCGAGGTCTCCACCTGCGACACCGGCCGCAAGGCCTGGGACGCGATCACCAGCTATAAGCCGGACTTGCTCGTCCTAGACGTCATGCTCCCGGGCATCGACGGCTATTCGCTGCAGATCAAGATCGCCCAGGACGACTCCACGAAGGAGATGCCGATCATCGTCCTGACCGCCTTGGAGCCTTCCAAGACGCTCTTCCAGAAGTTCCCTCAGGTCGTGGGCTTCATGACCAAGCCGTTCAAGACCGAAGAGCTGCTCGAATCGGTTCAGAACGCGCTCAACCGCCCCGCGCCTTCCGCTCCGCCGCAGCCCTAGGCCTTCCCGTGGCAGAACCAGACTACGACGCCATCGTCGTCGGGGCCGGCCCCGCCGGGATATCGGCCGCCATCACCATGGCTCGCGCGGGCCTCAAGTGCGTGGTGCTTGAACGGGGCGAGTATCCCGGCGCCAAGAACGTCCAGGGCGCGGTGCTCTACTCTAAGATGCTCCACGAGATCGTGCCGGATTTCTGGAAGGACCCCAACGCGGCCCTCGAACGTCCCGTCGTCGAGCAGAAGATGTGCATCACCACCGACGATTCTTGGATCACCGTCGGCTATAAGTCCCTCAAGTTCCTGGAGGGCGTGCCGAACTGCTATACGATCATCCGCGTCAAATTCGACCAGTGGTACGCCGCAAAGGCGGAGGAAGCCGGCGCCGAGGTGTTCTGCGGCACCACGGTGAGCTCGGTGATCAAGGAAGACGGCCGGATCGTCGGCATCAAGACCAGCGACGGCACGGAGCTGCGCGCCAACGTCGTCATCGCCTGCGACGGCGTCAACTCGCTGGTGGCGCAGAAGGCCGGCTTCATCGACGAGCTCAAGGCCAGCGAGGTCGCTTTGGGCTCCAAGGAGGTCATCGCCTTGGATTCCGCGGTCATCGAGGACCGCTTCCAGCTCAATCCCGGCGAAGGGGCGACGATGGAGATGTTCGGCTCGCCCAGCCTCGGCATGCTCGGCTACGTCTTCATCTACACCAACAAGGACTCCCTGGCCTTGGGCGTGGGCTGCAAGCTGTCGGATTACCAGAAGAAGGGCATCCGGCCGTCCGATCACCTGGAACTCGTGAAGCGGCATCCCTATATCAAGAAGCTGATCTCCGGCGGCAAGACGCTGGAGTATTCCTCTCATCTGATCCCGGAAGGCGGCATGCATTCGATGCCGCCCTTGGCCGCCGACGGCTTCCTGGTCTGCGGCGACGCCGCGCAGATGACCAACCCGGCCTACCGCGAAGGCTCGAACCTGGCCATGACTTCCGGCAAGCTGGCCGGCGAGACCGTGATCGAGGCGAAGGGCCGGGGCGACTACTCGGCCGCGAGCTTATCGGCTTATAAGGCGAAGCTCGAGGCCAGCTACGTGCTGCCCGACATGGAAGAGATCAAGGACCTGGAAGAGGCCATCGAGAACAGCCCGGGCTTCCTTGACTTCTACCCCAAGCTGGCCTGCGACCTGGCCCATCTCCGATTCTCCGCCGACGGCGTGCCTAAGAAGACGCACCTCAAGACCGCCATCGGCATGATCCGCAAGCGGGGGCTGGTGCGCCTGGCCAAGGACTTGTTCCCGCTGAGGAAGGTGGCGATCTGATGGCTGATGAGAAAAAGATCGAGTTCACGGTCGAGGCGAAGCTCGGCACGCTGGAATGGAAGAAATCCCCCAATACCCATATCACTCTGCGCGACGCGACGGCGAAGTCGCCGTGCGTGGAGAAGTGCGACAGCAAGCCTTGCACCACGGTCTGCCCCGCCAAGGTCTACGAATGGGAAGCCGACCATAAGAAGGTCATCGTCAACTACGAGAACTGCATCGAATGCGGCGCCTGCCGCATGCTCTGCCCGTTCGACAACATCGCCTGCGATTGGCCCGAAGGCGGCATGGGCGTGAAGTACAAGTACGGGTAGTCCCGGGTTTTGAACTCTTGGCGCCAGCTGCGCCTCCTGCCGCGACCCTTGTGGCTCCTGGCTTTGGCCACGATCATCAACCGGGCCGGCACGATGGTGCTGCCCTTCATGACGCTGTACCTGATCCGCGGCCTAGGGCTGAGCGAAGGCAAGGCCGCCTCCGTGCTGGCGCTGTACGGCGTCACCGCGCTATGCGTCGGCCCGGTGGCCGGAAAGCTCTGCGATCGCCTGAGCCCCGTGCGCGTCATGCAGTGGTCGCTCCTGCTCTCGGCGACGGCGCTTTTTTGCTTCTCCTGGGCCAAGACCTACCCCGCCGTCCTGGCGATGACGGTCCTTTTTGCCGCCTCGGCGGAGGCCTTTCGCCCGGCCAGCATGACCTCCGTCTCGGAGTACGCGCCGCCGGAGCTGCGTAAGCAGGCTTATGCGCTCAACCGGCTGGCCATCAACGTCGGCATGAGCGTGGGGCCGGCGCTGGGGGGCTTTCTGGCCGCCTGGTCGTTCAAATCCCTCTTCATCGTCGATGGCGTGACTTCGGCTTTGGCGGCGGCGGTGCTGCTCGCGGTGCCGGCCGCGTCCGCGGGCCCGGTCTTGGAAGGGCCGGAGTCGAAGCTGCCTACCCGGCAGGCGCTGCGCGATCCGCGCCTGCTCTATTTTCTGCTGGCGCTGCTTCCAGTCGCTGTCGTCTTCTTCCAAGCGGAGTCGTCGATGCCGTTGTTCCTGGTCCGCGACCTTCACCTGACGCCTTCTTTCTACGGCCTGCTCTTTACCTTGAATACGCTGCTCATCGTCGCAATCGAGATCCCGTTCCTGCATGCCACTTCGCATTGGTCGTACCGAAGGTGCTTGGCCCTGGGCTCGATCTTGTATGCGGCGGGCTTCGGCGGGCTGGCGCTGGCGCGCGCCTCCTGGCAGGTGGTCGCTACCGTCGTCGTCTGGACCTTGGGGGAGATCATCCTGATGCCGGCGGCGTCCGCTTACGTCAGCGAGATCTCGCCGGCCAGGCAAAAAGGCGAGTACATGGGATTCTTCATCATGGCTTTCAGCTTCGCCTTCATCATCGGGACTTCTGGCGGCATCACGGCCCTTTCTTTCCTCGGGGGACCGGCCTTCTGGGGGGGCATCTTCCTGCTGGCGGCCTTGTCGGCGCTGCTCTTCTTGAGGCTGCCCCGGCTTGGCGGTTAGAAGGAGTAGTTGATGTCCATGAAGACGGCGAGGCCTTCCCGGCCGACGCCGAAATCTATGGACCCGACGACTTGCGGCCGCGCGACGGCGCGCACGCCTGCGCCGAAGACGGTCCGGAGATGCTTGGACTGCGCCAGGCCGGGGTTGTCGAAGACCTCGCCTACGCCCGCGAAGGGCGCAAGCTCGAACTCGGTGGTGACCCCCGCCATCTTCTCGGAGAACAAGGTAAAGCGCTGTTCCGCGTTGGCCGCCGCCATCCCGCGGTCGACATAGCGGCCGTCGCCGTAGGAGCGCAGGCTGTACTTGCCGCCCAGCCGGGGTTTGAGCCAGAACGGCGCGTCGTTGAGCAGCTGCTCGTAGCGGAAGTTGAAGGCGGAGACCTGCTTGGTGCCGGCCCAAGGGTGGAAATAGCGCGCATCCAAGCCATAGCGGTTGTAGTCGTAGCTGCTGGCCAGGCCGCGCACGGAGGTTTCGCCGAAGATCTGAAGCAGGGCGCCCTTGGTCGTCGTCACGCCATGGTCGCGGCTGTCGTAGTCGAGGACCAGGCGGGTTTCGTCGGTCTGCTGGAAGCGGGTGGGGGCTTCGCCGGGATAGGTCCCGGCGAAATCACGCAGGCCGGTCAGCGGCCCGTTGGACAGCTTCCCGGACTGGAGATGGTTGTACAAGTGGGCGCGCCAGCGCGAGCCCGGGACCAGCGGGATGCCGCCGCCGATGCGATAGGTCAGGTACTCCTCTCGGTAGTTGGCCTCGGCGGTCTTCGGCGAGGTCGGCCCCAGCCCGTAGAAGCGCTGGCCGGCATCGACGTTGTACTGCGTGCGGATGAAGACGTCGACCTCGCGGCCCAGGAAGCTGGCGTCTTCATATTGGCCGATGGCCTCGCGTTCGAATTTCGAATAAGAGGCGCGCAGGATCAGGGTGGAATCGGTCTTCGGATAGTAATAGAAGCGGTAGGTCGGGACGAGCTTGAAGTTCTTGTTGAGGGTCAGAGACGGGGCATGGATCTGCTCGATGCGGTCGTCGTTCTTGCCCTGGATGACCCAGATCGGCATGATGCCGAAGGTGATGCCTCGGTTGGGGTCGGTGTCCATGATCGGAAGGCGGATCATCAGGCCGCGCTTCCTGGGGCGGATCATCCAGCGGACGATGCGCGGGGTCTCCTCGGGAGGCGCGGCGACGTCCTGGGGGATATCCCGCGGCGGGATGATCTCGACCGACGGCGAGCTGCTGTCGGTGGCGGAGGAGCCGGCGGGGGTGATGTTGGGGGCCGACGGGGTCTTGCGCTCGGTCTTAGCGCGTGGTTTTTCCGCGGCTTGCGCGCGCGGCAGCGCGCAGGTCAAGAGGACCGCCAGGACCAGGAGCCGTTTGAGCACGGGCCAAGTCTACCAAAATTAGGCGGCGGCGGTCTCGTCGAGCCGGGCTAGGCTCCAGGCCGCCTGTTCGCTGAGCACGGGATCGGGATCGGCAAGGGCGCGCTCGAGGGCGGGGCGATGGCTCGGGTCTTTCGAATTGCCCATGGCCAGCAGGGCGTTGCGCGCCAGGCCGCGGCGCTTGGTGCGTTCCAAGGGCGTGCCGCCGTAGCGCTCTTTGAAAGAGGCGTCATCGAGGTCCGTCAGGCCCCGCAGGTCGAGGCTGGGGCCCAGCACGGGCGAGAACGCCCCTCCGGCAAGGGAGAACCTGTTCCAGGGGCAGACTTCCTGGCAGACGTCGCAGCCCATGATCCAATCTCCGATGCCTTTGCGGAAGCCCTCGGGGATCGCCTCGCGATGCTCGATGGTGAAATACGAGATGCAGCGGCTGGCATCGAGCACGCGTTCCTCCGGGAAGGCCTGGGTGGGGCAGGCGTCGAGGCAGCGGCGGCAGGAGCCGCAGTGGTCGGGCGCGGGTTCGTCGTAGGCCAGGTCCTGGTCCAGGGCGACGCCGCAGAGGAAGAAGTAAGAGCCGAGCTTGGGCGCGATGAGCATCGTGTTCTTGCCGACCCAGCCCAGCCCCGCGTAGCGGCCGTAGAGGCGCTCGAGCAGGGGGCTGGTGTCGACGAAGACCTTCCCGCGCGAGCCGGGAACCTGTCCTTGGAACCATGCCAGCACCCCCTTGAGGCGCTGTTTGAGCTCGGGGTGGTAGTCCGGCAGGCGCGCGTAGGCGGCCAAGCGCCCTTGGCCTGGCTCTCCGGGTTCGGCGCCGGCGTAGCGGAAGCCGGTCAGCAGCACGGACTTGGCGGCGGGGAACCAGCCCCTGATGTCTTGCCGGGCCTCGGGGTCGCGGGCCATGTAGCTCATCGAGCCCTGCATCCCTTGGTCGACCCAGGCGCGGTAGGCCGAACTCTCTCTCATGGGCTGGGCCGGGGCCAAGCCGACGAGGTCGGCGCCGCCTTCCAGGGCGCGGCGCTTGAGGGCGTCGGAAAGCTCGCGCAAGCGGCGCTGGCCTAGTGGGCCGGGGCGGTCTTGAGGATCTTGAAGCGCCGGACGCCGGCGGGGAGGGTCACTTCCGCCAGCTCTCCCACCTTCTTGCCTAGGAGGCATTGGGCGATGGGGGCGAAAACGGAGATCTTGCCTTCGGCGGGGTCGGACTCATCTTCTCCGACCAGGGTATAGGAGAACTGGTCGCCGTCGTCGTCTTGGACGGTGACGGCGCAGCCGATGGCGACGGTGTCCTTGGGGGTGTTCAGGTCGTCGATGATCTTCACGTTCTGGAGCTTATCGTGGATGGTGGCGATGCGGCCCATGACCTCGCCGAGCTTCTCCTTGGCGGAGTGGTATTCGGCGTTCTCTTTGAGGTCGCCCTTCTCGCGGGCCTCGCCGATGTCGAGGGAGAGCTGGTTCTTCATCTTCTTCAGGGGCTCGAGGGATTCTTTGAGCTTCTCATAGCCCGCGCGCGTCAAGAATGTTTCAGCCATACGTAATTATACCACTTTCCGGCCTAGGGGATGCGCCTGAGTATAGATCAGGTGCATGAGATGGTCCGTCAGGCGCGGGAACCATTGCGCGAAGCGCAGCACCAGACCGGGCGCGTCTCCATAGAGGACCTCCGGGGAGCGCTCCCGGCAGCAGTCGGCGATGCGCCGGGCCATCTGCGCGGTCGTCTTGGGGCGGGCCAGCCGGCTGAGCTTTTCATCGGCGAAGGAGGCCGCCGTCATGGCCGTCGGCACCGATCCGGGGCAGAAGGACGTCAGCGTCACTCCGGTGCCCCGGTACTCTCGCCGCAAAGACTCGGTGAAGCCCACCAGCGCGAACTTGGAGGCGGCGTAGGCGGCCATGAACGGAAAACCCAGCACGCCGGCCATCGAGGCGATGTTGACGATGTGGCCGTCCCTGCGGGCCAGCATGGAAGGCAGCACGCTCCGGGTCAAGGCGGCGGCGCCGAAGAAGTTCGTCTGAAGGACGCTCTCGACCTCGGCCATGTCCTGCTCGTGGAAGCGTTTAGTCGACATGACGCCGGCGTTGTTGATCAGGATGTCGAGGCGGCCGAAGCGTTCCAGGACCAGGGCGATGAGTTCCGGGGCGCGCTGGGTGTCCGAGACGTCCCAAGGGAGGGTCAAGGTATCTTCGGGCAGCAGGTCGGCGAGCTCTTGGAGCTTGTCCTTGCGGCGCGCGGCGACGGCCAGGCGGCAGCCCCGGCGGGAGAGCTCGAGGGCGGTGGCCCAGCCGATGCCGCTGGAGGCGCCGGTCAGCAGGACGATCTTGCCTTGGAGGGAATCCTTCAAGCGGTCATTATACCACTGGCGGAGGTCGAGGAAGAGGGCTACACTGTCGGCTATGAGATCCCTGCCCGCTCTGCTAGTCTGTCTCGCCGCGCTCTTGGCCGCCTGCGGCCCCGAGTCCAGCGACCTTAAGGGGCGCTGGACCCATGTCGCAGACCCAACCCGCTTCATCGAGTTTTCCCAAGGCGAACCGGCGTCGGCATTCTCCGGCGTCTTCAAGGGCGTCTTGGAGGGGGGAGCCGGCGAGGTCTCAGGGACCTATTCTCTTGATATCAACGGCCTGGCGCTCAAATATACCAAGGTCGACGTCGGGCCTATGTTCACGAAGACGACCGAGATGAGCGAGACGTTCCGCATCAGCTTGGAGAAGGGCCGCTTGAAGCTCAGACAGAACGATCGCAAGGATGAATACAGCCGCTGAGTTATTGCGCTGTAGCGCCTAGCGCAAGGCGGAGGCGGCCTGCTCGGCCGAAGGCAGGGAGGCCGCCGAAGGGCGCGGCGAGCCGGCCAACCCCGCCTCGAGGAGGGCCGCCAGCCGGACGGCGGCTTGCCCCAGACGCTGGTGGACGATGGGCTGCATCCGCCGTTGGTAATCCTGCGAGTTGGGGCAGGCGATCTCGGAGGCGTAGCTCGGATAGATGACCTCGCGGGCGATGCCGTGGCTTTCCACGGCCGCACGATCGATGAAGTCCCCCGCGGTGAGAGCGACGGTGTCGAAACCGCTGATGCCGCTGCGCAAGGCGGCCAGCAGCGGCTCCGGGTCCACGGAAGCCTGCTCCTTCCAATTCTCCTTGGCTACCAGGTCGTCCCAGAGGGAATGGAGGGTCTTCTCACAGCCGAGGAAGTTGATGGGCTTGGCGTTGCCGCCGCGGTCGCCGGCGTCGACGGCATGCATCGGCTGGTGCTCGTCGGCCACTAGATGGACCAGGAACATCAAAGAAAAGCGCTTCTCATGGTCTGAGGAGGCGGTCTTGAGCCGGGACGCGAAGAGCTTGACCTGCTCGGACACGCAGTGCTGGCCATAGGGGCAGGAACGCATGAGTCGGGAAACTTTGGCCGGCGAGCTGGCCGGCAAGTTGATGAAATGCCAAGGCTGGGTGTGCTTGCCGATGTCGCCGGTCATCTTCACCAGGCCGGCGCAGACGAACTCGCCTCTGACGTAGAGCAGATTGTCGGCGCAGTTGGAGATCTCGGCCAGGGTCCTTCCCGGCCCGAGGATCTCGGCTAGGTTGGCCTGGGCCTGAGGGCTGAGTCGCTCCTGGGCCAGCGCGGCGACGACGCGGTGTCCCAGCGGACCCCAAGCGCGAACAGGGGCGGCGGCAAGGAGCAGGAGCAAGGCGAAGGAGATTCTCATGACCTCTAGTATAGCGGCGACGATCCTTGGCTCCTAGAGCTATTGGACCCAGTGGCCGCCGCGCATAAGACCCGCACGATGGGGGGACCGAAGGCCTACGCCCCGCCGTCTTAAGGCCCAGGGCAAGGAGGGCGGGTTCCTTTATACTGAAGACAGATGAAGCTCTCCGCCCTTCTCGCCCTGCTCTTGGCCGCCCCCCTGCAGGCTCAGCCGCGCGTCAGGCCCGCGGCGGCGCCCCGGATCAGCCTGGCCTCGCCCTTGGTCGTCGTCTCGCCGGCGGCGGGCTTGGCGTCCCCGGCGGCGCTCTCGGCGCCCGCCCTGACGCTTCCTTCTCTTGTCGCGCCGTCGATCTTGGCCTTCAGCGAGGGCTTTTCCGGGATCCAAGAGGCTCTTGAGAAGTCTCCCGCGGCCGGCGCCGCGCACGCCGCGGGCCGCGACCTCGAGGACCTGCTCACGGGAGCTTCGTCTCCCGCCGCTCCTGACTTGCCCGCGTCGCCCGAGGAGTTGGACTTCGCCGCCGGCGCCTCGCACGGCCTGGCCTTGCGCGCCGACGACCTAGGCGCGGAAAAAGGTCTCAAGTCCAGCCGCATGAGCGGCGCCGACTTCCTCGGCTTGCTCGAGGAGGCCCGCGTCTCGGCTCCCGCCGCGCCCTCGCCTGCCGCCGGGGCGGCCGCCCGCGAGGTGGAGGCGCAGGTCCTGCGCGTGGCCAAGGCCCTCATCCCGGCGGAGAAGCCTCTTTCAGAGAGCGTGCGCCGGGCCTTGGCCGTCTGGCAGGTCTTCGATCAGGAGCTGGCCGTCGCCGCCTCCAAGGGCAAGCTTGACGCCATCGTCGCCGAGGCCAGGCTTTTCGCTTCGCAGGTCGAAGAGTCGGTGGCGCCGGCGGCTGTCCCCGAGCCATTGTCCCCGGCGCAGGTCCATCCCGAGGACCCGGAAGGCTACAACGCGGTCAGCGTGCCAGGCAGCGTCTTCGACTGGAAGCCGATCGCCGCCTCCCCCGGGCACGGCTTCGCCCCCTTCGACGCTTTGATCCGGGCGATGTTGGCCGAGCCCAAGACCCCCTACGCGCAAGGCTTCGAGATGAAGGGAGCCGTCAGCCGTTCGGCGGCGCAGGTGCGCTTCTACGGCGAGCGCCACACCGACGGCACGCTCATCGCCGCCAACATGGCCCGCATCGTGGAGGACATCCGCCCCAAGGGCAAGGCCATCATCCTGGTCGAGGGCTACACCGGCTGGGGCCTGCGCGGCTACGCGGCCATCAAGTATCTGGCCGTCCGGGGTTTGGACGCGGAGGCTCTGGCCGCCAAAGGCGTCTCCAGCGCCGACGTCGAGGTGCGCGGCTGGGACGCCGCCGCGCATTACGAGGAGTCGAAGCACCCTTTGCTGCAGCACCACATGAACCTGCTGGACTTGAACGGCCGGGCGCACGGCGAAGAGCGCGGCTGGCGGTATTACCGGGACTTCGCGCGCGCGGCCTTGGAGACCTACCGCGGGTGGAAGACGCTCTGGCAGGCGGCCATCGTCGTGCGCAACGGCGACTTGGACGCGGCCGTAGCGCGGGCGGCGGCCGACGCCGAGGAGACCGGGGCCAGCGTGCACGTCATCGCCGGCAGCGCTCACCTCTTGGAGAACCCGCGCTTGGCGGGACGCCCGCTGATCGGCCGGCCGTCCTTGCGCCGCTCGCTGCGCCGCGCCCTGGGCGGCCGGACTTATTGGGCCAGCATGCCGCCCAACACGCTGGACCCCTAGCGGCCCAGCGTGCGGTAGGATTTTTCGAAGCAGGCTAAGAATTCCCGCAAGACCGATTCCACCGGCCAAGCCTTGCCGGTCGTCTCTTTAAGGCTCGTCGCTCGGGCCAGCGTCGGCTTGTTGTTGACGTTGATGCCGACGCCGATGACCACCCAATCCAGACGCCCGCCGCCGCCGGAAGCTTCGATCAAGATGCCGCAGACCTTGCGCGGCTTGCCGTCGACTAGGACCATGACGTCGTTGGGCGGCTTGATGGCGGCCTGGAGTCCGGTGAGCTCTTGGAGGGCCAGGCCGGCGGCGCGCGCCGTCTCCAGGCTGAGCTTGGCCAGCCGCCCGTGCTTGAAGGAAGGCCGCAGGATCAAGGAAGCGTAAAGCCCGCCCTCGGCGGATTCCCACTTGTGGGCCATGCGTCCGCGGCCGGCGGTCTGCCGGTCGGCCCAGACGAGGGTGCCCGTGGGCGCGCCTTGGTCGGCCAAGAATCGGGCGACGGTTTGGGTGGAGTCGGTCGTGGTCAGCCGGATGAGCTGGGTGACGCCCGGCAGGGTCAAGCGAAGTCCAGGCCGAGGTCCAAGGCCGGGGCGCTGTGGGTGAGGCGGCCGACGGAGATGCGGTCGGGGCCGAGCGCGGCCAGGGCGCGCACGCTCGTCAGCTCGACGCCGCCGGAGACTTCGATCTGCGTCCGGGGGGCGGTCCTGCGGACCCAGGCGATGGCCTTTCTGAGCGCGGGCCTCGTCATGTTGTCGAGCAGGACGACGTCGGCGCCGAGCTCGAGGGCGCGGACGACTTGGCCGAGGTCGTCGGCCTCGATCTCGAGGGTCATCTTGGGGTGGCGCTTGCGCAGGGCGCGCACGCCGGCGGCGATGTCTCCGCCGGAGGCCCAGTGGTTGTCCTTGAGCATGACGGCGTCGAAGAGCCCCATCCGGTGGTTCATGCCGCCGCCGCAGCGCACCGCGTACTTGTCCAAGGCGCGCCAGCCGGGCAGGGTCTTGCGGGTGTCGTAGATCTTGGCGCGGGTCCCCCGGGTCTTGGCGGCGTAGGCGGCCGTCAGCGTGGCCACGCCGGAGAGGCGCTGGAGGAAGTTCAGCGCCGTGCGCTCGGCGGTCAGCAGGCCGCGTCCGCCGGAGACCTCGAGGACGGCCTGGCCCGGGCGGACCTTCGCGCCGTCTTTGAGGAGTATTTTGACCCGACTGCCGGGGGCGGCGAGTCGGAAGACTTCGGCTGCGACTCCGGTGCCGCAGACGATGCCGGCTTTACGGGCCACGATGCGGCCGGTCAGGCGGGCTTGCGCGGGGATGAAGTGCCGGGAGGTGACGTCGCCCAAGGTCCCAAGGTCTTCTTTGAGGGCGTCGCGGACCAAGTCGCGGTAGGCGGCGGGGGGAAGGGGTTTCACGTCACGATTATAGCTGATTCGATGCGTGCTGGTGCCAGGGGTGAAGTGCCCTTGGCGACAAGTGTTGGTGCCATGGATGTAGTAATCTTGGCGCCGAGAGTATTCAGAGTTCCTTGACGGAAACAAGAGTCGGGACTATAATTAAGCACCCCCATGAGCATCGGCTCCTTGGCCAGCGCCCTTTTGCTCTTCCCGGCTTTAGCTGTCGCCGGTCCGCTGGAGACCGAGGTCAAGGCGTTGATCGCCAAGCGGGTGGCCCAGGACCCGAGGCTCGTCGGCTTGGTGATCGCCGTCTCGCAGGGTAGCGACCAGGCCGTCGTCGGGTGGGGCCGCTTGGGAGCCGCCGGCACACCCGCGCCGGACGGCGACACCGTCTTTGAGATCGGGTCGGTGACGAAGGTCTTCACGGCGCGGCTGCTTGCGGACGTGGTCGACCGCCGCTTGGCCAAGCTTGACGATCCCGCCGAGTCCTTGCTGTCCAACGGTGGGCGTCTGCCGCGCAGCCCCTCCGGCAAGACCTTCACCTTGCGCCAGCTGGCCGAGCACTCCTCCGGCTTGCCTCGCCTTCCCGACGATTTTTCTCCGGCAGATCCCGCGGATCCTTATGTCGATTACACCGAGGCACGGCTCGACGCTTTTCTTAAGACCCATGTCTTGAGCCGTGAGCCGGGGGAGAAACGTGAATATTCCAACTTGGGCTACGGTCTGCTTGGGGGCCTTTTGTCCCTCAAGGCAGGGATGGACTACCCTTCGCTTCTGCAGGACCGGATCGCCGGTCCCTTGGGGATGACGCGCACGGCCGTGTCTTGGAGCGGGCCGATGGCGCAAGGCCACGACCTCAGCGGCGATCCCGTGCCGCACTGGGACTTAGGCGCGTTCGTCGGCGCCGGCGCGCTCCGCTCGACGGCTCACGACCTGTTGAAGTTCCTCGCCGCCGAGGCGGCCAAGCCCGGCAAGCCCCTGGGCTGGCAGGACGACGGCTTCCTCTGGCATAACGGCCAGACCGGAGGCTTCCATTCCTCTATTGGTTTCGACCGCGCCAGCGGTCGGCGGGTGGTCGTCTTGTCCAACGCCGCCGTCGATAGCGATGACATCGCGGCCCATCTTCTGGACGCGTCTCGGCGGCTGGATGTCCCACCGTCGGCGCGCAGGACGGTCGTCGTCGCTCCGGCTTTGTTGGATGCTTATGCCGGCCGCTATGAGCTCGAGCCAGGCTTCATCATCACCATCCGCCGCGAGGGCGAGCGCTTGAAGGCGCAGGCCACCGGCCAGCCCGAGTTCCCCATCTTCGCCGAGTCCGACACGGACTTCTATTTCAAAGTCGTCGAGGCCTCCCTGACGTTCCACCGGGACGTCGGCGGGCGCGTCACGCACCTGACGCTGCATCAGGGCGGCGACAAGGACGCGCGGCGTCTGCCGTGAGCTTCTAGCGCGCTTTCAAAGCCGTCATCTCGCGCAATTCCAGCAGCTGATCGCGCAGCGCCGCCGCCTGCTCGAAGTCCAGGTTGTCGGCGGCTTCCTTCATCCGGGTCTCCAGCTCCTTGGCGATGGTCGGGATGTCCTTGGCGGTGACCGGGCGCTCGGCGTCTCGCAGCAGCGCCAGTCCCTGCCGCTTGGCGCTGCTCTGGAACTCCTCCAGCGCCTCGACCGCTTTGATGATCGTTTTGGGCTTGATGCCGTGCTTGAGGTTGTAGGCCACCTGCTTCTCGCGACGGCGCGACATCTCGCCTAAGGCGCGGGTCATCGAGCCGGTGCGGGTGTCGGCGTAGAGCACCACTTCTCCGCCCACGTTGCGCGCCGCGCGGCCGGAGACCTGGATCAAGGTCGTCTCAGAACGCAGGAAGCCCTCGTGGTCGGCGCCGAGGATGGCGACTAAGGAGACCTCGGGCAGGTCCAGGCCTTCGCGCAGCAGGTTGATGCCGACCAAGGTGTCGAATTTACCCTGGCGCAGCTGGTGCAGGATCTCGATGCGCTCCAGCGAGTCGATGTCGGAGTGCAGGTAGCGCACACGCAGGCCCTTGCCGGTCAAAAAAGTCGTCAGGTCCTCGGCCGTGCGCTTGGTCAGGGTCGTGACCAGGACTCGTTCCTTTTTGGCGGCTCTGTCCTTTATACGCTCCATCAGGTCGGTCAGCTGGCCTTCGGAGGGATGGACGATGACCTCCGGGTCGACCAGGCCGGTCGGGCGGATGACCTGCTCGACGATCTCGCCTTTCGCCTTCTTAAGCTCATAGGGGCCGGGCGTGGCGGAAACGTACAGCGTCTGCCCCGACAGCGCCTCGAACTCGTCGAACTTCAGAGGCCGGTTGTCGAGCGCGGACGGCAGGCGGAAGCCGAAGTCGACCAGGGTCTGCTTGCGCGAGCGGTCGCCCGCGTACATGCCGTTGATCTGCGGGACGGTGACGTGCGACTCGTCGATCATCAGAAGGAAGTCCTTGGGGAAGAAGTCCATCAGGCAGCGCGGGCGCTCGCCGGCCGGCCGCCCGGAGAGGTGCCGGGAATAATTCTCGATGCCGTGGCAGAAGCCCATCTCGCGGAGCATCTCCATGTCGTAGGCGGTGCGCTGGGCGATGCGCTGGGCCTCCAGCGGCTTCTTCTTGGACTCGAACCAGGCGACGCGCGCCTTGAGCTCTTCGGCGATGGCGGCCACGGCGGCCTCGCGCTCGTCGACCGCGGTCACGAAATGCTTGGCGGGGTAGAGCCATTCCTTCTTCAGGCTCTTGAGCTTCTGGCCGGTCAGGGGGATGAACTCCGTGAGGGCGGCCACGCAGCCGTCGTCGCCGAGCTCGATGCGCAGGCCGGTCTCCATGTAGGCCGGAAAGACGTCGACGGTGCCGCCCTTGACGCGGAACTTGCCGCGGACGAACTCCATCTCGTTGCGCTCGTAGTGGATATCGATGAGCTTTTCTAGGAGCTGGTCGCGGCTGATCTTATAGCCGAGCTCCAGCGGGATCGACTGCTCCCTGTAATTCTCCGGTGAGCCGATGTTGTAGATGCAGGACACCGAGGCCACGACGATGACGTCGCGGCGCGACAAGAGCGAGCTGGTGGCCTTCAGCCGCAGCCGATCGATGCGCTCGTTGATCGCCGAGTCCTTTTCGATGTAGGTGTCGGTGGAGGGGACGTAGGCTTCGGGCTGGTAGTAGTCGTAGTAGGAGATGAAGAACTCGACCGCGTTTTCCGGGAAGAAAGCCTTGAATTCGGCGTAGAGCTGGGCGGCCAGCACCTTGTTGGGGGAGATGACCAGCGTCGGGCGGTCCAAGGCTTGGATGACGTTGGCGGCCGTGTAGGTCTTGCCCGAGCCGGTGACGCCGAGCAGGACTTGGGCCGGGGCGCCTTCCTTGATGCGGCTGGTCAGCGTTTTGATGGCCCCGGGCTGGTCTCCTGCGGGCTTGAACTTGGATCTAAGGCGGAAGGACGACATGATTCAATTATAGCCCTTCTCGACCGGACGCTCCAGCAGCAGGTCGGTCTGGCGGTCGTCGTAATAAAGGAATCCCTGCGTTCCGATCTCGCGGAAGCCGAGCTTCCGGTAGAACCCGAGGGCTTTCTCGTTCTTCTCCCAAACGCTCAGCCAAAGCGTCCGGCAGCCGAGCCCGCGCGCGCAGTCCAGGGCTTGGCGGAAAAGGAGGGCTCCGACGCCCCGGCCCTGCGCGCTCCTGCGCAGGTAGATCCTGGAAAGCTCGATGGGGGACGGACCTTTGACGGCGGCTGGCGCGGGATGAAGGCGCATCTTGAGATATCCCGGAGCCGTGCCGTCGGCCGCCTCGGCGAGGAAGAAGGACGAGGCGGCATCCGCCAGCTCCTCGCGGATCGCCGCCAGCGGGAACCTTTCCTTGGAGAAGCGGGTCAGTTCCGGCCTGGGCAGCAGCTCCTGATAGGCTTCGATGAACGTCGAGACCGTCAGCTCGGTCAGGAGCGCCGCATCGGCCGCCGCGGCTCGCCGGATCTTCATGCCATCATAATTGCAATAATTGAAGGCCTGACACCACCATGAAGGTTAATCCTCTCGGACGCAGCGGCTTGAAGGTCAGCGCCTTGGCGTTGGGGACGATGAATTTCGGGGCGGACTGGCACGGCATCGGCGCCATAGATGAGAAGACGGCGGCGGGCTTGCTGGACCGGGCGTTGGCCGCCGGGGTCAACCTCATCGACACCGCCGACATCTACGGCCGGGGCGCTTCCGAGACGATGCTCGGCAAGCTCCTCGGCAAGCGCCGCTCGAAGGTGCTGCTGGCCAGCAAGGTCCTAGGCCAGATGAAGCTCGGTGATCCGGCCTCGGGCGGGCTAGGCCGCAAGCATGTCCGCGCCGGGCTCGAGGCCAGCCTTAAGCGCCTGAAGACCGACTATCTGGACCTTTACATGCCGCACGGCTGGGACCAGGAGGTCCCGCTGGAGGAGACCCTGGAGGCGCTCGACCGCGCCGTCTTAGCCGGCAAGGTCCGCGTCGTCGGCTGTTCGAATTTCTCCGGCGAAGAGCTGCAGCAGGCGCTGGCCTGCAGCGCGCAGGACCACCGGGCGCGCTTCGAGTTCGACCAGGTTCAATTCAGCCTGGCCGCTCGCTTCATCGAGGGTGACCTCGTCCCCGTGGCCGTGTCCGGAGAGGTCGGCCTCTTGGCCTGGAGCCCGCTGGGAGGCGGGCTGCTCTCCGGAAAATACGCGGGCGCCGGGCCGCGTCCCGCCGGCCGCTGGCAGGACCCGGCGAAGGCGTTTCCGCCCTTGCCGGAAGAACGCCTGGCCGTCCTCATCCGCCTCCTGGGAAAGGTCGCGCAACTGGAGGGGGTCAAGCCGGTCCAAGCGGCCTTGGGCTGGGTCCTGGCCAAGCCTTGGATCGCGTCGGCCGTCATCGGTGCCCGGACCGCGGAGCAACTGTCGGAAACCCTGGCGGCCAAGCCGCTTTCGACTCGCTCCGTGGCGCTGTTGGACCAGGCTTCCGCGCTCTGTTCCATTCGCTGACTACTTTCGCGAAAAGCGGCGATGCCGCGGGACGCCGCATTCAAAGCTGATGTTGTGCGTCCTATGCCATAGGCGGTCTGCGCTCAACGGGCTGACTGGCAGAAAGGCCAACCCGCAGCCGAAACCGGCGAACAGTTGGACCAACGTGCTGACCCGGACGTCCTGTCCGCCCTCGATCTTGGCCACTTTGGAATGCGGCA
The DNA here is from genome assembly GCA_964510095.1 of uncultured Elusimicrobia bacterium. Taxonomy (GTDB): domain Bacteria; phylum Elusimicrobiota; class Elusimicrobia; order UBA1565; family UBA9628; genus JBBTLF01. The sequence goes on along the minus strand of CAZEAE010000007.1, from coordinate 47,620 downwards.
GCCCTGAGAAAGCGGCCAACTGCCGCTGAGTCATCTCGAAGCGGTGACGCAGCCGCTTGCTGATCATCGCGGGAGAAGTATGCGGCCAATCATCAGGCAGAGTCCTCGCTTGGATCAAGACCTCGTTGACGGTATCCATATCCTTATATACGACTGACCTGCCAAAATTGTTCCCTTCTGTACCCTTAAGAGGTGGCACATCGAAGGCGGAGGCACCTGCGCTACCTGAGAAGGTAGCGCAACGAACCCGGGGTCGTTCTGCCACCCGAGAAGGGTGCAGAGCTTGTGCAAACCCGGCTATCTGGCTATCCTATGGCCCGTGAGCTATTCCAAGGATGAAGGCATGATGTTCCGGTCGCTCGACTACCGGAACTTTCGGCTGTTCTTCGCCGGCCAATTCGTCTCCCTCATCGGGGGCTGGCTCCAGCACACCGCCCAGGCCTGGCTCGTCTACCGCCTGACGAAGGACTCCATGATGCTGGGCCTTGTCGCTTTCGTTTCCCAATTCCCCGCTTTCCTGTTGGGCTTCTACGCCGGCTTCGTGGTCGACCGCGGCGACCACCTTAAGATCGTCCGCCGCACGCAGGCCGCCGCCATGCTCCAGGCCGTCATCTTGGCCGCGCTCTGCTTCAGCGGCTGGGTGCAGGTCTGGCACGTCTTCGTCTTGGCGCTGGCTTTGGGCATCGTGACGGCCTTCGACCTTCCCGCCCGGCAGGTCCTCATCGGCGAATTGGTCGAGCCTGAGCACCGGCACAACGCCATCGCGCTGAACTCCACCATCGTCAACGGCTCGCGTATCGTCGGCCCGGCCCTCGCCGGTCTCATGATCGGCTGGGTCGGCGAGGCCTGGTGCTTCGCCTTGAACGCCCTCAGCTTCCTCGCCGTCATCGGCGCCTTATACGCGATGAAAGAGGTCCGCCAAGCCCCGTCGACGATGAAGGACGCTCTCTGGGAAGAGGTCGGCAAGGGGCTGAGCTATGCCGCCGGCCATGAGGCCATCCGAGCCTCCCTGCTGACTTTGGGGATCTTCAGCCTCCTGGGTCTGCCGCTTTTCGTGCTGCTGCCGGTCTTCGCCGAGGAGGTCCTCCATGCCGGGCCCAAGGGCTTCGGCATCCTGTCCTCGTTCTCCGGCATCGGCGCCACCTTCGGCGCTCTTCATCTGGCCCGGCGCAGCGGCACGGCGGGCCTGGGCAAGATCATCGTCGAGAGCTTCCTGATATTCTCCGTCGCGGTCCTCGGCCTGGCTTGCTCGCGTCAGCTTTGGCTGTCGTGCTCCCTGATGTGGGTCATCGGCTTCGCCGGCCTGCAGACCGTCTCCGGCATCAACACCGTCCTGCAGGACTTGGTCGGGGACCGCTACCGCGGCCGCGTGATGGGGTTCTTCGCCATGGTGTTCGTCGGTCTGGCGCCCATCGGCAGCTTCGCGGCCGGCAGCCTGGCCTCTCGCTTCGGCGCGCCGGCCACCGTCGCCCTCGAGGCCTTGCTTTGCTTGGGGTTCACGCTCTGGCATTTCAGGACGCTGCCGCGCCTGCTGGTGGAACGGCCCGCCGGCCTGCTGGCCGGGCCCGAGGTTCCGGCGCCTCTTTGACTTGACTAGGCCTTTGGACCTATTTTAGGATAGGTCCTCTGTCGTAGGTCCGGGCCCCGGAAGGCCCTGCTGGAGCGGCGGGCGGCGGGGTACAATAAGAACATGCAAGGCATGGAACTCTACGTCAGGTTCATGGCGACCTTAGCGGGCGGCCTCATCGGCGTCGGCCTCGTCCTGAAGATCCTGCTCGAGGGCCTCTTCAACGAATGGGACGCTTTCAACGACGTCGCCTCCAAGATGGAGATGGCCCTCTCCGGCAAGCACCACGTCGGGTTGATCCGGCCTGAGGATATCCTTTTGGAAGCCGAGAAGCGCAACACCCCCAACGTGAACTCCCGCCTCATCGACCGCCGCCGCGAGCAGCTCAAGGAGCTCGATGACGTCGAGAACCGCCTAAACCATATGCCGTCGTCGGCCGCCGTCGCCGCCGCGGAAATCCAGCCTAGCTAGACCGTCGGCCCAAGGGCTATAATCAGGGCATGAAGCCCGCGCTGCGGCTCCTGGCCGCCGGATCCTTGCTGGTTTTCATCGCCCTAGGCTGGTCGATGATCCGGGTCTCGGCCCCTACCTTCGATGAGCCCGTCCATCTGGCCTCCGGCTACACCGCCCTGGTCAACGGCTCGCGCCTGCTCAACGGCATGAATCATCCGCCCTTCGCCGAGATGTGGGCGGCCCTTCCGCTGCTCGCCTTGAAGCCGGCGGTCTTCTTCCAGCACCCGTATTGGCTGGGTGGCCGCATCTATAATTATTCCGATCTTTTCCTTTACAAGAACCATGTGAGCGCCGAGCGACTGCTCGACAGCGCTCGCCTCTTCAGCCTCGTCACATGGGCGCTGGTCTTGGGCGCCGCCGTCTTGTCATGGTCCTGGAGGTTGGCGGGTTTGCCGGCAGCGGCGGCGGCGGCCGTGCTCTTCGCGTTCTGCCCGCCTTTGTTCGCCAACGCCGCGCTGGTCACCACCGACGCCGCTTCGACGGCGCTTTTCTTCCTGACGTTCTGCCTGTTCTCCCTGGGAAAACGCGGCCCGGCCGTCTGGGTCGGGGGCGGGCTTTGCATGGGCCTGGCATTGGCGTCGAAGTTCAACATGGTGGTCCTTCCGGCTTTCGTCGCCGTGCTGCTCCTCTCAGAATGGAACCTCGACCGTAAACAGACTCTGTCATGGGGCTGGTTCTTGGTCAGCGCCGGCGTCGCGGCGGCCGCGCTGGCCGTCATCTGCCGATTCAGCTTGCTGCCGGCGTATTTCGACGGGCTGGCCGCGACGATCCTTCGGCTCGACGATGGCCGCAGCTCCTTCCTGCGCGGCCATCACTTCATCACCGGACATCCGCTCTACTTCCCCGTTGCGCTGCTGATCAAGACGCCCCTGCCGCTCTTGGCCGCGGCCGCGGCCGGCGTAGCGTTCTGGCCGCATTGGGAGGCGGGTTTGGAGCTGCGCGGCGCCCTGAGGCGGGCCGCCTGGGTGCTGGCGCCGGGGGCGGCGTATTTCCTCTTGGCCTGCTTTGCGAAGACGCAGATCGGCTACCGGCACATCCTGCCGGTCTACCCCTTCCTCATCGTCGCAGGCGCCTGCGGCGCCGCTGTCCTATGGCGGACCCGTTGGGGGAGGGCGTTGTGCCTGGGCGGTTCTTTGTGGCTCGTCGCTTCGGTGGGCGCGGCCTACCCGCACTACCTTGCCTACTTCAATGAAGCGGCCGGCGGCCCCGCCGGAGGCTGGCGGTGGCTGGTCGATTCCAACCTGGATTGGGGCCAGGACCTGAAAGGCTTGGCCGCCGAGGTCCGCCGGCGCGGCAACCCGGTCGTTCATCTCTCCTATTTCGGCGTGGCCGATCCCTCGTATTACGGGCTGCGCTATGTTCCCCTGTTCTCCTCCTCGATCGTCGAGCGCCGGGAAGGCGTCGCCCAGGCCGAGGGCGGCGAGCCGTTGTTGCTGGCGGTTTCGGCCACCAACTTGCAGGGCAACTACTACGCCGACCACGCCATGTTCGATTGGCTGAAGGCGCGCCGGCCCGTCTATCGCGCGGGAGAGTCGATCTTCCTTTATGACCTGACCGAGGATGCCGAGGGCGCGCGCCGCTTGGCCGCGGTCCTCGAACGGGCCGGCGATCCTGGCGCAGCCCGGCGCATCCTGGTAAGATACCCGCCATGATCCTCATCGCTAAGGCAAGCCGCTGGCGGGGTGAGCTGCGCCGCGGCATCCTCTTGGAGGGCGGCGTGCGCTTGGCTTGCGCAGGCGCGGCCGCCTTGGTCGGCCTGGCCTGGCTTGACCGGGCTTTCGTCCTGCCGCAAGACGCGCGGCTCGCCGTGCTGGGCGCTGGTGGTCTGGCGGTATTGGCGGGGGCGCATCGGCTCCTGCTCCGCCCTTGGCGGCAGGCGCGCTGGGAGCAGGTTTTCGAAGGCGCGTCGCGGCGGCATCCGGAGCTGCGGGACTATCTGGCCTCCGCTTGGCAGTTGCGCGAGGTTTCGCAGCCTCGGCACACCTCCGCCGCCTTGGCCCGCGCCCATGTGGAGCGCGCCGAAGCCCTTTTGGCGCGCCTGCCACCGGGCCCCGTGTTCCGCTGGAGCCCTTCGCCGGCGGCCCGACGCCTGGCCGTGAGCGCCGGCCTGGCCGCCCTGACTCTTCCCTGGCTGGGCGGGCGGGCGTGGGTCCGGATCCTGTCCCCTTGGCGTGACGTCCCGCTGGAAACCCTGGTGTCGGTCTCTCCCGGCACCGCCAAGCTGGACTGGGGCAAGCTCGCTGTCATCCAAGTCCGCCTTAGGGAGCGTTCCGACGTGCTGAAGGGGGCCGACGAGCTCACGCTTTGGCTGAAGGCCGGCGGCGGGTGGAAGGCCGCGTCCTGGGACCATGCGGCGCGCGAGACGGCCGCCTTCATGCTCGCCGAACTCAACGAGCCTTTGGACTATCGGCTCACCTGGCGCGACATGCGCAGCGCCGACTACCGGCTGACCCCGGTGCCGGTCCCGCAGCTGACTTCGCTCAAGGCACGGCTGCGCGGAGGGGGCGACCAGCTGGTGGCGCTCAGCGTGGCGGAGCCCTTGGCGGCGCGGCGCGGCAGCTGGATCGTCCTGAGCGGCCGCCCTAATGAGCCGCTGGCGCGCGCGCTGCTGAGGCTTTCTTTCCTTCCCGTGCCGGTCGCGCTGAAACCCGGCGCCGCGGGAGAGCTGGAGGCCGGCTTCTTCGCTCTCGAGGATGGGACTTTCCAGCTCGATCTTGAGGCCGCCGACGGGCGCCGGGACCCCGCGCCGATGACCTTCAGCCTGAAGGCCTTGCCGGACGATCCTCCGACCATCGACCTGCTCTCGCCTTCCGCTCCGCTGCAGGCCAGCCCCGAGGATACGATCCCCATCGCCTACGCGGCCAAGGATGATTCGGGCCTTCGCCGGATCTCCCTGATCCTGAGGCCGGCGATCGGCGCCGGGGAGCATGAGATCGAGCTCCAGCGCTTCGAGGCGGCGCGGCCGGATTTCCTGGGGGACTACTCCTGGGCGCTGGCCGGCCTGCCGCCGGGAGCCCGCATCGAGTTCCAGCTCAAGGCGCTAGACGACGCGCGCTCCCCGCAGGCCGGCTTCTCGGCGAAAGGAGTCATCGAGATCGTGGATTTCGAGAAGGGCCACCGGCAGGCGCAGCAGCGGTGGCTGGCCGTCGAGCGGTCGCTGAGGTCCTTGGCCGAGCGCGAGGAGCGGGTCCGCGACCTCGCCGGCAGCCCCGCCGCCGTCGTGGAGCCGGAGCTGGCCGGCCTGCCCGAGCAGTGGAAGAAGACGGCGCAAGACATGTCCCAGCTCTCTGAAGCGATGAGCCAGGACGCTTATGCCAACCCGGGCCTCAACGAGGAGTTCGCTTCCTTGGCCGAGCAGCTGCAAAGCGCCGCCGCCGGCGAGGTCCCGGCGGCCGTGAAGGCCTCGCGCTCCGCCGACGCCGGCGAGGCGCGCCGCCGCCATGGACGGCTGGCCCGGCAGCTGCGCAAGGCGCAGCGGCTGCTCCAGGACGGCAGGGGGCTTCAGGGTTTGCAGGATTTTTACACCGAGGCCGGGAGGATGAGCCGCAGGAGCGGCGAACTGGAGGCGGCGCTCGAGGGGATGGCAGGCCTCAAGAAGGGGCAGGCCGCGCCCGAGGCGACGGCCCGCCTGCAGGCTTCGCTGCAGAAGCTGCAGCAGCAGATGGAATCCTTGGCCGCCGCCATCGCAGCCTTGCCGAAGCCTTCGCCCGGCAGCCAGGAGGACAGCTCCCGCAAAGGCTACACCATGCCGCTGCTCAAGGCGCAGACGGCGGCCGACGCTCTGCAGCAGGCGCTCAAGCGCGGCGACTACGCCATGGCCGCCGACATCGCGCGCGAGCTGTCCCAGCAGCTGGCCGCCATCGAGAAGGCTATCGGGCAGGCCTCGGCGGCGGCTTCCGCCGGCTCGGAGGGCGGGCCTTCCGCGGCATCCTCGGAGAAGATCGAGAAGACCCAGGCCTTATGGCGGGAGCTCATCGAGGACCAGTCCAGGCTCATCGAGGAAAGCCAGCGGCTGGAGGAAGCCAGGCTCAAGGGCGTGGTGGAGGCGCAGAAGGACATGCTGGCCGAGCTTGCCGCGGAGCAAGCGGCGCTGGTCTCCTCGGCCGCGGCGCGGGGCTCGGGTTTTCCGGCGGAAGCGTTGACGCCCATGCGCGCCGCGCTCGCCGAGTTCGAGTCGCGGCAGGTCAGCCGGGCGAGCGTGCATCTGCGCGCCGCCTTGGCCCGCTTGCGCTTCGATCCGGCGCTGGCGTATTTCGCCGACGCGGAAGAAGCGATCATCAAGCGGCTGGAAGCTCCGCAGGCCGGGCCGCCCGCCGACGCCGCGAAAGCCGCCGCCGCGGCCCGCCGGCAGGGCGCGGTGCGCGAGAAGACGGCGCGCCTGCAGGCCCAGCTGGAGGAGCTTGAATCCGAGGTGGGGCCCATGCCGCCGGAAGCCGTCGAGAAAGTGGAGGCGGCGCAGGGCGAGCAGCGGGCGGCCGAGGAGGCGCTGGCGCGCGGCGACTCGGGAGCGGGGCTGACGCGCCAGCAGAGCGCGCTGTCCTTGCTCGAGCAGGGCGGCCAGCAGCTCAATAATTCCGCGGAGGCCCACCAGAGCATCTCGAACGGCAAAGGCCAGCCGTTCCAGCGGCCGGGCTCCGGGGTCCGCCGCGCCGGCAGCGGCAGCGCCCGCTTGGACCCCGTGCCCCTGCCGTCGGCCAAGGATTACCGGCCGCCGAAGGAGATCCGCGACGAGCTGGAACGCTCCCTGCGCGAGAGCCGTCCGCCGGTCTATGACGAGGTCATCAAGGAGTACTTCAAGCGCATCTCCCAATGATCCGGTGCCAGGCCCTCGGTTATTCGGTTATTGTATAATCAGCCATGTCCTTCAAAGGAGAGATCGAGGCGAAGTGCCCCAAGGGCTGCGAGGCCTTCACGGCCGAGGTCTGGAGCTTCATCCGCGGCGACCAGAGCCAGGATCTGCGTTTGGCCGTGATGTTCCGCGAATGCAACATGATCCTCTGCCCCGGCTGCCAAGCGGCCTTTTTCGCGCCTGCCCCGTATGTCTACTTCGAGTCGCAGCTGGAGCTCCTGGCCTTCGTCTTCCCGGAGTCTTACAAGGAGAAGGAAGCCTATTGGCGCGACAAGATGCATGAGGACTTCGAGGTGTTCAAGACCAGCCTGGGCGCCGAGGTGTCCTTGGACGTGGAGCCTGAGATCTTCTTCGGAACGGAAGGGCTGGCCTTGCTTTTAGAGAACGAGGACTACCGCGGCGAGGAGCGCGAGGTGATGGAGTTCGTCGCCAAGGAGCTGGGTCTGTCGCTCTACCGGGTCAGCCCGGTCTACGCGCGGGAAAAGAACTTGCCTTCCGCCCTGCCTTTCGAGGGTGGGGCGGCCGACCGCGCCTCGGTGATCGCCGGGCTCAAGAAGCTTTTAGCCGCCAACGACCGGCTGACGGCCTATCAGGCCTATCTGGACATGTTCGCCGCGGGCAAGGCTCCCCTGCCGCCGGCCTCCAAGATCAAGACGGCCTGATGGTCTCGATCTCCCTGTCGGGACCGGCGGGCGGGCTGCTGCGGCGTCTGGCCAAGCGCGCGGTGAAAGACGGCACGGTGGTCTACTTGGTCGGCGGCTGCGTGCGCGACGCCGTGCTCAAAACCAATGACGGGCAGGACGTGGACTTGGTGCTGGAGACCGACCCGGCGCCGCTGGCGCGCCACTGCGCGAAGCTCTTGAACGCTCCATGCGAGGCCTTCGGGCGCTTCGGCACCCTGAGGGTCTTGGGCAAGGACCTGCGCGTCGATTTCGCGGCCAGCCGGAAGGAGGAATACCCCGAGCCCGCCGACCTTCCCGTGGTCAGCCCGGCGCAGCTCGAAGTGGACCTGTTTCGCCGCGACTTTACGATCAACGCCATGGCCGTCGAGGTGACGGCCAAGGGCCCCGGAAAGGTCATCGACCCTTACGGAGGTCTGGCCGACCTCAAGGCGCGGCGCTTGCGCGTCCTGCACCCGCAGAGCTTCCGCGACGACCCGACACGCGTCTTCCGCGCGGCGCGCTTCTTGTGCCGCTTCGGCTTCAAGCCGGGCGCCGGGCTGCTGGAGTCGGCGCAGACGGCGCTGAGCCGGGGTCATGCGGCCAAGTTGTCGCGGCACCGCCTGCTGCAGGAGCTTCTGAGCGTGTTAGACGAGAAGGACCCGGGACCGGCGCTTCGGAAGCTGAAGGGGTGGGGCTATCTGCAGCTCATCCATCCGGGACTGGGCGTGCGGGCGCGGGGCAAGAACGCCGGCGAGCGCCTGGCGTCCTTGGCTCTGGCGCTGGGGGCGGAGGGAGAGAGCTTCCTCAAGTCTTTGCCGCTGGAGCGCGTCAGGGCCAGCGAACTTCATGAGGCGCTGGCCCTGGTGCGGGAGAAGGCTTCACCGAGGCGCGCGCCGTCTTCTTTGGCGGCCCGAGTCGTGAAGACGGCGCTGCCGGCCTTGCCGGCCGCGGCCTTGAAGCCGCTGTGGATCGGCGGCGACGACCTTCAGAAGCTGGGGGTGGCTCCCGGCAAGGACTATCGCGGCATCTTGGACGCCGCCGCGCGAGAGCAGTGGAAGGGCAAGATCGCCTCGCGCAAGCAAGCCTTGGCGTGGCTGCGCCGCAGGCTTAGTGTCCGGCCTTGAGAATCCCGACCGCCGGGCACTTGGAACGGAAAAAGATATCCCCAGCACTTTCAGCGCTGAAAGTATTGGGGATAACTCACAGGTCGACTGGCTCTCTTTAGCTTGCGGGTCTGCCTTGCCTCCGTCGGTGGAATAGGATAAGATAGACCCGCGTGGAATGGATCATCCAGCTGCCCATCTTGTTCTTTTCGGTCATGGTCCATGAGGTCTGCCATGGCTGGGTGGCGCTGCGCAACGGGGATGACACGGCTCGCCGCGCCGGCCGCCTGACCTTCAATCCGATCGCGCATGTCGACCCCGTGGGCAGCGTCATCCTTCCGTTGTTCTGCTACTTCTCGCAGCTTCCGATGATCGGCTGGGCCAAGCCCGTGCCCATCGACCCCGCCCGTCTGCTCGGCGCTCGGCGCTGGGCGCTTTTTCGCGTCGCGCTCGTCGGGCCCATGTCGAACCTCGGCCTCGGACTCTGCGCCGCCATCGCCTTTCGCGTCACCGCCGGCGGCTTGGGCATGTTCCCTCGGTTCCAAGGGACGCTGCTCAACGCCCTGGTCTTCGCCGTCAGCATCAACGTCTTCCTCGCCTTCTTCAACCTGCTGCCGGTCCATCCGCTCGACGGCAGCAAGGTCATGAGCGGGCTTTTGTCCGCGCGCTACCGCCGGGCCTATGAGCGCCACCGGCCATACGGCACGGCCATCATCATCGGGCTTATGGCCTTCGGCCTGCTCGGCCCGCTGGTGAACTTCCCGTCGCGGATCGTCTTCAGCCTTTTGAGCCGGCTGGGGCTCATCTGGTGAAGCGGCCCGAAGTCGTATTCTCCGGCATGCGCCCCACCGGGCGGCTGCATCTGGGCAACTACTTCGGCGCGCTCCGGAACTGGGTCAAGCTGCAGTCCGAGTACACCTGTTACTTCAGCGTCGCCGACTGGCACATGCTGACCACCGGGCATGACGACACCACCCAGCTGCAGGAGAACACCCGGGAGATGGTGCTTGATTGGCTGGCTGCCGGCGTCGACCCTGAGAAGGCCGTCGTCTTCAGGCAGTCCGATGTGGCCGAGCACGCCGAGCTGGCGCTGCTCTTGGGCATGGTCACGCCGCTCAACTCGCTGGAGAACAACCCCACTTGGAAAGAGCAGCTCCAGGAGCTGGCCAAGACGAAGCTCTCGCTGGCTGTCGTGACCACGCATCATCAAGGCGTTGTTTCCAAGGGGCCCGAGAATCTCCAGACGGCGATCGCGGAGAAGGAGCTGCATGCCCGTCAGCAGGAGCTGCGCACCTACGGCTTCCTGGGCTACCCCGTCCTGCAGGCCGCCGACATCCTGCTCTACCACGGCACCAAGGTCCCCGTCGGCCAGGACCAGGTCCCGCACGTGGAGCTGTCGCGCGAGATCGCGCGCAAGTTCAACCATCATTTCGGGCCGGTGTTCGAAGAGCCTCAGCCGTTGCTCACCGAGACTCCCAAGGTCCCCGGCTTGGACGGCCGCAAGATGTCCAAGTCCTACGGCAACACCCTCGACATCTACGAGACCGAGAAGGCGCTGGAGAAGAAGTGCAAGGGCGCCTATACCGACCCGAACCGCAAGGCGGCGACCGACCCTGGGCATCCCCTGCCTTGCGCAGAGAACCCGCCGGGCTGCTCGGTGTACGCCCTGCACAAGCTTTATGCCAGCGAGGCGTTCTATGCCAAGCGCGGCGACGAGTGCCGCGCCGGCGGGCTCGGCTGCGGCGACTGCAAGAAGGATCTGCTGGGAGAGATGGCTGGCCCGTTCGCCGCGTTCCGCGAGCGCCGCGAGTCCTTCACCCTCGCGCAGGTCGACCAGGTCCTGGCTGCCGGCGCCGCCAAGGCCCGCGCCGTCGCCCAGAAGACGATGGCGGAAGTCCGCGCCGCCGTGAGGCTGAGATGAGCTACCAAGTCAACCTCGAGCTTTTCGAGGGCCCGCTCGACCTGCTGCTGTTCCTGGTGAAGAAGGACGATCTCGACGTCTACAACATCCCGATCTCCCATATCACCAAGGAGTATCTCGTCTACTTGGACCTGATGAAGGAGCTTAACTTGGATCTGGCCGGGGAATTCTTGGTGATGGCGGCCACGCTCATGGCCATCAAGGCCAAGACCCTGCTGCCCAGCCACGATCTCGAGGCCGAGGAAGGCCCCGATCCGACCCAGGAGCTCACTCAGAAGCTCCTTGAATATCAGAAGTTCAAGCAGGCCGCCCAGTTCCTCGAGAAGCGCGCCGACGACTTCAAGGACGTCTACTACCGGGGAGCGCCTCATTTCACCGAGGCCGAGAAGTCGCTCAACCTCGGCATGTTCGACCTGCTCGACTCGCTCAAGGAGATCCTGGACCGCGCCGAGGACCCCGCCAAGGAGGTCCTGGGCGAGGAGTTCCCCATCGAGGAGAAGATCGAGAAGATCCTGTTCCTCCTGGAGGACCGCGCGTCGGTCCCCTGGGAGGATATCTTCGCCGATGAGCGCAAGCGCCGCGGCATCATCGCTTGCTTCCTCGCCATGCTCGAGCTCTGCAAGCTCCAGCGCATCTTCATCCGTCAGGAAGGCAATTTCCATAAGATCGTGATTTATAAGAAGGAGGTCCCCGCCGATGTCCCAGCAGATGGAAGCGCCGCCCTTGGACAATGAGCAGCTGAAGAAGGCTCTGGAGAGCCTGCTCTTCATCACGGACCACCCGCTCGGCTTGCCCCAGCTGGCCAAGCTCGTCGGCGTCAAGGACCCTCCGCGCATCGCCGCGCTCGTAGCCGAGATCCAGAAGGACCTGGATGAGAAAGGCTCTCCGGTGCAGCTGCTCGAGATCGCCGAGGGCTTCCAGATGGCCACGCGCCAGGCCTACGCCGGCTATGTCCGCAAGCTTTTCGCCGACCGCATGACGATGAAGCTCTCCACGGCCGCGCATGAGACGCTGTCGATCATCGCGTACAAGCAGCCGCTGACGCGCGCCGAGATCGAGCAGATCCGCGGCGTCGAGGTGATCGCGGCCTTGGAGACGCTCCTTGAGAAGCGCCTCATCAAGGTCGTCGGCCGCAAGGAGACCGTCGGCCGCCCGCTCATGTACGGCAGCACGCCGGACTTCCTGCGCCATTTCGGACTCAAGAGCCTCGAGGAGCTTCCGGCGCTCGACTCCTTCCCCGCCGTCTTGCCCGCGGCCGCCGGCGCGGCCCCGGCGGAGCCCGGCGCCGAGCAGCTGGCCGAGCAGCCGGTCGAGCAGCCGGCCGAGCAGTCGGCCGAGACTGCCGTCACCGAAACGAATGAAGATCCTGCTGGCGGCCAGTGAGGCCGTCCCGTTCTGCAAGACGGGAGGGCTGGCCGACGTCGTCGGCGCGCTGAGCCAGAAGCTCGGCGCGGCCGGGCATGACGTATGCCTGTTCCTGCCGAGATACCGCGTCGTCGATTCCGCCGCCCTGCCCGGGGGGTTGGCCCGGCCGCTGATGGTGCCCCTCGGCGGCGGCGCCGTTCCGGTCTCCCTGCGCTACCTCCAGTATAAGTCGGCGTCGGTCTATTTCGTCGACTGTCCGCCGCTCTTCGATCGCGACGGCCTCTACGTGGGCGCCGATGGCAAGGACCATCCGGACAACGATCTGCGCTTCGCGCTGTTCTGCCGGGCCGTGCTCGAAGGAGCCAAGGCCGTCGGCTTCAAGCCCGATGTCGTCCACCTGCACGACTGGCAGACGGGGCTGGTGCCCGCCTATCTCAGGCGCCATTACAAGAACGACCCCTTCTTCGCGTCCACGGCGACGGTCTTCACGATCCATAATATCGCCTACCAGGGGAATTTTCCTCTAGCGTCGGCCGCCAAGGCCGGCTTCGAGCCTTCGGACCTCACGCCCGACCGGCTGGAGTATTATGGACAGTGCAGCTTCTTGAAGGCCGGCCTCGTCTTCGCCGACCAGCTCACCACGGTCAGCCCGTCCTATGCCGTCGAGATCCAGGCTTCGGGCGAGCGCGGGTTCGGCATGGAGGGGCTGCTTCAGCGGCGCAGCGTGGAGTTGACCGGGATCCTCAACGGCATCGATCTGGAGGTGTGGAATCCGGAGAAAGACCCGTGCTTGCCCGCCCGCTACGACGCCGCCTCGGCCGCTGACGGCAAGGCCGCTTGCCGCAAGGCGCTGCTGGCCGAATGCGGCCTGGACGGGACAAAGGAATTGCCGCTGGTCGCCGTCGTCTCGCGTTTGGACCGGCAGAAGGGCTTGGACCTCGCCATCGAAGCGCTTTCTTCCCGGCTCGACTCCTGCCGTCTCGCCGTGCTCGGCTCCGGGGACGCGTCGTTGCGCGATGCTTTCCGCGAATTGGCTCGACGGCGGCCCGACGCCGTCGTTTTTCGCGAGGGCTTCGACGACCCTTTCGCCCATCGCCTCTACGCCGCCTCCGACCTGTTCCTCATGCCGTCGCGCTTCGAACCCTGCGGGCTCGGGCAGATGATCGCCATGCGCTACGGCAGCGTGCCCGTGGCCGCCAAGACGGGCGGGTTGGCCGACACCGTGGCGGAGCCGGGCAACGGCTTCCTATGCCGGCCCGGTGACGCCGGAGACCTCGGACTGGCGCTGGATCGCGCTTTTGCGGCCCGCGCGGGCGGGGGCTGGGGCGCCGTCAGGGGCGCGGCGATGGCTTCTGATTTTTCGTGGGAAAGGTCGGTCCAGCGGTATGTCGGGCTCTACGGCCTGGCGCGAGCGGGGCGAGCTTGATGCGCGCGCGGGCCTGGCTGCTGCTGGCGCTGGGAGGGCTCCTGGTCTGGGCGGCGGCGTCGGGCCGTCCCCTTCAGCGGACCGTGCTCGCGGCGCTCGACGCGGAGGAGGTCGTCGCCTTGGCGGCGGCCACCGGCATGCCGCTCGAGGATCTGTGGGAGCGCGCTCGGACCATCGGCGTCGGGGCCGTGATCCTGCGCCAGAAGACATTGGCCGACCTGATAGAGCGCGGCGATGCCTTCACCTATTCGCGCACCGAGATCGAGAAATGGCGCGCGGTCGGCCTGGTCGCGCCCGGGGTCGCGCTCAAGGCGGACGTCCTGTGGGTCAAGGACAAGGCCGTCTTGAAGAGGGTCGTCGACGCGGCGGACCGGGCCGCGATCCCCGTGACGACTTCGTCGACGGCGGGCTATCATCTGGCGGAATTCCCGGGGGGCCTCGATCCGAGCGCGTCCGCCGGGCATGACCCCCAGGCTTTGAAGACGGCCGCGGGCCAGCGGTTGATCGCCTTGCTGGCGGGCCCCATGGGCGAGGGGTTGGCGCAGGTGACCCTGCGCCCGCAGGCCGACGGCTCGGTCGTCGGCTTGCCGATCGCCGGCGCGGGCACGCTGGCCGCCCGGACCCTGGATGTCTCCAGCAAGCTTCCTGCGGCGCTGCGCGCCGTCAACAGCCATCCTCGCCGGCTGCTCATCCTGCGGCTGTCGCCTTCGGCGGGGGCCGAGGGCAACCTCGATGCGCTGCGCGCCCTGCTGCGGCAGCTGAAGGCGTCCGGGGTGACCCTCGGGCTGCCTCCCGAGGGCGGCGCGCCCGGCCGGCCGTCTTGGCCTGCGAGGGGGCTGGCGTGGCTGTTGGCCGTCATCGGGCCGCTGCTCGCGCTGCGTCTGGGGCTCCAGGTCTTCAAAGCGGCGCGGACCTTGGTCTTGCAGGAGTGGCCGATCGCTTCGCCTGTGCCGGAGCTGGCGGCGGGCGTGCTCGCGGCGGCCGGGGCCTCGGCCGCCGCCGGCCTCGGCGTCTACGCTTGTTTGACGGGGGCTTCCTTGGCTGGGCTGCCGGACAGCCTGGCCTTTTGGGCCGTGGCGGCGCCTTTGACCATCGGCGCCTTGGCGTTGTATTCCTTCGACTTGCGCACGCTCAAGCGCCGCTGGCGCCAGCCGACGGCGGTGCGAGACCTGCTGGCCCTGGGATTGCTGATGCTCTTCGTCCCTTTCCTCTTCCAGCCGCGCGCGCTGTTGACGGCCTCGGGGCTGTGGGGCCTGGCCGAGCGCCTGCAGGACGCTTCGGTCTCCTTCTGGTGGTGGCCTTGGCGCTGGCGCGAGATGCTGCTGGGATTCCCCTGCCTGCTGCACGCCCTCTATCTTCTGGAGCGCCGCTTGGGGTGTCCGGACTGCCCCGGTTCGGGAAAAGACGAACCCTTGTCGGACCCTCGCGGCTGGCTCCTGCTGGGGCTGCTCGGCCCGGCCGGCGTCATCGCCTCCGTCGGCCGCCCCGGCTCTCCACTCGAGCTTTCCTTGGGCCAGACCGCGGCCGCGGCGGCGGTGGGGCTGGGGGTCGGAGCCGCCGGCATCGTGCTGAGGATCCTGCTGGTCCGGTGGGTCCAAGGTCCTATGTCCTCTAGGCCTATTGACCCAGTCGCCTCAGTTTGATATAAGGGGTTCATGAGCCTGCCCTTAGCCCTGGTCTTGCTCCTGGCCGTCGCCCCGGCTCGCGCCGCGGAGCCCGCGAAGAAAAATCCGGGCATGAGGGTCCAGTTCATCGGCGAAAGGAGCAGCAAAGGTCCTGCCGCCGGAGAAAGCGGGGCTTACACGCATCCGAGCCCGGAGGCCAGCGACGCGATGGAGACCATCGCCAGGCAGCATCCCAAGCCTGAGCCGGTCGCCGCGCCGGCGCCGCGCAAGGTCCCGGTCTATCCGCGCCGCGCTCGCCCCGCCTCCGCGCCTGCGGCAAAGGCCGAGCGTGAGGACTCGCCGCAAGAGCGCAAGCGCTACTCGCTTTGGGAAGGCTTGGCCGCCCCGCTGGCTTTGGCCTCGGACAAGGTCAAGGACGTTTCCGATGACGAGGCCGCCGGGATGGGGCGCGAGGATTACGAGTCTCATATCCTCTCTCGGAGCGAGTCTCCGGCGCAGGGCGCCGCTCTCGCGGCCGCGCCGGCGCCCGCTCCGGAGCCCGCCATCGCCAAGGCGTCCGACGCGCCGAAGCCCGAAGTCTTCGTCTCAGTGGATTTCGACCTCAAAGGCCACGAGATCCAATATAAGGACGCCGTCGCCGACTTGACCCGCATGGCGGGCTTCCGCCAGGACCGCCGCTTCGAGCCCTCGGCCTCGGCCGCCGACCGGGTCTCGCTGTGGGGCTGGATCTCGCCGGACCGCCTTGGCGACGCCATGAAGGTGGCCTCGGTGCAGAGGCTGCGCGTCGACGCCGGCATCGCCCGCCAGGGCGCTCGAGCCGGCGCCGTGACCGACGTGCTCATCGGCATCCGCGTCCCGGACGCGGGCTCGGCCCGCGAAGTCTCGGAGCGCGTCCTCAAGACTCTTGCCGCGGAAGGCTTCCGGTGGAAGCGCACTATCGGCACTCAGCAGGCGCCCGGCTCCAGCCAGATGGTCGTGGTGGTCGAGGGGGTCAGCCCCATCACCGCGCTCTCGAAGCTGCTGGGTCACCCCGAGCTCGTCAAGATCGTGCCGGCTCCGGAGGCCGCGCTGCGCGAGGAGCCCGCGCCGAGGTCCCTGTGGCAGCCCGCGGAGTTCCTGGCCTACGCCACGGATCGTTCGCCCTGGCTGCTGCTGATCACGCTGCTGCTGGTCCTGCCTCCGCTCGGCGGCGGGCTGCTGCGCCTGGCCGAATTCTTCATCCCCTACTCGCGCTGAAAGGCGCTCAGTAAGCCGAAGCGAGACCCACTGCTTGGGCGGCTTGGTTGAGCTTCTTGTCCAGACAGACGAATGTCGCTTGCGAGCCATCCTGAAGAAGCAATCGGGCCGAAGCCAGCTGAAGGGCGTCTCCGGGCCTGAGACCCTGCTCCAGGACCAGATGCCGGGCGTCTCGGAGCGTCTCTTCGTCGGACCAGATCACCCCAAGGGAAGATTCTAGCTTCTGAGCTTTTAGGCGCAGCTCGGGGAGCTGCGAATTATTCAACGCTCCCTCAGACAGTCGCCTAGAGTAGGCGGATTCCATCTCTATGAAGCTGAAGAATGAGGTGTAGCCCGGCAGGGCACCTTTCTTGAGCGCCAGCCGCCGGAGGTCGTCGCCCTGGGGCTCCTCGAAGAGCAAGGCCAGCAGGGCCGAGGTGTCCCAGTAAAAGGCCGTCACTCTTCGTCTCGGATCGCGCGGATGAGTTTGGCCGAGCCAAGACTTCCTGTCCGCAGCTTCACGGGGGGAGCTTCAAGAAGGGCTGCGATGTCGGCGCGCGGAAGGGGGGGCACCCGGCTGACCGGCACGATCTTCGCGACCGCCTTGTTATGATCGGTGACCACGATCTCGCCGCCCCCGGCCACCTCGCCGATGATGGAGGACAGGCCGGCCTTGAGCTTCGCGATGCTGTAGGACTTGGAATTCATGTTTTTATTATAGTCTGTATTATGTCCTTTTTCAAGACCTATTATTTCCGGCTATCGAAGCGCCTTGTCTTCGTGTCATCCGATGAGTCCCTGCGGTCCCGGCAACGCCGAAAAAGATTGTATACTGACCCCGTGAAAAGAGCGCCCTGGCTCTTCCTTATATTCTCGCTCGGCCTCATCGGCGGAGTGGCCGGCGAGAGCCTGCTTTTGCTCAAGCGCCATTGTACCCGCTTCGAGGCCGCTCTGCGCGACGACTTCCGGGTGCTCGTCTTCCTTAAAGGCGACGTCGAAGGCTCCAAGCTCAGGGTCCTTCAGGAGAAGCTCCGCGCTCTGCCCGACGTCGAGGAAGCCCGCTATGTCTCGCGCGACGCCGCGTTGGCTTCCTTGCGCCTGGAAGACCCGGACCTCGTCGAGTCCGTCACCTGGCTTGGGGAAAACCCCTTGCCTCCCGCCTATGAGCTGCGCTTGTCCGAAGGCGGCCTGCAGCGCTTCCCCCAATGGCTGACGCAGGCCGGAGCCGTCGCCGATTGGGCGGAGATCCGCTACAAGCCCGCCCAGATCCGCGCCCTCCTGCAGGCACGGTTCTACCGGCACTTCCTGTCGCTGACGCTGAGCGCCTGCGTCTGCGCCGCCGCGGCGGCCGGCGCAGCCGGCTTCTGGATCTTGAGCGCGCGGCCGCGCCCTCTCAAAGGGGCCGCCGGCCCCGCCCTTACGGCGGCGGCCGGGACTCTGGTCGGCATCGCGGCGGTCTGCCTGTTGACGCTGCCGGTGAAGGGCTATTTCCCGTGGTGGTCCCTGCCGCCGGGCTCCGCCCAGCTGCTGCTGCTGGCCGTCTCCGGCGGGCTCGGGGCGCTGGCGGACGCCGGAAGCGGCCAATGAGAGCCGCGGCCGCCGCCCTCGGACTGCTCTTCGCCGCCGCCGCTGTCTGGGGGCAGCCCGTGCAGCAAAAGCGCCGGGAGCTCGGGCAGATCCAAAAAGAATTGGAAAAGACCCGGCGCGAGATCTCGGAGTTCCAAAAGCAGCAGACGTCCTTGAGCCAGCAGCTGCGCAAGCTGGAGACCCACGACCTCGAGGGGCGCCGCAAGATCGAGACTATCCAGCGCAACATCCGCCAAGCCGAGGAGAAGAAGAGCGAGCTCAAGACCCGCATCGGGGCGCTGCAGCTGGCTTCGGGCTTCTGGAAGACGACGTTGTCCAACGAGCTGCGCGACTATCAGGCCTCGGCCGCGGCCAGAGACGACGCCTTCGGCACGCGAGCGCTCTGGGGGGAATCGTTCCGACGGGCTGCTATCGCGGAGAAGACGACGGTCCTGGCCAGCCTCCAGGGCTTCAGCCGCAAGACCGAGCAGGCTCAAGCCGAAGTGCAGCGGCGGTCGCTGGAGCTGGCCGGCCGCAGCCGGAAGGCCAAGGCCGAGGCTCAGGACAGCCAGGAGCGTCTTGAGCAGACGAAGGCCGCTTTCGCCGAGAACCATGTGAAGGTGGCCGCCCATGAGCGTCGCGCCAAGGAGCTGGAAGAGTCGGCGCTGGCCCTGACCCAGCTGCTCGATCGCATCGGTAAGGCCGGGCGCTATAAGAAGACCGGTCCCGTCGGCGGCTTGGAGGTCCCCAGATATTCCCTGCCCTGGCCGGTGGAGGGCACCGTCGCGCGCCCCTTCGGCCGGGAGCACAACGCCGAGCTCAACACCTGGGTCATCCGGCAGGGCGTGCTCTTCCGCACCGGCGCCGCGGCCCCGGTCGCCGCCGTGGGAGCGGGCAAGATCATCTATTCCGGGCCCTTCCGGTCCTACGGGCATGTCGTCATCCTCGACCACGGCTCCAGCTTTTTCAGCATCTACGGAGAGTTAGGCAAGGCATTCAAGGAAAAGGGCGCTTCCGTGGGCGCCGGTGAGGTCATCGCGCGTTCGGGCGACGGGGGGAAGCTGTATTTGGAGCTGCGCCGCGGCACCGAGGCGCTCGATCCCATGGTCTGGCTCAAGAGGAGATAGCTATGAGGAACTTCGCGGTTGCGTTGGTCTTGGTTCTCTGCCTGGGGGCCGCGCCGGCCGCGCGCGCCGCCGCCCCGGAGGCCAAGGACCATACTTACGAGCAGCTCAAGACCCTCATCGACGTGCTCAACTACATCCAGGAGAATTACGTCGACGAGCCGGATACGCAGAAGCTCATCTACGGGGCGGCCTCCGGGATGGTCAAGACCTTGGACCCGTTCTCTCAGTTCATGGAGCCCGAGGCGCACCGCGAGATCAAGACGGAGACCGAGGGGCAATTCGGCGGCTTAGGACTGCGCATCATGATCAAGGACGATTGGCTGACGGTCATCACGCCGCTGCCGGGCACGCCGGTCTACCGTCTGGGCATCCTTCCCAACGACCGCGTCGTGGAGATCGACGGGCAGAGCACCAAGGAGATGCCGATCGCCGAAGTCTTCAAGAAGCTGCGCGGCAACCCCGGCACCAAGGTCAAGCTTAGCGTCATGCGCGAGCCTGACGACGGCGGCGACGGCCCCTGGATCACCAAGCAATACGTCATCACCCGCGAGTTCGTGAAGATAGAGAGCGTCTCATCCTGGAAGCTCACCGACGACGTGGGCTACCTGCGCATCGCGGAGTTCAGCGCCAAGACCGCCGAGGACGTGGCCAACGCGCTCAAGGCCCTCAAGAAGGAGGGCGCCAAGAGCCTGGTCCTCGACCTGCGCAACAACCCCGGCGGGCTTTTATCCTCGGCCGTCGAGGTGGCCTCCGATTTCCTGGGAGAGAACAAGCTCATCGTCTACACGCAGGGCCGCAAGGCGGACAACCGTCAGGAATTCAAGGCGGGCCAGCAGGCGGCTTTCGGCGGGCTGCCGATCGTCGTGCTCATAAACGAGGGTTCGGCCTCCGGCTCCGAGATCGTGGCCGGCGCTTTGCAGGACCACCACCGGGCCGTCATCATGGGCCTGCGCAGCTACGGCAAGGCCAGCGTCCAGTCGGTCATCCCGCTGCCGGACAATTCCGGCCTGCGGCTGACGGTGGCGCGCTATTATACGCCGGCCGGACGCTCCATCCAGCGCGACGAGAAGAACAAGACCGGCGGCATCGCGCCGGATATCGAGGTGCCGATCTCGCGTGAGACCGAAAGCAAGCTCTACGCCCAGTGGGACATGATCTACGCCCAAGGCAAGAAGCCCAAATCCGTGGTCAAGAAAGAGGACATGGTCCCTGATGAGACGCTGGACCGGGCCATCGAATTGCTCAAGGCGCGCGATGTGCTCGGCGCGCTCAAGATGAAGGAAGGTTAGCTGCCCTATGCGGGTGCTGGGCATCGAGACCTCCTGCGATGAGACGGCGGCCGCCGTCGTCGAGGACGGCCGCGTGCTTTCCAACGTCGTGTCCTCACAGATACATCTGCACCGCCGGTACCAGGGCATCGTCCCTGAACTGGCTTCGCGCGCCCATCTCCAGAAGATCGCGCCCGTCATCGAGGCCGCGCTGGCGGGCGCGGCCGGACGGCCCATCGACGCCGTGGCCTATACGCGGGGGCCGGGCCTCATGGGGCCGCTGCTGGTGGGCAAGGTGGCCGCCCAGACCTTGGCCGGCCTGCTGGGCTGCCCGCTGGTGGCCGTCAACCATCTCGAGGGGCACATCTTCGCCGTCGAGCTTTCCCAAGAGATCCGATTCCCGCTGGTGGCGCTGATCGTCTCGGGGGGGCACACCGACCTGGTCTATAGTCGCGGACCCGGCCGCTACCGCGTGTTGGGCCGCACCCGCGATGACGCGGCGGGCGAGGCTTATGACAAGGTGGCGCGCCTGCTCGGCCTCGGCTATCCCGGCGGTCCCGTCATCGACCGCCTAGCCGCCACCGGCGATCCCAAGGCCGTGGCCTTCCCGCGCCCGCTGATGCCGGGCACGTGGGATTTCTCCTTCGCGGGCCTTAAGACCTCGGTCCTCTATCACCTCCAGCGTCGAGGCCCCAAGGCCTTGAAGCCCGGGCAGAAGGCCGATGTCTGCGCCTCCTTCCAGGCGGCGATGGCCGACACCTTGGTGCATAAGACCCTGCGCGCGGCGGCGCGCCTCAAGGTGAAGGATATCGTGCTCGGCGGCGGCGTGGCGGCCAACAGCCTCCTGCGGAGCCAGCTTTTCGAGGAGGGGGCAAAGCGAGGCTTCACGGTCAGGATGCCGCCGCCTGGCCTGTGCACCGACAATGGCGCCATGATCGCCCAAGCGGCCGCCCACCGCTTGAGCATGGGGCGGCTCTCTAAGACCTTGCGCTCCGATCCTTCTCTTTCATTCCAGAGCTGGGGTGCTTGAGGCGCGCCGGCCGCTGGCGGCGGCGCTGGCGGCGGGGATATTCGGCTTGTACGCCTTCCACGCGTATCCGACCTACGCGCCGCGCGACAGCGCCGACCTGGCTGCCGCGGCCGTAGCCCTGGCTCCGGCTCATCCGCCCGGGTATCCGTTGTACGCCGTGCTGGGCAAGGCTTGGACCATCGCCTTGCCCTTGGGCGACCCGGCTTACCGTTTGAACCTGTTGAGCGCGGCGGCGGGCGCGCTGGCGGCCGGGGCGATGTTCTTGTTCCTATCTCCGGCGGGCGGCTGGGCCGCCGCGGGGGGCGCGCTGACCTTCGCCTTCAGCGCTCCGCTTTGGAAGTTCAGCCTTCTATGCGAGATGTATTCGCTGCAGGCCCTTTTCATCTGCCTGCTCCTGTTCTTGTCGCGCGGGGGCCGCGGCTCCGCGGAAAAGCGCGCTTGCTTGAGCGCGCTGCTCTTCGGCCTCGGCCTGGTCAATCATCAGGCGCTCTTGCTTATGACGCCGGCCTTGGTCTGGCTTTGGCGCTCCGAGCTGAGCGGCCACCGGCTTCGCGCGGCCGGCGTGCTCAAGCCGGCGGCCGTTTTCTTCGCCCTGGGAACGGCGCTGTACTTGTTCCTCTGGATCAAGCTTGACGCCGGCCTGGCCTGGGCGGTGCTGACGCGGCGGGAATACGGTTCGCTGCAATTGTTCGGCGGCTTGAGCCGGCCGCTTACGCCGGATCTGGCCATGAGCCTCCTGGGCCATCTGGCCGGGGGCTTGCTGACAGGCGCGTCCGTCTTGGCGGCGGCGCTGGCGCTGCTGGGCGCAGGGGTGCTGGCCCGGCGCGACGGCGCGCTGGCGGCCGCCCTGGCCTTGGCGCTGGCCGCCTTCGGGCCGTTCTTCTTCCTTTTGACCCGATTCGACCTGACGGAGTGGGTGGCGCGCAGCGTGCTGGAGACATCCTTCCTCGTGCCGACGCTCGTCGTCTGCGCCTTGGCCGCCTACGGCATCGCTTGGCTCCAGGAGGCCTCCGGCAGCCGCGTCGTCGGCGCGGCTCTGGCGCTGGCTTGCGCCGGCTCGGTGCTATGGGGCCGCGCGCAGACGCTCGACCATCGGGATGATTTTTCCGCATATGACTACGCCCGGGACCTTCGACGGGCTTTGCCGCCGGGGTCCGCCGCGGTCGCGGGCGGCGACACCGCCTTGTTCTCCGCGCGCTATGAGGATCTGGTCCGGCCGCGCGCGGCGCGGCGGCTTCTCCATATCCAGGAAGGGCGTCAAGCCCTGCTCGCCGCCGGAACGGCCTTCTCCTTGGGCTTGCCTCTAGGCGCGGTCCAAGAGCTTTCTCTCGGCCGGCCTCAGGCGCGGGGCTTGATCCAGGCTTTGCGTCCGCAGCCGCCGTCTCTGATGTGGGAGTCCACCGCGCTGCGCCGGTCTAAGGCGCTGGTCGGCGGCGAGAGCTACGCCCATGACATCAGGCTTTCCTACGCTTTCGCCCGCTACGTCACCGGCCAGCTTGCGTCTGCGGCCGGCGATGAGGCTGCCGCCTTGCGCCACTATCAGGCCGCGGCGGCCCTCGACCCCGAGGATTATCATTTAGAGTATAATAAAGCCCCTTGATGAGGCTGACGATCGCGGCTTTGGTCTTGCTGGCGGGCCCGGCTTTTGCCGGCTTCGAAGACAGCGGTTTTTCTCCGCGTGTGCTGGCGATGGGGTCGGCCTTCACCGCTGTCGCCGACGACCTAGCCTCCATCGTCTACAACCCGGCCGCTTTGGGCCAGATCCGCAGCGTCTCGGCCCAGACGAGCTATCTGCGTCAGTTCCATGCCCCGGCGGGCGAGACCGATCAGGACCATTTCAACCTGGCCGGGGCCTTCCCGCTCAAGCAGGAGCTTTTCGGCGGCACGATCGCGGCGGCCTGGCTCTACACCTCGATCAAGAACTCCGCCAAGGACCGGGCGACGGTCTTCAGCTATGGCACTAGGGGCTTCGCCGAGTTCGACGAGGCGGGCCTCGAGCTGGGCGGGACGCTGAAGTTCCTGAACCGTGCCTTCGCCTCGGGCGGCGGCGGGACGACCAAGCCCGCGGCCGATTTCGGCCTTTTTTACCGCTTCGGCGAGAAATACGGCGCCGGCCTCTCCGTCTTGAACATCAACGCCCCCGGCTTCACGTCCGCCGGCCAGCGCGACCGCGCTCCGGCCACGATCAAGCTCGGCGTCAGCGAGTCGGTGCGGGGGTTCACGGCGGCCTTCGACCTCACCAAGAGGGAGCCTTCTTTGGGACATGGGCCGACGACGAACCTGGGCACGGGGCTCGAGCGGTGGTGGTCCACGGCTCGCTTCGGGTCGCTGGCCGGACGCATGGGGCTCAGCCTGGGCGACCGGACCAAGACCTACAACTGGGGCCTGGGATGGAAGGTCTTCGGCTCCCAGGTGGATTACGCTATGACGGTGCCTTTGACCGGCGCTTCCATCGCCGGTCACGCGGTGGCGATGAGCTTTCGTTTCGGGCAATCGAACCCGGAGCGGGAGTACGAGCGGGTGCTCTCCCAGGAGATGGGTTACCGCAAGGAGCTCAGCGAGGCCCTCGAGGCCGGCGAGGTCAAGCGCTGGAAGCTCTCCGAGGAGCTCAAGCGGCAGAAGGACGAGCTCGAGACGCTGCGGTCTCAGCTCGTCGACAAGACCACCTCCGAGAGGGAGGCTAAGGAGCGCATCAAGGCGCTGCAGCAGCGGCACCAGCAGTCGGTGGACGGCTTCCAGAAGATGCAGGCCGAACAGAAGCGGCTCAGCGAGCGCACCAAGGAGAGCCTTTTTCGAGAGGATTGGTCCAATTATCTCAAGGCCAAACAAGGCGGAGCGCCCGACGGCGTCTTGTCCGATCAGGTCAAGCGCATCCTGCTCGATTATAAGGACAGCGGCCTGGACTTGAGCGAAGCCAACCAAGAGCTGCTCCGGCTGCTGCGCTCTCAGTAGCCGTGGTATAATGGGCCATGCCTAACCACGTCGGCGCCGTCGTCACCGGGAGCCATGGCGGCGGCTTCTACGCGTTGGTGCAGCTGGCCGTCGTCGGCGCCGCCCTTTACGGAGGGATCTGGTGCTTCCTCAAGATCTACGACGCCGTGATGGAGCGCGTCGACGACTACCGCGCTCGCCGCCGCTGATCTCTTTTTAACAATTTAGCCATCGGATCGGCCGGGCCGCCTGCTAGACTCATCTCGTGGCCAATTCCTCGGATGACTTGGAGGCGGAGATCAGCCGCCTTTGGGCCAAGGTCGCCTCCTCTCCGGCCTCCGCCCCCGAGGCCGCGCCCGTCGTCGCGTCCTCCAATTCCAGCGACATGGCCTGGGAGACGGTGTCTCTCCTCAAGCGTCAGCATACGCGCCAGACCCGCACCTGGGCCGAGGTGCTCGAGTCCAAGGAGCAGGCGCTGAAGGTCTACAGGGAGCGCCAGGCGGCCCTCGAGGCCGAGCTCGGCGGGCTGCGCCAGAAGGTCCGCTCGGGCGACGATCGCGTCTTCGCCGAGACCCTCGAGGTCCAGGGCAAGATGCAGGACGCCCTGAAGACGCTGGAGGCCCAGAGCGCGCAGGCCGACGAGGAGCTGCGCAGCATGAAGTCCTTGCTCACGGCGGCCCGCGACAGCGCCGGCGCCGAGCATTCCCGGTGGCGGGCCGAGGAGCTGCGCTGGGAAAAAAAGGAACAGCAGTATCTGCTCGACATGCGCGAGCTCCAGGCGCTCACCGAACGCTATCAGAAGGACGGCTCCAAAGCCGAAGACCAGGCCGCGCGCTTGTCGGACAGCCTGCGCGAGGCCAAGAACGCCTTGGAGAAGACCTTGGCCGAGCTGCTCCGCGAGCGCCGCATCCGCTCCGAGAGCGAGGATGAGCGCGCCAAGGCACTCAAGAAGGTCGATGAGGTCGAGAAGCACTTCGCCGAGCTTTCAAAGATATGGGAAGAGGAGCGCTCCCAGTGGCGCGAGCTCTGGGACCGCGAGCGCTCGACGTGGGAGACCCAGCGCGCCGAGTTCGCCGCTTGGGAGGATAATCTGCGCAAGGAGCGCGAGGCCTGGCATTCGGAGATGGCCTCCAAGGACAAGGACCGGCTCGAGTACGCCGAGCACATGACGCGGTCTCTGCGTGAGAGCTCGGAGACCTCGTCTCAGCTGGCCGACGTCATGAAGAAGCTCTCCGGCTTGGAAGGACGGACCGCGTTTTCGTCTTTCCCCGTCTTCAAGCGCTCCGGCCGCGGCTTTGCCTTGGCCGCCGCCGTCGTCGTCCTGGCCGCGGCCCTGGCGGGGCCCGTCTGGCGCTACAGCCAGGCGCTGCGTCTTAAGCCGATCTCGGCCCAGAACTTCCCGTTGGACAACCCTACCGCCATGACCTACGACGGATCCCTGGTCTGGGTGTCTCAGTGGGACGGCAAGCTGCTGGCTTACGATCCCCAGGACACGCGCAAGGCTTTGAGGAGCATCGCCGTCACCGAGGTCAAGCCCTACCATCCGACCGGGCTGGCCTTCGGCGGGGGGGCGCTCTGGTCTCTCGACACGGCGCAGGCGCGCATCGTCAAGCATGATCCCTTGCGGCCGGACAAGGTGCTGCATTGGCGGCCCGCGCCTGGACCTGCGCCGACGGCCCTGGCCTACGACGGTCACGCCCTGTGGTCCTACGACGCCGCGAACAAATCCCTTTATCGGCATAACGCGGACGCCGGCGGCTTCAAGGCTTTCGCGATCGACCAGGACATGGTCCCTACCGCGATGCATTGGGCCGCGGGCCGGCTCTGGCTGTTCGATTCGAAAGGGCGAAGGGTGCGGACCTACGGCTTCAAGGACGAGGTCTTCCAGCGCCAATCCGAGCTCGTGATGAGCGAGAGCGTGATCGGCATGGTCGCAGTCGACGGGGATATGACGAACCCCAAGGTCCGTCAGTTGTGGGTCTTGGCAGGTCCCTCCGTCGATAAAACCGGGAATCTTCTGCTCAAATATCGTTATTGAAGCCGCGCTCCCTTTACAATCTTTTAACATTCCTTTAATAGTCCAGCAACGAGATTCAGCTACACTCGCCCTGACGCCAAAGTGTTGAGCAACATGAAAAGACAACGGTGCCACTCCGCTCCCCTTCGCCCTGTGTTCTGGGCCGCCGCCCTGTTCTTGGCGCAGCTGACCTTCGCGCGCCCCGCCGCCGCGGTCCAGCTCTTCATCAACTCCGCCTTCGTCCATGCGCCCAATTCGAACTGCACGGCCTTGGTCGGCCCTCCGCCTAAGTTCCTCTGCCCCGATCCGGTCGCCTTCCCTTTAGGAAGCCAGCGGCCCGGCAACCTGGGCAACATCTCCAACGAGCCCCACATCGAGTTCGAGCGCGCCATCGACGCCAACGCCTGCTTCGCCAAGTTCCCCGGAGCGTCTCCCGTCCCCGGGCTGCCTACCGGCAGCCTGGCCGAGAACTACTGCAACTTCCAGGTCTTCCTTTGCGCCTCCATCGGCTACGCCAACGAGACGAACACGGCGGTGGCGCTCAATATGGTCCAGTTCGAGGTGTTCAAGTTCGGCGACGGCTCCAACGCCTTGGATCCGGGGTCGACGCCGCCGCTGAGGACCTACTTCATCGACGCCCCCGGCGTGCTGGGCGCCAACTGCAACAGCGAACCCGCCAGCTGCGGCGTCAAGGGACCTTATTGCGTCCTCTTCGACGGCTCGGCCAACGTCCAGGGCGAGCTGGCCAAGACCAACGGCCAATACGGCTTCCGCGCCACGGTCCAGACCAATACGACCGGCGCCAGCGGCAACATCACGATCACGGCGGTGCGCGCCTACCCTTCCGGCGCCACCCGCGACGCTAACTTGGCCGGGACCGCCACGGCTTGCCCCATCACCGCGGGGGATGCCACCGGCGGCTGCTTCGTCTCCCAAAAACCGGTCACCGTCGACGTCACCAACGTCCACGTGGTGCGCTCCTCTCCCACCATCATCGGCTCGATCACCGGCGTCGCCGTCCAGCCCTATAGCCTCACCTACCGGCTTTCTAAGGACGCGACCATGTATATCACGGTCAGCGACGTGGGCTCGGGCAGCCCTCCGGTCTCCACCGTCCTGCGCAACGTCGTCTCCGGCCTGCCCCGCATCGGAGAAGGCGTCCCCCAGGGCACCTTGCAGAACGGCGATACCTGGAACGGCCGCTCCAACAACGGAGACCTGATGCCGCCCGGCGTTTTCCTGGCCACCTTGCAGGCGCAGTCCTTCGACCAGTACGGTCCCGACCTTTCGGAGGCGACCACCCGCCAGATCTCCATCGACCCGCTCCAGGTCACCGACGTCCGCATCCAGCCGCTGCTGGCGGGCTCGACGTCCTTGGCGGTCTTGACCTATGAGCTGACCGAGCCGGCCACGGCTTTCATCGACATCTATCCGCCCGGCACTCAGTTCTGCAACGGCTTGAACAACGTCAACTCCGGCGCCATCGATCAGAACGCCGTCGACGGCAACGGCTTCCCGCTGCCGCCTAAGAATTTCCTGCCCATCCTGGCCGGCAACTGCGGCGCTCCGGGCGCGGCGATCTCTCCGCTCAAGCGCCTGATCGAACAGAAGAACGCCCGCACCGGCCCCGTCGTCAGCTTCTGGGACGGCCGCGACACGCTCGGGCGCGTCCAGGACGACGGCGACTACGTCTTCGTCATCTACGCGGCCCTGGCTTCGCAGAACGGCTTCCCCTTCAACGGCGTGGCGGGCGACCGCCGTATTTGGACGTCGGTGGCCAAGAGCGGTTTTTTGCCCATCATCCGAGGCTTCGTGGGCATCAGCCAGGTCTCCCCGGGCGCCAGCGTCATCGGCTCGAGCCCGGCCATCTCCGGCTTGAATCCGTTCATCTTCCGCTATACGTTGACCCGCGAAGCCAACGTCAGCATGAAGATCTTCGATTCCACGGGTCTGCGGCTGGTCAAGACCCTGGTCAACAACGCCACCCGGCCGGGGCTCTTCCCCAACTCGGAGCGCTGGGATGAGCCGATCGACAACTCCGGCAATTGGGTCTCCTCGGGCACCTACCTGGTCCAGCTGACGGCGGCCGACCCCCTGCTTCCCGCGAAAGTATCGACGACGACCGCGCTCTTCCCTTTAGACTCTTTCCGCATCACGGACGTGGCCGTGACCCCGCTCTTGGCCGGCACGTCGGACCTGGTGATCCTCAACTACCAGCTGTCGCAGAGCATGAACATGGCCTGGAACATCTACCCTCCCGGCACCCAGATCGTCAACACGACGACGACCTGGCCTCCCTGCAGCGCGCTGGTCCCCGCCACGGGCTGCAACCAGATCCTGACCCCGCAGGGTCAGGCGGCCAACGCCATCGTCACCTTTCAGGGCCTGCGCCCCGGGCGCCTGCGGATCTCCGAATTTTGGGATGGGCGCGACGGCAACGGTCTTTTCGTGCCGGACGGCAACTATGTATTCACGCTTGCGGCCCAATCGACCAGCACGCCGAAATATTTCGCCTCCGACCGGGTCACGGGCTCGGTGACGGTGGCCCGCGGCGCGATCATCTTCTCGACCTTCCGCGTGGACCCGGACGTGCCCATCCTCTTCAACTCCAGCGCTACGATCACGCTGCATCCGTTCACGATCACCTACGCCGTCACCCGTCAGTCGTCGGTGACCCTGCAGATCATGAACTCCGCCGTCCCGCCGGCGGTGGTCCGCACGCTCTTCTCGGGCTCGGTCAAGCAGGGCGGCATCGCCCTGCAGGACGTCTGGGACGGCAAGGATGATCGCGGCAACTTCCCGCCGTCGGGCTTCTACCTCGTCCGCGCCATCGCCCAGGACGTGGCTTCGGTCCTATCCTCGGGATCTACCAGCCAGCTGACCATCTCCTTCGACCCGCTGCGCATCTACGACGTGGCGGTCACTCCCCTGAGGGCCGACAGCGGCGCCGAGGTCCACTATCAGGTTTCGGAGACGATGAAGGTGGCCGTCAAGATCTTCCGTCCCGGCACCTTCTTCGACCTGGCGGGTAATCCGTCGCCGCCGGAGTCCACCTCGCTGATCAAACGCATCGTCGGCGTGCGGCCGGCGCGCACGGAGATCGTCGAGAGCTGGGACGGCACCGACCTGCGGTTCGGCATCGCCCCGGACGGCAACTATAAGTTCAAGATCGTCGCCTCGACCGACGCCACCGCCATCGACACGCTGACCGGCAACGTGGTGGCGCCGGGAGCGCTGTCGCTGGATAAGCCGATCGACGACATCCCGGTCGTGCGGGCCGGTTCCATCGACCCGCGCAACGACTTCGACCATAACACCTATATCTTCCCGAACCCCGTGACCGGCGCCTCGGCCAACTTCGTCATCTGGACGCCCTTCCAGGCCAAGGTGAAGATGAAGGTCTTCACGCTGTCTGGCGAGCAGATCTTGGACAAGGATTTCGGGGAATGGCCGGCGCAGTCCTATGTGCTCGGGGCTAACGGCTATGTCTGGAACAAGACCAACCAATCCGGGCGCAAGGTCGCCCGGGGCCTCTACTACGCCGTCATCCGCGTCGAAGAGAGCTTGGGCGGCAAGAACGTCTTCCAGTCCATCAAGAAGGTCCTGGTCCCATGAGGAAGCAGGCGGTCCTCTGGCTCTTGGCCGCTGCGCTCCTCTTGGGCGCGCGGCGCGTCTGGGCCATCGACTCCTCGGCCGGGACCGGCGGCGCCTCCTTCCTTAAGCTCGGTCAGGGTTCGGCGCGCGCCATGGCGTTGGGGCGCGCCTATGTCGCCATCGCGGAAGGCTCCGACGCGCTGACCTGGAACCCCGCCGGCCTGGCGGTCACGCAGCAGAAGGAGTTCGTTTATTCCTATCTCCGCTACATCCAGGAGGTGGACTCTCCGCTCTACATGGCCTATGCCCACCCGATGGGGCGCACCGTCTGGGGCGCGAACATCGCCTACCTGAGCGTCGACGGCTTCGACGTCCGCGACACCAACGGCATCCCGCAGGATGACAAGACGACCCAGCTGCGCGACGGCTTCGTTTCCGTCGGTCTGGCCCGCTCCTTCTGGTATGAGAAATTCTTCGTGGGCGGCGCGCTTCGGGTCGTGCATGAGGGCATCGAGGGGTCTCAGGTCACTTCCGTCCACGATACCCTGGTCGGAGACGTAGGCTTCCTGCTCAAGCCCAACAACGTCCTTTCCCTGGGCCTGGCCATCCAGAACTTCGGGTCGAGCGTGGAGAACGTGCCCGGCATGACTCGGGGCGGGGCGGCTTTCAAGGTCAGCGAGTTCATCAACCTTTCCCTGGAGCTGAGCAAGGCCGCCGACTCGGGCTCGCGCTTCAGCCTTGGCGGGGAGTTCCAGGTCCCGGAGCAGTATCTCGAGGTCGGACAGCTCACCTTCCGGGCCGGCTACCATACCACGGACAACCATGGGCAGAGCTTCGATGATACGCTCAAGTCGCTGCGGCTCGACAAGTCGAGCGGGCTGAGCTTCGGCTTCGGGCTCTACACCTCCCAGGCCTTCGGCTATGGGATGGGGCTCGACTATGCTTTCGTCCCGTACGGCGCGCTGGGCACGGTGGATCAGATAACGCTTAAGCTGAAATTTTAATAGTTTTTTAATGGGCGGCATATTGACAACATCGGACTCGGCTGTTAAACTCCAAATGCAAGAGATGAGACCTGCACATGCACTACAAAAGGAAGCTGGCGAAGATGTGGCGCAGCGAAGCCGGTCAAAGCGCGGTGGAGTACCTGTTGACCACCTGCACTCTGGTGACGGTCTTCGCCAGCATGTACGGGTTCTTACAGGGGCAGTTGAAGCAGCTGTTCATTCAAGCGGGAATGAAGATACTGACATCTTACTACTAAGAAAGGAGAGAGTATGAGAACGAGAATCGTAGCGCTTCAGGTCTGGCTTCAAGGCCGTCTTCGGGACCGCAAGGGTCAGAACACGGTCGAGTATCTGCTGATGCTGACGGTCGTCGTCGGCGTGGTCCTTGTCGCCGGCATGGCGCTCAAGCGGTTCATGCCTGGTCTGTTCTCTCAGATCCAGGGCATGATCTCGGGCGCCGCCAACGAGATGGGCAAGTAACGCAACCTGCTCGTGCCTGGCGCCGACCCCGGCTGGGGGCCGGCGCCAGGCGCGCAGGAGCCGCAGGAGGCAAGTTGGCTGTAAAGGTTCGGACGGCGCGAGGTCAGGTGGTCATCGAGATGCTCCTGATCCTGCCGGTGTTCTTCACGATCATCTTCACGATCATGGAGATGGGAAACTTGGCTTTTCAAATGATACTACTGAACCATGCGACGTTCGAGGTGGCCCGGGTCGCGGCGATGACGCGCACGCCGCCGACCTTGGGCAGCCCTAATCCGCGCGAGGATTGCCCGGACATGATCCCTTTGATGAAGCGCATCATCCGCACCGCCGACGTCGTCTGCCATGCGGAAGAGACCTACCGGGATGAGCAGGCGGACGTCAAGAACAAGGATCTCGTGGTGACGGGGAACTACTCGGTGCCGCTCATCTTCCCGATCAGCAACCTGTTGTTGTCGGAGCCTAGAGGAAGCGGCCACCGCATGTCGCATGCCACCGTACGCATGCCCATCGAGCGGCCGCTGAAGAGGTAGAGCGAATCTATGGAAAAGAAAGGAGTGCTCGTTCCGATGGTGCTGGCGATGGCCGCGGCGGTCTTTTACCTGATGGTGCTCAGCAGCAAGGAGCGCGCGCTCAGCAACGCCTATGAGATGGGCCAGGTCCTCATCGCGCGGGTCGACATCCCCGAGCGCACCGTGATCAAGGAGGAGATGGTCGAGCCCATCCAGGTCCCCCGCAAGTTCATGGAGCAGGACGTTTTCGAGGTGAAAACCCCCTCGGATATAAAGATGATCGCCAACCTCGTCACCCGCATCCGCATCCCTAAAGGCAACCAGATGACCCAGTCCTCCCTGATCTCGCTGTCGCCCGAGGCGGGCTTGTCGGTCAAGATCCCTCCCGGCTTTCGCGGCGCCATCCTCTCCATCGAGCCCGAGCTCAAGGCGCTGATAAAACCCGGCGACCGGGTCGACGTGCTGGTGACCTTCGACGCCCTGATGGCCGACAACCGCAAGGAGAAGGTGACGGCCACGATCCTCCAGAACGTGCTGGTCATCGCGGTGGGCAACAATCTGGGTCAAGGGATGAACGCCAAGCAGTTCAAGGCCGCCGGCGACAAGGAGGAGAAGAACGCCGCGTTCTCCGAGAAGGCCATGATCAGCCTGGCCCTTAACCCGAACGAGGCGCAGTACCTGGCTTTGGCCGTCAAGACGGGCGACCCCACGGTCGTGATGCGCGGCCTCGGCGACGTGGAGATGCATCCCATGGAGATGGCTAGCTTCAGAAAGCTTTTCAAATAGACGGTCACGATCAGGCGTTCCAAGTACGGCAACAGGCGCGACAACATGAGAAGACAACTGTGGACAGGGCTGCTTTGCGCGGGGATCCTAGCGGTGACGCCCAACGCTTGGTCCCAGCCGGAGGATTCCTTGATCGCCGTCTCGGCGGATATCGTGGAGATCTCCGGGTCGTTCGCGCGGGACATCGGCTTCGTCTGGGGACCGTTCCAGACGGGGATCGGCTTTGCCGAAAAGGAGATCCCCGGCTTATATCACTTCGGGGACTTCGCGCGTCAGACCGCGCTCCAGACCTCTCTCAAGATGCTGGAGACCGAAGGCAAGGCGCAGCTCTTGAGCAACCCGAAAGTCATCGTCCAGGCCCAGTCCCAGGCCAACTTCGTGGTCGGCGGCGAGTCGCCCTATCCGGTGACCAACAACCAGGGCGTCGGCGTCGAGTTCAAGAAGTTCGGCGTCATCCTGAACATCCTGCCGGTCATCAATCCCAACAAGAAGGATACGATCCGCGCCGAGATGCAGCTCGAGGTGTCCAACCCCGACTTCTCCAAACCCGTGCAGGTCGGCAACACGACGGTGCCGGCCATCACGACCCGCCAGGTCCAGACGTCGGTGGAGATCAAGAGCGGGGAGACCCTGGTCGTAGGCGGACTCAAGTCCAGCACCAAGAACTACTCCAAGACGCGGGTGCCCTACATAGGCGCCATCCCGATCCTGGGACGGCTGTTCACGACGACCAGCGTGATCGAGGAGCAGAAGTCCCTCTTCTTGTTCATCACGATGGAGATCGTCAAGTAGGCCTAGCCCATGGCAGACACCGCCGTCCCGACCGAGACCTCCAAGCTCACGCGTGAGCCGGGACGGGTCATCGTCTTCACCGGCCCCAAGGAAGGCGTCGGCAAGAGCACGACCTGCCTGAACCTGGCCCTGGCCTGGGCGGGCAGTCAGAACCGCAAGGTCATCATCGTCCATATGGACCCGCTCTGCCGCAACGACCTGAGCTTCCTTCTTAACGTGCAGCCTCCGACCTTGGCCAGCATGGCGCAGCTCGTGCAGGACAACCCCACGGGCCTCGGACGCCTGCTCAAGGGGCGCATCCCGATCACGCAATGGGGGGTCGGGCTTCTGCCGCTGGCGGCCAAACGTTCGGAGATCCTGACCCTCTCTCCGCAGATCATCGTCAAGATCCTGGGTTCTTTGGCCGAGTCCTACGACCTCTTTCTGGACGTGGACCCGTTCTTCCCGATGCAGATCTTCTCCTATGATCTGGCCGACCTCGTCTATTGGGTCTGCCTGCCGCAGCGCTCCCACTTCGAGGCGACCTACGCCGCTTTCAGCGAGATCAAGGCCCTGCACTTCCCGCTGGAGAAGTTCGAGGTCGTCGTCAACGAGGCGAACCTCCCCGGCGCGCTGGCGCCCAAGGAGGTGGACCGCTTCTTCTCCGCCATGCAGAAGCGGGTCCTGGCCTACATGCCTTGGGAGGACCTGATCCCGGAATACGCCAACACCCAGAAGATCCTCGTCGTCGAACAGCTTCAGAGCGAGTGGGTCAAGAGCCTGCGCATCCTGCTGGGGCGGTTGATGGAGCTCAAGCCCACGCCCAAGCACTGGGAGTCGTTCATGGGGGCCGAGGAGTTCAGCGAAGGCGCCGACCTCCTCTGGAAGCCTCAGCCCGGAGCCGGCGGCAGCGGGCAGTCGGCCGCGACCCCTGCGGAAAAATCAGCGGGCGGCCCTGTAGGGGCCGTGCCGGCTTTCTGGGACGAGCTGAAAGGAAAGGTCCATAAGCAGGTCGTGGCCGCGATGGAGACCGAGCGCATCCGCATCTCGGAAGAGCCCACCCAGAACGAGGAGAACCGGGCCAAGGTCTCGGCCATCATCGAGAACCTCCTGCAGAAGGAGCGCGAGCTCCCGCTGTCGCGGGCGCAGCGCGAGCAGTTCGCCACCGAGCTCGTCGATGAGATCCTGGGCCTGGGCCCGCTGCAGGCGCTCATGCGCGACCCGACCATCAACGAGATCATGGTCAACGCCTTCGACAAGATCTACATCGAGCAGAAGGGCAAGCTGATCCTTCTGCCCAACCGCTTCCGCAACGACGAGCAGGTCGTTCAGGTCATCAAGCGCATCGTCGCCCCGATCGGCCGGCGCATCGACGAGTCGGTGCCGCTGGTCGACGCGCGTCTGAAGGACGGCTCGCGCGTGAATGCCATCATCGCCCCTTTGGCCGTCTCGGGGCCGACTTTGACCATCCGCCGCTTCTCGGCCAAGCCCTTCACCTTCAAGCAGCTCATCGGCTTCGGCGCCTGCACGGAGTCGATGATCGAGTTCCTGAAGAACTGCGTCATCACCAAGCGCAACATCCTGATCTCCGGCGGTACCGGGACCGGCAAGACGACGTTTTTGAACATGCTCTCTAACTTCATACCGGAAGATGAACGGATCGTCACGGTCGAGGACACCGCCGAGCTCAAGCTGATGCAGGACCATTGGGTCCGCCTGGAGAGCCGTCCGCCCAACATCGAAGGCAAGGGCGAGATCACGATCCGCGACTTGATCAAGAACTGCCTGCGCATGCGCCCCGACCGCATCGTCGTCGGCGAGTGCCGCGGCGGCGAATCCTTGGACATGCTGCAGGCGATGAACACCGGCCATGAGGGCTCTTTGGCCACGCTGCATGCCAACACCCCGTCGGACGCCATCGCGCGGCTTTCGGCCATGTGCTTGATGGCCGGCACCGACCTGCCTATGTCGGTCTTGGTCGACATGATCTCGAGCGCCGTGCACCTCTTCATCCAGATCACGCGCTTCCCCGACGGCAAGCGGCGCGTCACCTACATCACCGAGTGCGTCGGCAAAGAAGGGCTCCGGATACTCACGAAGGACATCTTCCGCTTCCATCAGACCACCGTCAACGAGAAGGGGGAAAGCATCGGCTATTTCTCCGGGAACGACTACCTGCCGACCTTCTACGACGAGTTCAAGCTCAAGGGCCTCACCGTCGCCGAGGACGTGTTCTGGAGCGAGGAGACCAAGAAGAAGAAGGCCGCGGGCCAGACGGTGCCTTCTCTGCTCGAGGGGCGTCCAGCTTTCGCGGGGGGGCATCACTGATATGCAAGCGTTCCTGCTGGCGCTCGCGCTGCTGGCGGCGGGGTCGCCGGCCGGCGCCCAGATGTTCACGCCCGGCGAGGTGAAGTTCCTGGTCGACAAGAACGACGGCGCCGAGGCGAAGAGCCAGATCTTCTATCACTATTTCAAGAAGGATCGCGACCCCGGCCTGGTGGTCCCCGCCTGGGTGGACCAGACGCTCGACGCCATGCTCAAGCGGCCGGTCTGGCAGGACCCGGAGGAGGGCATCCTCAACGAGGCCCAGCTCTGGCAGGCGCCCGTCTCGGTGCTCTACGAGTTCTTCGAATTGACGCGCAAGACCTTCCTGCCTTCCGACGGCGGCCAGCTGGCCCAGCCGGGCGACCTGGTGCGCGACTACGCCGACAACCGCATCCGCTTCCAGATGTCCTTGGACCGGCTCTACCGGGCGCGGTTGGGCAACTCGCTGGGCGGCCGCGGCCGCGCCGTGCTCGCCAACTTCGACCTGATCCTCAAGGAGATGGACAGCCTGACCGACGGCATCACCTCCGCCGACGCGCCGCGCTACAAGGAGTCCGTCATCGCCATCGGGGCGCTGACCAACGCCGCTTTCCGGGTCCTGCACGCGGGCCCCCGCGGCTACGCGCCGCCGGCCGTGCCGGAGAAGAACTCGGCCGCCATCGCCATGCTCTTCAAGCTGGGAGGCATCGCCCTGATATTCGCCGCCGCCTGGTTCGTGGGCTCGCTCAACGACGAGAAGATCGTCAAGGGCGTCGCCGACTATCAGCTCAAGGCCAAGGAATGGGCCCACGAGTACGAACGCCAGTTCATCGTCATCAAGATCCATTATCTGGTCGGCGGCCCCATCGCGGTGGGGGCCCTGCTGGGCCTGGCCACATTGGACCCCTTCGGCTTCATGATCTTCAGCGGCTTCGGCATCTACGCCGGCCTGAGCCTGCCTAATTATCTGCTGCGCAACATACGCTTCCGCCGCGGCCTCAAGTGCGAGGAGCAGCTCATGGACGCGATGATCCTGATGTCCAACGGACTCAAGTCCGGCGTCGACCTAGTCCAATGCCTGGAGATGGTGCAGCGCGACTGCCAGCCGCCCATCTCGGAGGAGTTCGGGCTGTGCATCAAGAACTACCAGCTCGGCACCGCTTTGGAGAAGGCCTTGGACGGGGTGGAGGAGCGCGTGCAGAGCCGCCTGCTCGCCTACATGATACGGGCCGTCTGCATCCAGCGCTCGGTCGGCGGAAATCTGACCAAGATCTTCGACCGCATCGTCGACAACATCCGGGAGGAATCCAAGCTGGCGGAAAAGACCGCGGCGATGACCGCCCAGCAGCGCATCCAGGCCATCGTCGTCGGCGCCATGCCCTGGGTCATGCTGACCGTGATGTTCGCCTTCCAGCCCGGGCCCATGAAGGAGTTCTATTTCACCGGCCTGGGCGTCGCCACGCTGAGCTTTTGCACGATCTGGATCGGCATCGGCATGAAGGTGGTCAATAAGCTGGGGGACATCCAGGTATGAACCCCCAGCTCGTCCATTATCTGCTCGTCGGCGTCGGCATCTTGGGCTCGGTGGCCTGCTACACGGCCATCCATCGCCTTTCCGCCACGCCGCCGGAGCTCGACGCCAGCGACCTGTCGAAGCTGACCCGCAAGGAAGTCGGCACGACGACCGCTTTCTCCGGTCTCAACCCGGACGGCGGCCTCGTCGACCGCTTGGACCTCTTCCTCCTGCGGACGTTCCATCTCGACGTCAAGCTCGAGGAGCTTCACATGATGATGGGCCGTCCCGTGAAGCCCACGCCGCTGGACATGCTGCACCTCAAGGAGATGATGGCCGGCGGCTTCATGGGCTTCATGTTCCTGGCTTCGGGCTCGCCGGTCATCGCGCTCTTCGGCCTGATCGGCTTCTTGATCCCGGATTCGCTCTTCGGCAGCACCATCCGCACACGGCAGGCCGAGATCATGCGCAACTTCCCCACCTTCGTCGACCTGGCCGCGCTGACGATCGAGGCCGGTTTGGATTATATGTCGGCTATCGAGCGCATCGTCAAGATCACGAAGAACAAGACCGAGCTGGAGGTCGAGCTCGGCAAGATGATCAACGAGATATCCTTGGGCTACTCCCGGCGCGACGCGCTCAAGCGTTTCGCCATGCGCACCGGCATCCAGGAGATCCGCTCCTTCGTGGGCCTCGTCATCCAATCCGACGAGCTGGGGACCAGCCTCGTCGAGCTCCTGAGGAACTATGCGGCGGATATGCGCTTCCGGCGCCTCAACAAGGCCGAGAAGCTGGCCGCGCAGGCGGCCACGAAGATGCTTATCCCGCTCTTCGTCTTCATCTTCCCCACGGTCTTCATCATGATGCTGGCGCCGATGATGAAATCCCTCATCACGGGAGGGCTGGGCTTCTGAACGCCACGAAGACGGCTTTCCTCCTCATCCTGACCGCCCTCTCTTGGGGAGAGGGGCAAGCCCTGGCGCAGGGCGCGGCGAAGGCGAAAGAGGCCGATGGGCTATTCCTCGACATGTCGAAGATCAACCTGGGCACGATCACCTCCGATGACGACAAGAAGAAGTACATCTATACCATCCAGCTCGAGAAGTCGCGCATCATGCGCAAGACCCTCAAGGGGGTCTATGAGAATGCGTTCGATCTCTATAAAAAGGGGGAGTACGAGGCCGCGCGGGAGATGACGTCGAAGATCCTGGCCATCGACCCCGGCTACGAGGACGCCGGGATCCTCCAGCGGGCCACCATCGAATTGAAAGGCTCCAACCGTCCCTACTTCTCGGAGAAGAAGCTCATCGAGGACAAGTTCGAGGAGGGCATGGCGCTCTATCGCCAGGGCCGGCTGGTGGAGGCGGCGTCGCGCTGGGAGGAATCGTCCAAGCTTTCCCCCGGCAACCTCAAGACGCGCTATTGGCTGAAGAAGGCGCGCGGCGAGATGGCCGACGAGCATTTTCGCCGCGGCCAGAAAGCCTACCGCCAGCACCGCCTGCGGGAGACCTTGGACCAGTGGTACGCCGCGCTCGTGCTCAATCCAAGGTACCCGCGCCTCATGCCCGCCATCGCCAAGGTCGAAGCCGAGGCGCGCGAACAGGACGCCAACGAGAAGCTCCAGAACGCGCTGAACCTCTATAGCCAGGGCCTGACGGACGAATCCTTGAAGATGCTCGACCAGGTCTTGGAGGCGGGGCCCGGCAACTCGAAGGCGCAGAAGCTGCAGGCCGAGATCCGCTCCGAGATGGCCAGCCAGCACGTCGCACAAGGTCGTCAATCTTATGAGAGCCGTAAGTATGGTGAAGCGATCGCCTCCTGGAAGAAGGCGGTGACCTACGGCTACGACACGAAGGCCGCCGACCAGCTGATGGCGCGCGCCAAGGAGCAGCAGCGCCGCGAAGAGGTGGCCAAGAAGAAAGCCGCCGAGGACGCCAAGGAGCGTGCGGAGGTGGCCAAGAAGGAGGCGGAGGAGACCGCCAAGAAGGAGGCGGAGGACAAGGTCAAGAAGGAGGCGGAGGAGAAGGCTAAGAAGGAAGCCGAGGCTAGGAATCCGTCCGCCTCCAACGCGCCGGTCTCGACGGGCGCCGCTTCCGAGGACAATAAGCGCTCCTCGCAGCAGCACTATCTTTCGGGCGTGATCTTCTTCCAGAAGGGCGACTTCGACAAGGCCCGCGACGAATGGAACCTTTCCATCCAGCTCGACCCTTCCAACTCCGACGCGAAGGCGGGCTTGGAGCGCATCGAGAAGCTCTTCAGCGGCGGGCAATAGGCGCGTATGAGGCTTTCCTCGAAGTGGTTCCTCTGGTTCACCGGGATCGGCATCTACGTGATGTTCCTGGGCGGCATCTTCTATTACAACCTCTTCAAGTGGACCTTCGACGAGAAGCTCAAGCAGGAGGCCATCGACATGGTGCGCCTCTACGCGCCGACCTTGATCACCGGTCTTTCCCGCAACCAGAGCGCGATCTCGATGGACGAGTACGACACGATCACCCGCTTCTCGAAGGACGACCGGGTCGCGTCCCTTCTCTACCTGAACAAGTTCGGGGAGGTGCGCTGGTTCAAGGACCCGGGCAAGATCACGATGTCGTTCGAGGAGTTCTCGAAGCAGATCACGCTGCCCACCGACGCCATCGAGCAGGCCTGGCTGGCCAAATCCCCGATGGTGCGCGCCGTGCCCAACCTCCCGCTCTACGACATCGCCATCCCGCTGGCCATGCGCGGGGAGGTCATGGGCGTCATCAACCTCCAGATCAGCCGGGCCGGCGTGGTCAAGGTCATCAACAAGGCCATGAACAAGTACGCCGTGGGGGCCGTCGGCGTCCTGTTCCTGCTCGGCATCCCGCTGTATTTCTTCCTGCACCACTTCGTCATAAACCCGCTGATGGGGCTGCGAGACGCCGTGGAGTCGATATCCTTTAAAAGCCTGGAGCTCAAGTTCCCCGCGCGCAACGACGAGATCGGCGAGCTGGCCGGCATGCTCAATATCTTCCTATCCAAGGTGAAGGCGGAGATCGCCAACTCCATGGTCAAGGAGAAGCAGCGCGGCGTGGCCGAGGCGCGCTGGTGGCAGTCGATCTTGATGGCGATCGTCTCCAAGAACCACAAGGCCATCGTCGTCGACGAGGACAACAGCGTCCTCTACACGAATTTCCCCGTCACCGGCGCGCAGACCGCCGACGGCAAGATGCATCTTTTGGACGTCATCGACAGCCAGCAGCAGGACGTGCTGAGACTCGTCGGCGTCGCCTTGGACCGCCCCAACCAGGTGGTGGAAGCCGACACCATGTTCCGCTCGGAAGCCTGCCACGTCCGGGCCGTCCATCTGGAAGAGGACGGCGAGCTGCGCCGTACGCTCATTCTCTTCGAGCCCAAGCAGGTCGCCGGAAGGATCTAGAAGGCCGTTGCCGTCAAGCTGGCGTCCCCGAAGGGGACGGCAGCCGCTCGCCGCAGGCGCAGATGTGAGCGCCTGAACTAGGACAATGCGCCGAATTTTGGCGGATTCTCCTTGGATCGAGCTTAAGTGCCTAGGGGCGTGCGTGGCGCCTCGGGCGCCAGACTCCGCGGCTACGCCGCGGAGTTCGAAACAACGGCTTCGGGCTTAGCGCCCGACGGCGGACCCGGGCGCCAGGGCGTCCTTGATCCGAGCTTGCATGTCCTCGAGGTGCAGCCGCGTCGCGGCGTCGATCTTCGGCTTGGCCAAGGATGAGGCGATGTCGCGCTTGAGGCGGACCAGGTCGCCGCGGGCCAGGGACTGCGCGCTGCCCCCGGACTTCGCCAAGACCAGGATCTTGCTCAGATGCTCGCGCTGCAGGGCCTGGCGCATCGGCGCGATGGCCGGCGCGGGGACCGCCGAGACCTCCTTCCAGATGGAGGCGCGCACGGCGCCCATCATCTCGGCCGCCGTCATGGCGTCGGCCGGGTTGGCGGCGAGGCTGGCGCCGGTCTCAAGGCCGTTGAGCGTGCGTCCGCTGTAGAGCGAGTCGAGCGCGGCCTTCTGGATGGCCAAGGCGGCGGAGGCCACCGGCACGGGGCGGGTCGGAGCGTGGCTGCGGTTTTCGCCCATGCGGGCGACGAGCTGCGGGGAGACGGCGAAGGCCTCGGCACTGAAGACGCTCTCATCGAGGAACTTGAGCACGGCGCGCTGCTCGGAGGCCGGGACGGCCTGATAAGGCGCCTGGCCGGAGCCGGGTCGGTCCCGGCTGACGCGGATGCCGCCGACGGAGGGTACGGCGGAGCGGACGGCGTTGCTGAAGGCGCCCAAACCGTGGATATAGCTCTCGCGCAGGGAGGCGTAGCCCTCGGCCGGGCCGACGGCGCGGGTCTCCAACTGCTTCCACAGGCCGCGGGCCAAGCCGACGCGCTCCTTGGCGTAGGCCAGGTTGTCTCGGCCGAGGTCGAAGCGCTGTGTATCGGGATCGTTGCCCTGGGTGTCCTCGTCGGTGCCGTAGGCGAGGCGCGGATCGAGGGCGGAGCGGGCGGCGATGACGGCCAACTCGTCCTGGCGCACGGCGGGGGCGGCGCTGACGGGCTTGTAGCCGTATTCTATGGCCCAGCGGTCGTAGGGGCCGACCTGGGTCTGATGGAAGACGCCCTGGGGCTTGCCCTTGGGCGCGATGTTGGCCGGCAGGTAATCCATCACGGAGGAGGAGACCAGGCCGTCCTGGCCGAGCTCGGTGTTGGGCTGGAGCTCGCTGCCCTTGAAATTGTGCCGCAGGCCGAGGGTGTGGCCGATCTCATGGGACATCAGCGCGGTCAAAGACTCGTCGTAGTAGCGCTTCTTCTCCGCTTCGGACACCGGCCCCCGGGCCTCGAGGGCGGCCAGGCCGACGCGGACCTGACGGATGCACTCGCTGTGGTCGTGCTTGGACCCGGAGGGCGGATTGACGCCGGCCAGATCGAGCTCGGAGGAGCCGTAGCGCACCATGGCGTCGCTGAGGCTGACGCTGGCGTTGAAGATCTCGCCGGTCAGCGGATTGACCCGGCTCGGGCCGATGGCGAATCCCGCCTGGTCGGCCATGAACCAGCGCACCATGTTGTACGAGGCGTTGGCGGGGTCGAAATCGGCGCGCTCGGCGGCCGGCATGTCCTTGTCGACCTCCTTGACCTCGATGGCGCCGCGAAAGCCGGCGGCCTCGAACGCGGCGTTCCAGGAAAGGATGCCGGCGCGGATAGCCGCCCGGTACTCGGTCGGGATGGCGTCGTCGAGCCAGTAGGTGATCGGCTTCTTGACGTCGGAGATCGGGGCCTCCGGGTCCTTCTTCTCGAGGTTCCAGCGGTGGATCAGGCTCACGGCCGGCTCGTCGCGCCGCTTGAGGTCGGCGCGGCTGAAGTCGTT
The DNA here is from genome assembly GCA_964510095.1 of uncultured Elusimicrobia bacterium. Classification (GTDB taxonomy): domain Bacteria; phylum Elusimicrobiota; class Elusimicrobia; order UBA1565; family UBA9628; genus JBBTLF01. The sequence continues at coordinate 5,127 of CAZEAE010000007.1, read as the reverse complement.
GTAGGTCGTGCTGAAGTAGCCCACGCGCTCGTCGGCCGAGCGCGGCTGGAAGCCCTCGCTCTGGGGCAGCAGCGTCAAGCTGTAGTGCATCGTGACTGCGACCTTGCGGGTGTCCGCGAGGACCTGCGTGCCTCCGTCCGGGCCGCCGGCGAAGACGAGCTGGACGCGGGCTTCGGTGTTCTTCGGGAAGGAGCGGATCTTCTCGATGGTGCTCTCTTCCGCGGAGAGGTGGAGCTGGGGCGCGGCGTAAGCTCCTTTGATGTTGGCGTCCTGCACGCCGATGAGATCGGCCAGGAAGAACGGGTCGGCGGGAAAGACCATGGTCCCTTTCTCGGAGTCGCTGGAGATCATCGGCAGCGTCAAGAGGATCGAGTCGGAGAAGGAGCGCTCCACGGCGCGGGCCTCCGGGGTGTCGGGGTCGGCGCGGTAGCCCGTGCTTTTGCGGACGACCTGGACTTTGTTTCCGGCCCAGTGGAAATACCAGACGAAGGTGTCGGCCATCATCGTGGAGAACACGTCGCGCTCGCCGGTGCCTTTCTCCATGGTGGCGCTGAGAAGGTAGTTCTTCTCCAGCTGGTTGACGCGCAGTTCGAAGAAGCGCTTGCCGTCCTTCTGGGTGATCTTGAAGAGCTCGGTCTCGCTGGCGGCCCCGGAGAGGCTGGACTTGAACTGGGCGATCCCGGAGACGACGGCGACGCCCGGCAGCGCCGCGGGTTCCTCGGCGAAACCGACGCAGGCGGTGAGCAGGAGAAGGACGATGGTGTTCATGGCCTCATTGTACTCGCTCTGGCGGCTATCTTCCAGAGTCTAAAGGCCCCTCCCGGGAGGGGCCTTTAGACCTATACGCAGTCCGGGCTGAAATAAAATCGGCAAAGCTGTCGGTTTTGTTGAAAGTTTTCGGCCTCCTGGAAGCTGACCGGGAGCCGCAGGCCGAAAACTCCGGCGCCGACACCCCGGTCGGCGCCGATGCCCTTGTTGATCAGTCGTCGCAACAACGGGTGTTTACGCGCTTCGGGCGCGTGATTCGACGCGCGGGCAGAGTTGCGCCGGCCAAGATGGCGCGCAGTCTTGGTCTAGAAGAAAAGCTCAACGCCTTGCCGCTTAAGAAGCGCGAGCGCGGCTATAGCCCGGCAGCAACGACGTTTACGTTGATGGGGTTGTTGCAGGCGGGAGAGGCGGCATCGTTGAGGCGCGTGATCAGGGTGCTGCCCGGGATAAGGCTGCGAGTGAGGTCCGATAGCGCCGGCTACCAAGCGGTGTGCCTCGGGCCGGGCTCCAAATACTAAAACCTGTCAAGGGGTGCCCGCTTTTTAACCCAACTTTTACCGAAGCATTTCTCCGGCGATATCCTCAGTCTCCCGGACGTTTTTTCCCGCGCTTTCCGCCTGTTTTGCTTGTTCGCCTGGATTCGTCTGTTATACTGGCGTGGTCAGTGGAACGGGGGGCTCATTCGTATCCGATGCCGAGCAGTTATCCTTCGCGCGGGCCTAGGGGCCGCGCTGTCCCTGTCCGTCCTGTCGGCTCATCCGCTTGACGCTGAAGCCGCAACGCTCGCCTGGACCGGCGCGGCCGACAATAACTGGTTCAATGCCGCGAACTGGTCCCCGGCGCAAGTCCCGTCCTCCGCCGACAGTGCCGTCATCGACCTAAATACGACGGTCTCGGCCGGCGGCGCGACTTCCATCGCTTTCGCGGCTTTGACCCTGGGCGACGCCGCCGGGAACTTCTCGCCCACGCTGCGCCTTTCGGTGGCGGAAAGCACGAGCGGCTCGGTGACTATCCACCCTGGCGCGAAGCTCCAGCAGGACACGAACCAACAACTCGTCTTCGGCGCGCTCAGCGTGCTGCCCGGCGGCCTGCTCACTCACGGCGCGAACACCTCCACGCGGTCGTTTCTCATTAACCTGAACGTGATCGGCGATTTCGACCTACAGGCGGGCGCGACGATCTCGGCGCGCGCGCTGGGCTATGCGGGCAGCGCGGGCTTCCTGCTGCCGGGCAGCGGTCCCGGCGGCGGCGGCGGGGTGGGCAACGGCGACGGCGGCGGCGGCGGGCACGGCGGGACCGGCGGGCAGGGCAGCGCGGCAGCTCCGGGCGGCTTTGGCTATGACAGCACGACCAACCCGACGGACCTGGGTTCTGGCGGCGGCGGTGATTACTCCGCGGGCGGCGCGGGTGGCGGCGCGGTGCTCATCACGGTCGGCGGGACGTTCTCGCTCAATGGGGCCATCAACGCCGACGGCGGCAACGGCCGGGTCAGCGGCGTCCTCGACCGGTTTTCAGGTCACGGCTCAGGCGGCGGCGCGGGCGGAGCCGTGAACCTCACGGCGGCGGCTTTAAGCGGCGCGGGCCAGGTCCTGGCCAACGGCGGGGCGGGCGCAAGCGGCCTCAGCACGCGCGGCGGAGGCGGCGGCGGCGGGCGCATCGCCATCGTGGTGACGGGGACCGACGGCTCGAACTTGAACCTGCAAGCCGACAGCGGCGACTCGGGGGGCGCGGGCGCGACCGGCGGCGGAGCCGGGGTTATCGCGGTCAAGGGCCCAGGAACTGCCTTATATAGCCTGACCATCGGCAACCTCACGCAGGCGCCGCAGTCCGCCAGCGGGGTGGGTGGCGCCGCGCCGGCGTTCGGGGCGGTCACGCTCAACAACAGCATCGTCAACTTCGACGCGGGAAGCAACGTGACCATCAACTCGCTGGTCGTAGCCGGCGGCGCTCGGGTCACCGGCCACAACTTTTTCTTCGGCGCCGCCGCCCCGCTGACGGTGCGCCCTGGCGGGTCCTTGCAGTTTTCGGCCGGCAAGCTGACATCCCCGACCGGTTCGCCCATCGAGGTCCAGGGTGGCGCAAGCCTGGCCTTTTCGGTCGGCGTGAACGTGGGCGGTTCCTTGATCGTGCGCGGCGGCGGCACGTTCCGACAGCTCAATACGCAACTCCTGAGCTTTGACTCGGTGTCAGTCGAGTCCGGCGGCGTGTTGACGCATGCGGCCAACACCTCCGTGCGTTCGGCTCTGCTCAATCTGAACGTGACCGGCGACTTCAACCTACAGGCGGGCGCAACGATCGAGGCGGGCTCTCTGGGCTACGCGGGCGGCGCGGGGTTCCAGAAGCCGGGCTTCGGCCCCGGCGGCGGGGGCTCCTCCGGCAATAGCGACGGCGCGGGCGGCGGCCACGGCGGGTCCGGTGGGCAGGGCAGCGGGGGCGCGCTAGGGGGCCTCGGCTACGACAGCGTGACGAGTCCCGCGGGCCTGGGCTCCGGCGGCGGAGGAGCAGGCCCGAGCGCGACTGGGGGTCCGGGAGGCGCGGGCGGAGGCGCGGTGCTGGTCGCCGTCGGTGGAACTTTCTTCATCAACGGGGCTATCAACGCCAGCGGCGGCAACGGCATTGCCAACGGCAGCGGCCACAGCTCAGGCGGAGGCGCGGGCGGCACGGTGAACGTCACGGCGGCGGCTTTGAGCGGCGCGGGCAAAATCCTGGCTAACGGCGGGGCGGGTGGAAGCGGCGGCAGCACGCGCGGCGGCGGCGGCGGCGGTGGGCGCGTCGCCATCGTGGTGACGGGCGCCGACAGCTCGAATTTGAACCTGCAAGCAAACCACGGCAACGGGGGAGGCGCGGGCGCGACCAACGGCGGCGCCGGGGTCATTGCCGCGGCAGCCTCCACAGGCGCGCTCTACAAGCTGACGATCGGCAATGCGGCGGCCGTCGCGCAGGCCGCCACCCTATTGAGCGGGGCCGCGCCGGCATTCGCCCAGATATCGGTGACCAACAGCACCGTGACGTTCGACGCGGGCAGCACGGCCGCGGTCAACTCGCTCGTCGTGGCCGGCACCGTCACCCTGAACGGCGCCAACCTCGTCTTTGGCGCCGACTCACCGCTACTGGTCAGCGGCGGTGCGGCCCTAAGCCTTAACGGCGAAAGCCTCTCCTTTGGGGCTAACGCGCCGCTTGAGATCGAAGGCGGGGCAACCTTGAGGTTGGCCGTGCAGGGGGTCTCGGGCGGGGTGCTCAATGTCCGCGGCAACGGCCGGTTCCAGCAGATGAACACCGCTGCCCTCACCTTCCTGTCGGTGGCAGTCGAGCCCGGCGGCGTCATCACCCACGCGGCCAACGGCAGCTCGCTGACCTCGCTGGTCAATCTGAACGTGACGGGCAATTTCGACCTGCAGCCGGGCGCGGTGATCGCGGTTGACGCCCTGGGCTATGCGGGCGGCGCCGGCTTCCAGAAGCCCGGCTTTGGTCCCGGCGGCGGCGGCTCCTCTGGCAACAGCGACGGCGCGGGCGGCGGCCACGGCGGGTCCGGTGGGCAGGGCAGCGGGGGCGCGCTAGGGGGCCTCAGCTACGACAGCGTGACTGGCCCCTCGGACCTTGGTTCCGGCGGCGGCGGGGCGGGCCCGAGCGCGACCGGGGGCCCGGGCGGCGCCGGTGGAGGCGCGGTGTTGATTACGGTCGGCGGGACGTTCTCGGTCAATGGGGCCATCAACGCCGGCGGCGGCCACGGCGCCGTCAACGGCAGCGGACATAGTTCCGGCGGCGGCGCGGGCGGGACGGTCAGCATCCGGGCGGCGGCGGTCTCGGGCTCGGGGACGGTGCAGGCCAACGGCGGCGCGGGCGCAAGCGGCGGCAGCACGCGCGGCGGCGGCGGCGGCGGGGGGCGCATCAATGTGACCGTGACGGGGGGCGGTTCGCCCGGAACTCTTCAGGTCAACGGAGGCCTGGGCGGCGGCTTGAACGCCGGTGCCGGCGCTCACGGCACCATTCTCGACAACGGCGTGCTTTCGGGAGGCGCCGAGGTGCCCGTCGCGGTCTTGGCTTTCTCCCAGATGGAGGAGAAGCTTTCGACCACCAGGACCTTGGGCGAGACTTTGTCGGCGCAGCTTCTTGATTTTGCGGGCGCGACTTCGACCGGCGTGCCGGCAGGGACTTTTGGCTTGGCCGAACTGCGCTTGGTCATGATCAAGACGGGGCCTTTCGCGAACAAGGGCTTTTTCCGCGGACGCTGGACGCTGGGAATATCAGGCGGCGGGTCTTTAGCGGGAGAGTGGGAGGGGATGGCCTTTACCTCGTTGGGTGAGCCGCAGCGCCTGGTCTTGAAGGGCGCGCTCAAGGGCCAGCTTCAAGGAACGCTTG
>CAZEAE010000006.1:137355-154467 GCA_964510095.1 uncultured Elusimicrobia bacterium | reverse complement strand
TCGGCCTCGGTCATGGCCGTGCCGGTCATGCCGCCCATCTTGCGGTAGATCTTGAAGAAGTTCTGGAAGGTGATGGTGGCCAGGGTCTGGTTCTCTTCCTTGGGCGCCAACTGCTCCTTGGCCTCCACCGCCTGGTGCAGGCCGTCGGACCAGCGCCGGCCCGGCATCAGCCGGCCGGTGAACTCGTCGACGATGATGACCTCGGGGCCGCCGCTCTCGCCGGCCTTGACGACGTATTCCACGTCGCGCTGGTAGAGGTGGTGCGCCCGCAGGGCCTGGGTGATGTGATGGACCCACTCGCCTTCCAAGTCGTCGTAGAGGTTGGGGATGTTGAGCAGCTTCTCCGCCTTCTGGATGCCCTCTTCCGTCAAAACCGCCGTGTGGTTCTTCTCGTCGACGACGGCGTCGAAGCCCTTGGTCAGGTCGGTGCCCTCGTACTTCGACTTGATCTCCTCTTCCTCGGTGATCTTGCGGATATTGAAGACGGGGATGAGCTTGTTGATGATGGCGTAGCGGTCGGTCGACTTCTCGGCGGCGCCGGAGATGATGAGCGGCGTGCGGGCCTCGTCGATCAGGATCGAGTCGACCTCGTCGATGATGGCGAAGTTCAGCGGCCGCAGCACGCGCTCTTCCTTGCGCACGACCATGTTGTCGCGCAGATAGTCGAAGCCGATCTCGTTGTTGGTGACGTAGGTGACGTCGCAGCCGTAGGCGGCCTGGCGTTCGGGGTTGGGAAGGTCGTGAGCCACCGAACCCACCGTGAGCCCCAGGAACCGGTAGACCGGGCCCATCCACTCGCAGTCGCGCGTGGCCAGATAGTCGTTGACGGTGATCAGGTGGACGCCGCGGCCGGCCAAAGTGTTGAGATAGACCGCGGAGGTGGCCACCAGCGTCTTGCCTTCGCCGGTGCGCATCTCGGCGATGCCGCCGTTGTGCAGGATCATCCCGCCCAAAAGCTGTTCGTCGTAGTGACGCAGCCCGATGGTGCGGCGAGCGGCCTCGCGGACCAGGGCGAAGGCCTCGGGCAAAAGCGCGTCCAAGGCCGCCTTCTCCGCTTTCTTGAAAGCATCCTTCTCTTCGTCGCTGACGCCCTCGGAAACGCCGTCCATGGACTCCGCCAAGCGGCGCTTGAGCTCGAGCGTCTTCTCCTTGAAGGCCTCGTCGGGCAAGGCGCGGATAGCGGCGTCCAGGCCGTTGATCTCGGCCAGGATGGGATAGTACTGCTTCAGCATGCGCGCGCTGGGAGTACCGAAGACGGCTTCGAAGGCTTTTTGGATCACGGCGTCAGTTCATGGAGATGTTCTCGAGGAACCGGTCGGTGTTCTCAAGCATGTTCTTGAGGTTCTCGATGGCCTCGCGCCAAGCCTCGGCCTGCCAGAGGCGGGCCTTCTCCCATTCCAGGCCCGAGCCCCATCCGGTATGGATGAAGCGCAGGAGCGTGGCGCCCTCGCGCGGCTCGAAACGCACGAAGACGCTGGTCTTCTTGCCCATCAGCTCGGCGTAGGCCTCGATGCCTTTCCAATTGAAGCTGAGCTCCGCGTTGACGACGAGCTCGGTGATCTTGCAGCCCAAGGTGCTGTCGACGGCCGGATTTTCCTCGTTCCAGAAGAGCTCGTAGGCGCCGCCCACGGCGGCCTCCACGTGGGCTTTGCGCGTCAGCCAACGCTCCAGCATGTCGGGCTTGATCCAGGCTTCATAGACCTTGTCGACCTTGTTGTCGATGAGGACCTGGATGTCGATGTCCCTGCCTTTCATAGCGCCATTTTAGCAATTAAATGGAAGCTTCACCTGAGCCGGGCGCGCAGGATCTTGTCGCCGGGCTCGATGCGGTCGACGGCGTCCATGCCGCTCTCGACACGGCCGAAGACGGTATAGCGGCCGTCCAAATGCGGCGTGGGGACATGGGTGATGAAGAGCTGGCAGCCGCCGGTGTCTTTGCCGGCCTTCGGCATGCCGAGCGCGCCCCGGTCGAAACGCAGGGTGTTGATCTCGTCGCGCAGCAGGAAGCCCGCGTCGCCCCAGCCGCTGCCGCGCGGGTCGCCGCCTTGGATGACGAAATCCGCGACCACGCGGTGCCAGATCGTGCCGTCGTAGAAGCCGTCTTGGACGCTTTTAAGGAAACGCGCGGCGTGGATGGGCGCTTCCGCCACGGCCAAGGATAGGACTATGGTCCCCTTCTCCGTCTCCAGGATGACGGTCGAAGCCGGCAATGGAGACGACGGCGCCTGGGCGAAGGGCAGCCGGGGAGGCGCCGCTTTCAGAGGCTCCAGCCACGGCGCGGAAAGCTCAGGCCGGGCCTTGAGGATCGCCGCCGCCGCCTCGATGAGGCTGCCCACGACCTCGGCGGAGCTTGAGACGGCCGGGTTGGAGAGGGCGACGCCGAGCGCTTCCAGGAACTCGGGCTTGGGCCGCTCTTTAGCGGCGTCGACGGCCGTGCCGACGACCTCCAAGGCCGTGCCGGTATCGAGCAGGACCCTCAGGAGCGCCTGGTCCGCCCAAGTATCGGTGGATCTAGCCAAGGCCTCCAGCGCGGTCGAAGCCACGCGAGGGTCGCCGTCAAGGACGCCTTCCTGAAGAAAGGCCTGCGAGCCCGGCAGCAGAGATCCCAAGGCCTCATAGGCGCGCGCGCGTATCCACCAGTGCGGATAGGTGCGTTCCTTATGAAGGAGGGGACCAGCCGCCTCGCCCATGACCTTGGCCGAAGCCAAGAGCGCCTGCCCGCGGACCAGCGTAGAGCTTTCCTGCAGCAGGCCGCTCAGACGGCCGGCCAAGGACGCGTCGCCCGAGGCTCCGACGGCGTCGGCCGCCGCCGCGCGCACCGGCGCCGCGGGGTCGGAGAATACCGCGTCCGGCAGCAGAACCGCTTTGCCGGCCGACCCGAGCGCGGCGACCGCCTCGCGGCGGACCTGCGGGTCCATATCCTTCAGAGCCCCCAGCAGCGCGGCCTCCGGCGCTTCTTTTTTAAACTGGCCCAGCGCCCGGATGGCGAAGAGTCGGACTAGGGCGTCCTTGTCGCCGGCCGCGGCGCGCAAGCGCTCGGCGGCGCGGGGCTCGGGAGCGCGGGAAAAAGCATACGCCGCCTTCCAGCGCACACCGGCGTCGCCGTCTGAAAGCGCGTCGGAAAGCCCCGCGACGGCGGCGGACGAATACTGCGGCATCCGCTTGAGGAACTTGAGCCGGAACAGCGCCAGGGCCGCCTCGCCGCGCAGGGGGGCCTGCGGGTCGCGCAGCACGCCCGTCAACAGCTCCTCCACCCCGTCACCGCCCGTCTTGCCCAAGGCCTCGATGACCGTCTGCCGCAGGCGCCAGTCGGGATCGTCTAGGGCGGCCTTAAGCGCGCGGGCCGACGGCTCCCAAGCGGGCAAGGCCGCGCCCTCCTGGGCCACGCCGAGCTGCCCCATCGAGAATATGGCCTGCCGGCGGTCGGGGGCGCCGGCGCAGCCGCCGAAAGCGAGCAGGATGACCGGAAGCAGGAGTCTCATCTTAAAATTATATATTCTTATGACCTCCGATGAGAAAGATCCTTCTTCCCCTGGCACTGCTGGCTTACGGAGGCTGCGTCGCCGCCGTCGAGGAGAGCCGCCTCTCCCAGGCCGCCGTGCGCCCCGGGCAGAGGACCGTGCTGCTGGTCTTCGCCTCCCCCGGCCCATGGGTGGTCAGCGAGACCGACTCCAAGGCCGAATCGGCGGCCCTGGTCCTTCCGGGCCTGAGCTCCATCGTCGGCGGCCTGCATGAGGACCGCGACCTCAAAGCGGCCCAGGATCTCAAGCAGTACCTGCCGCGCTGGACGCCCCGGGATACGTTCTACCCGCAATTGTTCGAAAAACTGTCCCGAAGCGCTTTTGGCGGACGGTTGATCCCTCCCTCGGAGACCGAGATCAGCACCGAGGCCCTGCGCAACTACAACCGCGCCGGCGACATCCTCGCCTGGCAGAAGGCCTATTACGACGAAGACCCTCGGCGCGGCCTGCCGCGCAATTACTCGCACCTGCTCTCCCTCGACGACGCCCTGGTCCTGGAGGTGAACTTCCTCTATAGCACCCAGGCCAACGAGGATGGCAACATGATCCCCACCTTGAGCGCCGCGACCCGTCTTTACCGCGCCGCGACGATGAAGCTGCTCTGGCGGCATGTCGACACCGTCGACGACGCCGCCTCGGCGCGCACGATGTATGAGTTCAAGACCCTGCCTCAGCAGCTGGTCGACCGCTGGACGGCGCTGATGCCGGCTTTGGCGGCGAAGGTCTCGCTGAGCATGAACGAAGCCCTCGGGATCAGCGGGGCGCCGCCGACGCCCGCACCGACCGCGCCGCCGCCGGCCCCGGCGCCGAGCCCGCTGTCGCAGGTCCGCTTCTCGACTGCCGCCGCCCGATCCGAGGCCCCGGCCGGCCCGACCGCCTCGACTGAAACGATATCCGGGTCATCCTCGACGGCGCCCTCGGGCGCCCAGCCCTAACCCGTCCTTGCCGATGCGCTCAAGCCTCCGCCTGATCAGCCTCGTCCTGCTGGGCGCGCTGGGCTTGTCGGCCTGCCTCAAGCTGAGCTTCCGCAAGCCGATGACGCTGGAGGAGTCCCTGAAGGAGCATGAGATCCATGCCTACTACCTGGACGTCAAGCGCGCCTTCGCCGCGGGCAACGCCGACGCGCTGGCCGACCTCTTCGACGCGGATATCCGGCAGCCGATGACGCGCCCCCAGATCCTTGACTGGGGCCGCAAGTTCTTCGCCGAGCACGGCTCGGCCGCCTTCAAGATCGACGAGTTCGAGCTCCGGGAGCTCGGCTATCAGCATGCCGTCGTGCGCTTGACCTACCATGTCGAGACCAGGGACGGCAAGGGCGGCTTTTCCGGCGCGGAATTGGATACCCTGAAAAAACGCGGCAAGCGTTGGGCCGTATCGGCTTGGGAAAAGATCCCTTAGGCCCAAAGGGCCCACTCCCCATATAGGACTATTGACCCAGACCGGGGCATTATGTTCCAATGCCCTTGTTCCGCGACCCCGAATCCCGGAGCAGGAGGCCTCATGAAGAAGACTCTGCTGACCCTCATCGCCCTGCTGGCCCTCAACTCGCCGCTGGCCGCGCAGGAAGTAGACCCTAACGTCGTCTACGGAGCCGACGACCGCCTCGACCTCTACCAGGTGCAGAACAAGAAGATCCTGGAGCTGGCCGATTCCACCGTCGGCCTCTTCGAAGCCTCCGACGTCAGCCTCGAGGGCGCGCTGGCCAAGCTCTCGACTCGGCCCTACGGCAAAGGCTACAACCTCTGCCCGGAAGAGCCTTTCTACGAGCAATCCTCCGGCGCCTTCTGCTCGGGCTCGCTCATCGCCCCCGACGTGCTCATGACGGCCGGCCACTGCATCACCTCGGCCGAGAGCTGCAAAGGGACCAAGTTCGTCTTCGGCTTCGGCATCAAGAAACAGGGCCAGAAGACCGATTCGGTGGCGGCCTCCGACGTCTACGGCTGCGGCTCCCTCATCGGCCGCGAGCAGGTCAACGACGGCGCCGACTGGGCGCTCATCAGGCTCGACCGGCCCGTGACCGGGCATAAAGCGCTGGCCGTCAACAGGGGAGCCGCCCTCAAGGACGGCGCGCCCATCCTGGTCATCGGCCATCCGGCGGGTCTTCCGACGAAGGTCTCGGGCGGAGCCTCCGTGCGCAGCGCGGCCCCCAACGGATACTTCACCGCCAACCTGGACACCTACGGCGGCAACTCCGGCTCCGCCGTCTTCAGCGCGGCGACCGGCCTCATCGAAGGCATACTCGTGCGCGGCGAGAACGACTACGTGTACAAGGGCAACTGCCGGGTCTCCAACGTCTGCACCGACGACGGCTGCCGCGGCGAGGACGTGACCAAGATCGGCTCGGTCCTGCCCAACATCCCGAAGCCCGCAGCTCCGGCCGCGGCCATGCGCGTGGCCTCGTTCGGACCGACGCTGCCGCAGCTGCTCGAGATCCTGGCCGCCTCCCAGCCGGACTTCGACCAGAACAAGAACTAGACGCCGGAAAGGAAAGCCCGGGCCTGACGCATCAGGCCCGGGCTTTTTCTTTCCTGAAAGCGGCTAGGCCCTGGGGACCACCCAGTGGATCAGCGAGAGGATGCCGTTATTGCCCTCCCCCGAGCACTGCTCGCGCACCAGGCCGACCCCGGGAGCGTAGAGCCGGGAGCCCGAGTCCGTATCCTCGTTGGTGAACCCGAGCTCCAGGCAGCCTGGAAAGGTCTTGACCATCGTAAGAGCCTCGGCATCGACCGAGAGGATGCTGCGCAGGGGCATGGCGTCGCCTTCGACGCGCCATGAGTCCCCCTCTACCACCGGGTACTTGATCTCGAGGATGCCGTCGATGAAGAGCCCTTGGGGCGTCTGGTGCAGCGTCTGGGTCACCGGCGCGGCGTCGCCCCAGCGCCTGGTGGCCGCCGCGGTGCGGTCGCGGCCGGAGCCCGAGACATGCTCGATCCTCCAGACCATCTGCGAGAGACCGGGCACGGCGTCGTCGCGTTCCAGGTAGGCGTAGTAGAGCGTCAGGCCTTTGAGGAAAGGGACGTGTTCGAGTTCATCCATGGGGAAGCGTGAGGGATATTGTGCTAGACTGCCCCCATGAAAGGCAAGCTCTTCTACGCCCTGCTGGCTTCCACCGTCGTCGTCGGCGCCTCCATGGCCATGAGCGCCGCGGTCCTGAACTGGATCCCTAAAGGGAAAACCCGCGACTTCGCGGAAAAGACCCTCATCGCCCCCGGAGAGATGCTCTACGAAAGACTAGACGGCAAGCGGAAGCTCAAGCAGCTCCGCAAAGCCGGGGAAAAGGAGCTCGAGAAGCTAGAGGACAGCAAGCTCGGCGCAGCGGCCATAGATACGGTCGACAAGCTCGAACGCCTGCCGCACTACTACAACGTCGGAGCTTGGGCGCTGACGGGCTTCGTGCTCTGCTTCCTGATGACGCTCTTCTTCGGCGTCTCGTCCTTCAAGAGCGCGCTGGCCTTAGGCCTCAAGGTCACCGTCACCTTGATCTTCCTTCAAGGCGCGCTGGTCTTCGCCGGCGTGCTTGCCTACCAGAACCTCGCGCGCTAGTCGCCGTAGGTCTGCCGCACGCTGCGCAGCCAGCGGCGCACCCGCTTGCCGAAGGCCGCCGCCCGCGCCGCCCCTTCCGGGGAAGCCAAGAGCTCCAGGTCACGCTTGGCCCAGCCCAGCTCGGTTTCCTTATCGCGGATCTTGCTTTGGGCGGCGCCCACCTCGTCGATGCGGTAGCCTTCGATCATCTCACCCGGCTGCCCCATCGCGATCATGCTCTCCAATACCGCCTGCTTGCGCTTAAGGGCCTTCGCGAGCTTGGCCAGCTGGAGCTCGATCTTCTCCGCCCGCCCAAAAAGCACCGCCATGTAAGCCGGGATCCCTTTAGCCAGGCTGATATTGGTCTTATACTCCTTGGCCAGCCAGGTCGGCAGATCCACGGCCGCCCCTGGGCGCAGATGCAGCGCCACCAGCCGCTCGAAGCTGCCTTTTTCAGGCTTGAGGCCGAGCTCGCTGATGACTTTGAGCCCCACGACGTGCGCCTCCAGCTCCATCTCCAAGGCGTCCACCGGCAGGCCCATCTCCTTCTGGACGACGTGCAGCAGCTCATGGACCAGCGTATGGGCGGCCAGGCCCGGGTCCTTCCTCAGGTAGGCCGACCCCATCTTCACCACTTCCCAATCATAGACATACTCGCCGTTGGTCGTGCGCAAGGGCTCGACCGCTATGATCACCGGCCGGCCGCGCTTGGCCGCCATCGCCGCGACGCTCTTCAAGACCCGCCGTCCCGTGGCCGACCGCTGAGCGGCCTCGACGATAGCCGCGATCGAGTAGCGGTGGTCCTCGTCGGCCACGCTCAGATAGGCAGGCAGCTCCGGCGCCTGCGGCCCGAGCTTGTCGCCGTCGCGCCGGTTGCCTGCTCCATCGAAGGCCAAGCCCGCCTCGGCTGCGGGCAGCTGGACCTGCGTCTGCAGGCTCTCCATGGCCGAGACCGGTTCAGCAGCCTGCGCTTGCGCCTCCACCGACGGCGCCGCCGTTAAAGCCTGAGAAGGCTGCAGGCTCAAAGACGGCGCCAGGGCCGGGGTCATCAGCGGCTGCAGGGAAAGCGTCCCCGAGTGGATAGGCGAAGCGCTCAGCTGGAGGGCGGGGACCTGCGCCTGAAAGCGCACCGGCGCGACCGACACGACAGCCGCTTGCGCCTCTATGGACAGAAGGACGAACAGCCAGAGTCTCACAGCGCGATTGTAGCGCATTACTCCGCATATGAAGAATGTCGAAGGCCCACATCGCGCCCCGCAATAGACCCATGCCTCTTTGGGACCTTTGGCCTTTTGCTATAGTGCAGACATGGAGCAAAAAGGAAGGAAAGCGCTCATCACCGGCGCCAGCGGCTTGGTCGGCGGCCATGCCCTCGGACTCCTGCTGGCTGACCCCGGCTGCTCCCAGGTCGCATCCCTCGGCCGCCGCACCCTTGAGCTCAAGGACCCCAAGCTCCGGCAGGCCGTCGTCGACTTCGACAAGCTGGAGCTGGCCGGACCCTTCGACTGCGACGAAGCTTTCTGCTGCCTGGGCACGACCATCCGCAAAGCCGGCAGCCAGGAAGCTTTCCGCAAGATCGACTTCGAAGCGACCCTTGCCTTCGCGCGCTTGGCCAAACGCTCCGGCGCGACGCGGTTCTATCTGGTCTCCTCGACCGGCGCCGACGCCCGCTCGCGCGTCTTCTACAGCCGCGTCAAAGGCGAGATCGAAGCCGCCCTGCACGCCGTCGGCTTCGACACCCTGGTGATCCTGCGCCCCTCCCTGCTCTTAGGCGAACGCTCCGAATCACGGCCGCTGGAGCGCTTCGCCTCCGCGATCTTACCCAGGCTGTCTTTCTTGTTCCAGGGGCCCTTGCGCAGCTACCGTCCCATCAAGGCAGAGGTCGTCGCCCGGGCGATGGTGCATGCCGCGGCGCAAGGCCTAGGCTCGCAGAACCTCGACAGCGAACGCATCGAGGAGCTGGCTGCGCGCCGGGCGCGGTAGCGCTTCTTTGCTAGAATGACGCCGTGACCAAGACCTGCGCGCGCTGCCAGGCGACGTTCTCGTGCGGCGCCGAGGAGGATGCGGCGCCCTGCTGGTGCGCGGCGCTGCCGCGCGTGATGCCCCTGTCCGACGCCGGCTGTCTTTGTCCTTCGTGCCTGAAGGCCGAGATCGAAAGCATCATCGCCGCGGCAGGCCTTTGCGCCTCTTGCCGGAAGTCGAAGCGCTTGACGACCAAGACGGGCTCGGCCATCTACCGCTGCGCACTCGCGGAGACCGACCCGAAGTTCACGAAGTTCCCGCGCCTGCCGATGGCGGACTGCCCCGGCTACCTCAAGAACTAAGCGTTCGGCCTTCAGCGCACGTCGGGCGGCGCCATCAGGCCCTGCTCGATCTCGGGCTTGACGCCCAGGTCCATCCCGCCGCCCTTGGCGGCCTTGGCCGCCGCCTTGAGCTTCTCCATGGTCCCCGCTGAAAGCGTGCCGCCGTCCTTCTGGACCGAGTCGAGCAGCTCCGCCATGTCGGGGCTGACGCCGCCCTGCTTCTCCTTGAGGTAATCCGTGATGTCGGCGGCCGATCCGGAGGTGATCCCCTTTTTCCCGCCCTCCGATTTCTTCTTGACGCCCGCCTGCAGCTTCTCCCAATCCGACATCATTGCCGGGTCTTTCGGCTTGGCGTCCTCTGCGATGGCCGCCTCCACCGTCTGATCCAGAGACGCCATCCCCGGGTTCCGGCTCAAGAAAGCGCGCACCTCGGCCTGCTGGGCGTCCTGCCATCTGTCGAGCGTGGCGGAAGAAGGCGCGGTCTTGTGCTTGGTCTCGTAGTCCGTGGCGAAATCCCCGAGCTTGTCCTTCTGGCAGTCCAGCAGGTCCTGCAGCGAGTCCGGCTGGTCCTCTGCGGTCATGGAGGATATCGGCACGCAGAGCGGCGCCGGGGCGGCCCAGAGCGGGCTTGCCAGCAGCAGCGCCAAGGCAGCGGAGAGCATCTCCCCAAGGTTAGCCCCGGCGGCCTCTTTTGTCAACAGCGGGATTTGGTAGACTACCGCCATGCGTACCATCAAGGTAGGCGTGGCCGGTCTCGGCTTCGTGGGGCGCGAGACCGTCCGCCTCTTGGCCGCCAATCAGGAGCGCTTCTGCCGCCGCCTCGGCGCCAGGATCGAGCTCGCCGCCGTCTGCGACCGGGACGTCTTGAAGGAAGCCCGCGCCTTGGGCTTGGGCTCCGGCGTCCTTCGCGCCACCACCCCTCAACAGCTGCTCGGCCGACCGCTCGACATCATCGTCGAGCTCATGGGCGGGCTGGAAGCCCCGCGCCGCCTGGTCGTAGACGCTCTCAAGAGCGGCCGGCACGTCGTCACCGCCAACAAGCGCCTGCTGTCTCACTGCTGGGATGAGATACAGAAGGCCTCCGCCGCGGGCGGCGGGCGGCTCTATTTCGAAGGCAGCGTCGCCGGCGGCATCCCGCTCCTGGCTGCCCTGGACAACAGCTTCGCCGCCAACCGCATCGAGGCGCTCTACGGGATACTCAACGGCACGACCAACTATATCCTGACCCGCGCCGAGGCCGGCCTCAGCCTCGAAGACGCCTTGAAGGAAGCCCAGAAGCTGGGCTTCGCCGAAAAAGACCCGACGATGGACGTAAGCGGCCAAGACACGGCGCAAAAAATCTCGGTGCTGGCCTCCCTTATCACCGGCGCCTGGATCAAACCCGGGGCCATCGACTGCAGCGGCATCACCGGGCTGTCCCGCGAGGACTTGGACTTCGCGCGCGAAAGCCTAGGGCGCGCCGTCCGGCTCTTGGGCGTGCTGCGCTTCGACTGGAAAGACGGCGTCCGCGTCGAGGCCCACGTGGCGCCGACCCTGGTGCCGCTGGAGCACCCGCTGGCCGCGGTGCGGCGCGAGTACAACGCCGTCCTGGTCAAGACCTCGGCCGCCGACGACCTCATGTTCTACGGCAAGGGCGCCGGGCCCGGCCCCACGGCCAGCGCCGTCGTCGGCGACATCTTCATGCTCTCGCGCGACATCCTGGGAGCCATCCCGGCTCGCCGAGCGCCGCTAGGGCGCGCCGCGCTCGCCCCCGCCCAGGAGTCCGTGTCCTCTTTCTACCTGCGTCTCTTCGCCCAAGACCGCCCCGGCGTCTTGTCTTCGATCACCGCCGGGCTGGGTCGTCACGGGGTGTCGATCGCCACCATCCACCAGTCCGACGTCTTGGCCCCGCTCGGCATGCCCATCGTCTTGACCACGCATCCGACGACGCTGGGCCGCTTCCAGAAAGCCCTCGAACACATCGGCGCGCTCAAGACGGTGGCGCGGCGTAAGACCGTCATGCGTATCCTGCCCTCCTGATGACCGGGCTCATCGCGCGCTACCGCCGCCGCCTGCCGGTCACCGCCAAGACGCCCATCGTCACCCTGGGCGAGGGCGGCACGCCTCTCATCGAGGCCCCGCGCTTGGCCAGGCTCGCCGGCCTCGAAGACGCCCGGCTCTACCTGAAGCTCGAGGGGTCCAACCCCACGGGCTCTTTCAAGGATCGGGGCATGACGGTAGCCATCTCGAAAGCCCTGGAAGAAGGCGCGCGCGGCGTGCTCTGCGCCTCCACCGGCAACACCGCCGCCTCCGCCGCCGCCTACGCCGCGCGCGCGGGGCTGCCTTGCCATGTCTACCTTCCCAAAGGAGCCGTAGCCGCGGGCAAGCTGTCCCAGTCCTTGATGTACGGCGCCAAGATGATCCAGGTGGCGGGCAACTTCGACGAGGCCCTGGCCCTGGCGCTGCGCCAAGCGGAGCGCTCCGGCTTCACCGTGGTCAACTCCTCCAACCCTTACCGGCTCGAGGGCCAAAAGACGGCGGCCTTCGAGATCGTAGAAGACCTCGGAGGCGCGCCCGACCACCAGTTCATGCCGGTCGGCAACGCCGGCAACATCACGGCTTACTGGAAGGGCTACAAGGAGCTCGGCGGCAAGCGCCCGAAGATGATGGGCTGGCAGGCCGCCGGCGCCGCCCCCCTGGTCTTGGGACGCACCGTCAAAGACCCCAAGACGGTGGCCACCGCGATCCGCATCGGAGCGCCCATCTCGAAGGCCGGGGCGCTTGCGGCCCGCGACGAGTCGGGCGGGCTCATCGGCAAGGTCACCGACGCGCAGATCCTGTCGGCCTACAGCCTGCTGGCCAGCCTTGAAGGCGTCTTCTGTGAGCCCTCCAGCGCCGCCGGGGTCGCCGGCCTGCTCAAGCTCTGCCGCGAAAAAGTCCGATTCGCCGGGACCATCGTCTGCATCCTGACCGGCCACGGCCTGAAAGACCCGGAGATGCCTCTGCGGCTCAAGAAGAGGACGCGATGAAGCCTCTGCGAAGCGTGCGCGTGAGCGTGCCGGCGTCGACCAGCAACCTAGGCCCGGCCTTCGACTGCCTCGGCATGGCTCTGGACCTGCGCAACGAGCTGACCCTCGAGCTTTACAAGGATCCCGGCGAAGTGGTCGTCGAGATCGAAGGGGAAGGCGCCGGGAAGCTGCCCGCCGGCCGCGCCAACCTGCTGGCCAAGGCCGCGCTCTGCGTATTGGGCTCGCGCCATGAAGGGCTCATCGTGCTCAAAGCCGTCAACCGCATCCCGACCTCGCGCGGCCTGGGCTCCAGCGCGGCGGCCATCGTCGCCGGGCTTTACGCCGCCAACGCCGTGCTCGACGCGCCGCTGTCCGACGAAGAACTCTTCAAATACGCCGTCACCCTCGAAGGCCACCCCGACAACGTCGCGCCGGCCCTCTATGGCGGGCTGCAGCTGTCGACCTCCGACGAGACGAAGCTGCCGCGCCTGCATGCCCTTATGCCGCATCCGGAGCTGCGGGCCGTCGTCTGCGTCCCCGCCTTCGAACTCGCCACCTCCGAGGCCCGCGCGGTCCTGCCGCGCACCGTCTTGCGCGAGCAAGCCGTCGACAACATCTCCCGCGCGCTGCTCCTTGCCAGCGCGCTGGAGCGCGGCCGCTGGGCGGACCTGGCCGCGGCCATGCAGGACACCATCCATCAGCCTTACCGCGCGCCCCTGATCAAAGGCCTCACCTCGGTGCTGCGCGCCGCGCGCAAAGCGGGCCAGTGCGGCGCGGCTTTGTCCGGCGCGGGCCCGAGCGTCCTGGCGCTCTGCCGCCGCGGCACCGGCGAGGAAGCCATCGGCGCGGCGATGACGGCCGCCTTCCTAGCCCAAGGCGTCGAAAGCCGCTCGCTGCTGCTGAGCGTCGACCGTCAAGGAGCGCGGAGACTTTGAAGCTGTGCGTCATGAAGTTCGGGGGGACCTCCGTCGCCGACCCGGAGAAGATCCAGCGCGCCGCTGAGAGAGCCACCGCCGCCCGCCGCCGCGGCTACGGGGTGGTGGTCGTGGTCTCGGCGCCCGGGGAGATGACCGATGAGCTCTTGGCCCTGGCCGAGCGCGTCTGCCCGGGGCGCTGCGCCGACGGCCGCGAGATCGACCAGCTGCTGTCGACCGGCGAGCAGGTCTCCATCGCCCTATTCGCCATGGCCTGCCAAGCCAAAGGCTACCCGGCGGTGTCGATGACCGGGGCCCAGGCCGGCATCGAGGCCGGGGGCTCGCACACGCGCTCGCACATCGTCCGCATAAGGACGAAACGCCTGCTCAAGGAGCTCAAGGCGGGGCGCATCGTGACCGTGGCCGGCTTCCAGGGATTGAACGAACAGGGCGCGGTGGCCACCCTCGGACGCGGGGGCTCGGACCTGACGGCGGTCGCGTTGGCCTCGGCGCTCAAGACCAAGCAGTGCGAGATCTACTCCGACGTGAAGGGCGTCTACACGGCCGACCCGCGCATCGTCTTCGAGGCGCGCAAGCTGCCTAAGATCACCTTCGAAGAGATGCTGGAGCTGGCGGGCTCGGGCTCTCAGGTGATGCAGGCCCGCTCCCTGGAACTGGCCGAGCGCTTCGGCGTCAAGATCCACGTCCGCTCCGCTTTTCACCCCCAAAAAGGGACTTGGATCGTGCCGCAGGAGGAGTCCATGCTGGAAAAAGCCTTTGTCTCGAGCTTGTCGCTGGACAAGAACGAGGTCCGCATCAGCGTCGTCGACGTGCCCGACCGCCCGGGCGTGGCCGCGGAGGTGATCTCGGCCTTGGCCGAACGGGACATCCCGGTGGACATGATCATCCAATCGGCGCCGACGCATGCCGGCGTCAACGACATCTCGCTGATGACCCCCCGCGCCTACGTGGCCAAAGCGCGCGAGCCCCTGGCCAAGATCGCGGCGAAACTCAAGGCCCGAGTGGACGTCCACGATCAGGTGGCCAAGGTGTCGGCCGTGGGCACGGGCTTCAGGCATCACCCCTGGGTCGCCGCGAAGATGTTCGAGACCCTGGCGCGCCACAAGATCAACATCCAAATGATCGTGGCTTCCGACCTGCGGGTGTCCTGCGTCGTAGACCTCAAGCAAGGGGAAGTCGCCCTGCGCGCCCTGCACAAGGCCTACGGCCTGGGGAAGAAGAAAAAGTGAACTTCGCCGCCATCGACTTCGAGACCGCCGATCAAGGGGCCGATTCGGCCTGCGCCATCGGCATCGTCCGGGTCAAGGACGGCGTCGTGGCGTCCAAGACCGTGACCCTGATCCGGCCGCCTCGCAGCCTGTTCCGATTCACCTACGTGCACGGCATCTCATGGTCGGACGTCAAGGACAAGCCGACCTTCGCCCAACTCTGGCCGACGCTGCTGAAGAGCCTGGAAGGCGCGGACTTCTTCGCCGCCCATAACGCCGGCTTCGACCGCCGCGTGCTGACGGCCTGCTGCCTGGCCGCCGGGATCACGCCGCCTCCGCAGAAGTTCGTCTGCACGGTGCAGCTGGCGCGCAAGGCCTGGGACATCCGTCCGACGAAGCTGCCCGACGTCTGCCGGCACCTGGGCATCGAGCTCGACCACCACGAGGCGCTCTCGGACGCGGCCGCCTGCGCGCAGATCGTGCTGGCCGCCCACAAGGACGGCGCGGCCGTCTCGGCCTAGATGAAGCAGGTCCCCCTTATCGCCGGCGCGCTGGCCATCGCGCTTTTTGCCAACTCGGTCAGCGCCGTCTGGGCCAAACAGCCGGGCAAGGTGTCGTGGCCGCTGTTCTTGATGCTCTTGTCTTCTCCCTTGGTCTTCGTCTCCTTCGGCCTGGTCACGGCCCGCCTGGGCCTGGCCGTCGGCGCCGGGGTGATCGACTCACTGCTGAGCGTCAGCACCATCGCCGTCGGCCTGATCCTGTTCCGGGAGTGGGACAAGGTCTCCAGCCTTCAGTATCTGGGCATGTTCCTGGCCTTCGTGGGCGTCGCCTTGATGCTGCTGTTTCCCAAGCCCCTGCCTTAACCGGCCCCGGGGCCAGTCGACTGCAGCCGCCTACAGTCGCTGCGCCGTAAGTCTTGAAGCGCTAAGGAGGCGCTGGAAACGCTTGCGGTAGCAGCCCCGGGTGAGGGTCGTTCTTCGACTCCAGAAGAGCAGGACCGCTCCGGCCATCATCCGCGGCGGGAGAGCAGGTCTCGGAAGAGGGCGATGTAATTGTCCAGCGCCGGGCCCCAGGAAGAGTCGTTGGCCATGGCGCGCGCGCGGGCCTGCGCCAGGACTCCGTCGGCCTTATAGTGCAGGACGAAGGCCCGGGCCAAGCTTTCGGTCAGCGCTTGGACCGAGAAGTCCCCCAAAAAGATCCCGTCGCCTTTTCCGGGATGCTCGGCGACATCCTTGATCGTGTCGCTGAGCCCGCCGGTGCGAGTCGCGATAGGCAACGAACCATAGCGATGCGCGATGAGCTGGGACAGGCCGCAAGGCTCGAAGCGCGACGGCATCAGCAGGAAGTCCGAGGCGGCGAAGACCTGCCGGGCGAAGGACTCGCTGAAGGGATGCAGGAAGACGTTCTTAGGGTAGCGCGCGGTCAACTCCTCGAAGCGGGTCTTGAGCTCCGGGTCTCCCGAGCCGGCGATGACGAGCTGGCCGCCGAGCTGCACGAGCAGCGGCACGACGTCGGCGATGAGGTCCAAGCCCTTTTGGCGGTCCAAGCGGGCGGCCACGCCGAAGACCGGGGCCTTCGGGTCTTGAGCCAGGCCGTGCTCCGCCTGCAGCGCGGCCTTATTGGCGGCCTTGCCGGCGGCGGCGTCCTCGGTCCCGTAGTTGGCGGCCAAGTTCTGGTCGGTCCTAGGGTCCCAAAGCTGCGGGTCCAAGCCGTTGAGGATGCCGTGCACATCGGCGGCGCGGTAGCGCAAGAGGCCTTCCAGGCCCATGCCGAACTCGGAGGAATACTGGATCTGCGCGGCGTAGGTGGGGCTGACGGTGGAGACCGCGTCGGCGGAGACCAGGCCGGATTTCAGCAGGCTGAACTTCCCGTGATACTCGAATTTGTGGTGGTTGAAATCCTTCGGGTCGAGGCCCGCCTTGATCAGGCTCTCGAAGCCGAAGATGCCTTGGTAGGCGATGTTGTGGATCGTTTGAAGCGAGACCGCTTTGGAAAAGAAGGGGTCTGAGGCGTAGACGGTCTTGAGCAGCGCCGGCATCAGGCCCGTATGCCAGTCGTGGGTATGCACGACGTCCGGTGAGAACCCGATGAAGCGCGCCGCCTCGAGCGCCGCCCGGGAGAAGAAGATGAAGCGCTCATCGGTGTCGTCGTAGCCGGGCGAAAGCCTGGCATAGGGCCCGTCGCGCGAATAGACGTTCGGGTTGTCGATCAGATAGATGTCGGCGCCGCCCCGCTCGGCATGCCAGAGCGTCACCGGCTCCTGGCGGCCGGCCACCGGAACCTGGAAGGAGCCCGGCACCGGCTTCAAGCCGTGCTTGGCGGCGTCGATCTCCGGATACTTAGGCAGGAACATCTTCACCTTGTGGCCCTTGCCGGCGAAACCGCGGCTCAAGGCGTCCATCACGTCGGCCAGGCCTCCGGTCTTGATGTAGGGCACCGATTCGGAGCCGGCCAAGAGGATGTTGAGGGGGCGGGACTCCTCGCCGATCAGGCGGGACCAAGATTCGTCGGAGGAGCTCTTTAATGAAACGGAGCCGGGCTCAGTCGACGGAAGCGTCGGCGGCTGCGCCCCCCCGGCCCCCCGCGCGGCAGGCGCCCCCCGGGCGATGACGGCGTAGGGGGCGCTGAAGGCGAGA
>CAZEAE010000006.1:0-137345 GCA_964510095.1 uncultured Elusimicrobia bacterium | reverse complement strand
CCCCCCCGGGCTCAGGCCCGTCAGGCGCCGGCGCGGGCCCCCCCGAGCCCCGCGGCGCGCACGCCCCCCCCGGCTCGATGACGGCTTCGGGCGCGATGACGGAGAGAGAAGGGGCCGGGCTTGCCTGCCCCGGGGCAAGCAGGGACGGCACGAGGGCGGCAGGGCTCAACGAGGGGCCAAAAGAAGGACTTGTCTTTACTCCAGGCGCGGCAAAAGTGGGACCAAGACCGGTGGGACCGGCCTGCCGGCCTGTGATGACGGCCGAGCTTGCCGGGACGGCGGCAAACAGCAAAGCCAGCAGCAGCTTCCTCATAAGGACATCTTACCAGCGCGCAGCCTCCGGAAGAAGGGTCCTCTGGGCAATCGGCTTAGGCCCTTTGTCCAGGCCGGGGGGGTTGACGGGAGGGAGTAATCCTGTTATAACTTAACAGAAGCAACCTCGTGCCCCCCGGACCGCCGACCTGGGTTCCGGGTTTTTTATTGCCAAATGCTGAAGAACAAGAGAATCGCCGTCATTGGTGCCGGAAATATGGGCACCGCCCTCCTCGGAGGCCTGCTGCGCGGCAAGCTGACCACGCCGCGAATGGTCACGGCCAGCCGGCGCGGCGAAGAGGCTCTGGCGGCCCTGCGCAAGCGCTGGCACGTGCAGACGACGACCGACAACCGCAAGGCCGCCTCCGGCGCCGACATCATCATCCTGGCCGTCAAGCCGCAGATGTCTGCCGCCGTGCTCAAGGAGCTCTCCCCCGTCATCAAGAAGAGCCAGTTGATCATCAGCCTGATGGCCGGCATCACAAGCAAGACCATCACCGACAAGCTCGGCAAAGCCTGCCCCGTGGTGCGCTCCATGCCCAACACCCCCTGCCTCGTCGACGCCGGCGCCACCGCGGTGGCGGCCGGCCAGCATGCCGGAGCCCGCGAACTGGCCCTGGCCGTGAAGATCTTCTCCTCCGTCGGCAAAGCCGTCGTACTTCCCGAGTCGGCGCTCGACGCCGTCACCGGCCTCTCGGGCTCGGGCCCGGTCTACATCTACATGGTCATCGAGGCCATGATCGACGGCGGCGTCAAGATGGGAATACCGCGCGCGGTCGCCACCCAGCTGGCGGCGCAGACCGTCTTCGGCGCGGCCAAGCTCGTGCTGGAGACCGGCCGCCATCCCGCCATCCTGAAAGACGAGGTCACGACGCCCGGCGGCACGGCCATCAACGCCATCCACGTGCTCGAGGCCAGGGGCCTGCGCGCCGTGCTCATCGACGCCGTCGTCGCGGCCACCCAGCGCTCCCAAGAGTTGAGCCGACTTTACGCCGATTGAGATGAGCGAGATGAGCGAGTTCACCGTCAAAGACGCCACCCTCATCACGGCGCGCGAGCATCTTGAAGAGGTCGTCGTCGAGTTCGCCAAATGCCCGCGCCTGGCCATCGACACCGAGTCCAACGGCTTCTACGCCTACCAAGAGAAGGTCTGCCTATTCCAGATCTCGACTCCGACGGAAGACTTCATCGTCGACCCGCTGGCCGTCAAGGATTTCTCCTCGCTGGGCCCGCTGATGGCCGACCCCGCCATCGAGAAGATCTTCCACGCCGGCGAATACGACGTGCTCTGCCTCAAGCGCGACTACGGCTTCCAGTTCGCCAACCTCTTCGACACGATGATCGCCAGCCGCATCCTCGGCTTCAAGGAGTTGGGCCTGGCGGCGGCCATCGAGCGGCACTTCGGCGTCAAGCTGTCCAAGAAGCTGCAGCGCGCCGACTGGGGAAAGCGCCCGATGTCGCTGGCCCAGACCCGCTACGCGCAGATGGACACGCATTACCTGATGCGCCTGGCCGATATCCAAAAGGAGCTCCTGCGGCAGAAGGATCGCGAGCAGGACGCCAAGGAGTGCTTCGAGGGCCTAGCCGACCTCCAGCCCGTCACCAAGACCTTCGACCCGGACGCCTTCTGGAAGATGACCGGGCGCAACGATTTTTCAGGGCTCCAAGCCAGCTGCCTCAAGGAGATCTTCTTGTTCCGCGAGAAGCAGTCGCAGAGCCGCGACAAGGCCCCTTTCCGCGTGATGGCCGAGGACCTGATGGTCCGCTTGGCCCTGGCCATGCCGTCGAGCGTCGAGACCCTGTCCCAGGTCAAAGGGATGTCTCCCTACCTGCTGGAGCGCTTCGGCGCCGCTCTGCTCGCCTGCGTCGAGCGGGGCAAGGCCGCCGGCCCCCTGGTCGCCCCGCCTCGGACCCGGCCCGAGCGCCGCGACAACCGCGAATGGAAGCTCTTCGAATCCTTGCGGCAATGGCGCAAGGCCCAAGCCGAGCGCGAGAGCCTCGACCCGGTCGTCATCCTCTCCAGCGAGACCTTGCGCGCCATCGCGCGAGACGCCACCACCAACGGCGAAAGCGACCCGCTCAAAAGCCTTAGCGCGCTCAAGCGCGGCCGCTACGGCGAACAGCTCCTGGCATTGCTCAAGAGCCACTGACCTCCGGGGCCATCGGGCCTCCGCCGGCAGCTGGCGGCGCCTTAGGGCGCCTTGCCCCAATGCTCGGGGTGCAGGACATGGTCGCGGTCGTAGAGCTCGGTGAGCTGGGCGCCTGAGAGCTGGCCCGCCGGCCAATGATCCGCCTGGGCGGGCGCGGTCCTGCCGCCGAAGCGCCGCCTGAGCTCCGCGACGTCCCGCGCGATCGCCCCCTCCCATCCGTCGAAGGCGGGGTTGCCCGCCTGCGTCGAGATCTTGGCCCCCTCCACGGGATCTTCCAGGCGCGCCTTGAAGCGCCGCAGGGCTTCCTCGATCTTGACGAGTTTCTTTTCCTGCGCCGGGAAGTAGTCGTCGCGGTAGACTTGGCTGTTGTGGAGCAGGGTGGCGGCGCGCTCCGCGGTGAGATGCAGGGGGTCTCCGGTGGGATGCCCGGTGATGAAGTGGTCGATGATGGAGAGGGTGACGTCGTTGGCGTGCCGGCTGTCTGGCAGTTCCTGAAGGGACTGGGCGTTGGAGAGCAGGCGCGCCTGATATTCCCGTGGTCCGCCCCCGCGCAGCGACGATAAGGGCAAAGCGATGGCGTAGTCGGCGCCGCGCTCCTGGAGGCCGCGGCGCAAGCTTTCAGGAGAAGCGAGGAATTCCCACATAAGGTCGTCGCCCGGCAAGCCGAGGTCGTCGCTCGTGAGCCAGCCGACGAGGAGGGCGTTGAGCTCGTTGCCATCGTAGAGATTAAAAGCCTCGAGGAGGCCGGCGCGGCGGGCCAGGGTGCCTTCCAGGACGTGGCCTAGAAGCTCGTGGGCGAGATGGCCGGCGACCCTGACGGCGATGCGGTCGTCGCTCCAGCCCTGGGCACGGGCCCAATCGAGATAAGCGGTGTTGACCGAGACGCCCATGGGGTCTGCATGGGGATCGGTGGCGCCGAACCGGCCGACGAAGCCGGAGCCGCCTTGGAACTGCTTGCCGGAGGTGAGACGCTCCCAGCCGAGGGTTCCGGTGATGTTTCGCGAGACGAAGCGTTCGACGAGGGGTTTGGACGTGGGGGCGGCGTAGAGCTTGGCCAGGGCGTTCTGGAGGATGAGGCGGTCGGCGGCCGGGGCGGCGCTGGAGATTTGGACGCGGCTATTGAAAGAAGCAAGGACAGGGTCGGGGGCTTGGGCGGCTTGGACGGTGGAGAGCAGGCCGGCGAGAAGGAAGGTCAGCATGGGGGCTATCATCAGCTGGGCCGCGGCGCTAGGCTTCTTTTCCCCAGCCCTCGACGCCGTTCCACTGCCGCGCCGGCGTGTAGCCGTAGAGCTCCTTGAGGGTTTTAAAAACCCCGGGGCCGGCGCTGAGCTCGACGTCCTCGGCGGTGAACTGGCAGGGGTGCTCGTAGCCGCAGGCATGGGTCACCGCCAAAAGCTCGTTGCGGAAAGATTGGCAGAAACGCGCGAAGCGCGCGGACTGCAGCCCGGGCTCCAAGCCGCGCTGCAGCCAAGCGTTGTGCGTCGTCACCCCGGTCGGGCAAAAACCGGTGTGGCACTTCTGAGCCTGGATGCAGCCGATCGACAGCATGGCTTCGCGCGCGATGTTGACGAGGTCGGCGCCCAGGCAGAAGGCGACGATCGCGCGATCAGGGAAGCCCAGCTTGCCGCTGCCGATCCAAACCAACCGGTCGGCCATCTTCTCGTCCAGGAAAGTCTTGTAGACGCGGGTGAAGCCGATCTTGTATGGAAGCGACACATGGTCGGCGAAGGAGAGCGGCGCCGCGCCCGTGCCGCCTTCCCCCCCATCGATGGTGATCCAATCGGGCCCCTGGCCGGTCTCCTTCATCTCCAGCGCCAGCTCCCGCCAGAAGCCCAGGTGGCCGACGGCGGATTTTATGCCCACCGGCAGCCCCGTGGCCGCGGCCAGCCTCTCGACGAAGGCGATCAGACCGCGGTGGTCCGAGAACTGCGAGTGGGCGTTGGGGCTGATGCAGTCCTTGCCTTGCGGCACGCCGCGGATGCGGGCGATCTCCTGCGTCACCTTGGCGGCGGGCAGCATGCCGCCCTTGCCGGGCTTGGCGCCTTGGGACAGCTTGATCTCAAGGCCCCGGACGCTGGCTCCCTCCAGCGTCTCCAGGAGCTTGTCCATGCTGAAGCCGCCTTCCAGGCTCCGGCAGCCGAAATACCCCGTGCCGATCTGATAGATCAGGTCGGCGCCCTTGCGGTGATAGGGCGACAGTCCGCCTTCGCCGGTGTTATGCCAACAGCCGGCCGCAGCCGCGCCGCGGTTGAGGGCCTCGATGGCCGGAGCCGACAGCGAACCAAAGCTCATCGCCGAGACGTTGACGATCGAGCGAGGCCGCCAAGCCTTGTCGCGCTCATGGGTCTCGCCCAGGATCTTGGAGCAAGGCACGTCGTGGATCCGGTCGTGGATGGAGGCCGTGAAGCTGACGTCTCCATAGGGGAAGACCGCATGCTTGATGATCGGATAGCCCGTGCCGTAGATCTGGTCATCGGTGCCGAAGCCGAAGTAGTTGTTCTCGCCGCGCGCCGAGCGGTAGATCCAGTCGCGCTCCTCGCGGTTGAAAGGGGCTTCTTCCCGGTTGTTGGCGATGATGTACTGCCGCAGTTCCGGCCCCAGCTCGATGAGCATGCCGCGCAGGTGGCCCACGACGGGGAAGTTGCGCAGGATGTTGTCGCCGCTGAGGAAGAGGTCGTAGGCGGCGATGAGCAGGATGGCGGCCAAGAGCCCCCAAAGCCAGAGCATCCGCTAAGTGTAGCAGGACGGCTCAGGGTGTCAAGGCTTGAGGCGTTTGGAGGCCAGCCAGACGAGGACGGCCAGCGCCGTGCAGCCGGCGTTGATCCACAAGAAGGCGGAAGAGACCGGCAGCCAGTCGAGGAAGCGGCCGAGGCCGAAGGAGACGGCGGCGGTGCCGAGGATGAATAGGGCGTTCAAGACGCTCAAGACCCGCGGCTGGTCGCGCTTGGAGACGCGTTCCTGGATGTCGGTCTCGAGGCTGAGCTGGCTCTGCGCCCAGCTCAAGCTGAAGAGGAAGATGCCGGGGATCAGCAAGCTGAGGCTGGCCCACAGCGGCAGGCCGGCGACGGCGGAAAGGATCCAAGACGCCAGCAGGCCATAGCCCGCCCAGCGCACCCAAACGGCAGGGCCGGGATGCTTCTTGGACCAGCGCAATAAGACCGAAGCTCCCCCCAGCTCGCCCAGGTTGGAGGAGGCCAGAAGCACCGCGGACAAAGCGCCCGCGCCCAGGACGGTTTTGGCATAGACGGGCAGAAGCAGGCTTTCGAAGACACGGTGGACGATCAGCGGCAGGATCATGGCCGCGGCCAGCCACCGGAAGCGGCGATCGGCCCCTATGATGGAGAAGCCGGTCTTGAGGTCTCCCCAGTAGCCGCTCAGCCAGCCCTTGACGCCGGCGCTGGAGGGTGACGTCTCCGGCGCCTGAGCCTGGGGATGGCTGATCTTCCAGAAGAGGAAAGCCGAGGCGATATAGGCCGGCGGCTGGAGGATCATGGCATACATGGGGCCGAGAAGGCCGAGCAGCAGGCCGCCGGCGACGGCGCCGATGACGCCGGCGACCTCGTAGCGGCGGTGCAGGCGCGCGTTGTAGCCGATGAGCTCCTGCTGGTCGTGCCCCAAGATCAGGGCGGGGATGCTCTTGCGAGCGGTGTCGGCTATGCCGATGGCGCCGCCGATCAAAGCGTAAGCGGGATAGAGCATCCAAGGCGAGAAAAGGCCCAGGGCGCTGACGGTAAGCAGGCCCCCGACAAGAACGCCTTGGGCGAGTATGCTGACCGAGAGCACCTTGCTGGCCTGGAAGCGGTCGGTCAAGGACGAAGTCAGCGAGCCGAAGACAGCCTGGGCCGCCTGATAGAAGACGACGAGGGCGGCGACGTGGGTGACTCCGCCCAACGTCTGCAGCGCCAACAGCGGGATGCTGAGGGTGACGACCTCGGCTCCGAGCTTGAACGCCGGGGTGCCCCACATCATGAGCTTGACGGCTTTGGCCTTGACGGGGTCCTGAGGCTCAGGGGCGGGAGCTTGGGCCGGGGCGGCCCGGGAGGGAGCAATCGGTGCGGCCTCGGAAGGTTTGCCGGGGGTGGCATCGGCGCTCGGGCCGGCGAGCTTTTCGCCCATCAAGAGGCGGATATGGCGTTCGCCGGCGTCTCTCGAGGATTCCCCCGAGAGGCCGGGCAGGCTTTCGAGGTCCAAGCCCACTTGCCGGCTGACCTCGGCTAGTCTTTCGGGAATGGCGGCCGCGGGACTCAAGGCCATCGGGGAGGCGGCCACACCGACGGGAGAGGCGGCCGCGGCCGGAACGACGGCCAAAGAAGAAGGCAAGGGCAGCGGGGCCAAAGGCAGCGGCGACGATGATAAGCCGGGTCTAAGGGTCAGGTTTCCAAGGCCGCGTCCAACCGTGGAAGCGCCCGCGGCGGAGACGCCGGATCCAAGGTTGACAGGTACGGTGAAGCGCACCGGCGCCACGACGGCGGAGGCGGGCTGAGCGGCCAGACAGAGGGCGAGTAAGAATCGCACGCCTTATTCAACCTATATAAGGCAGGGACGGCGACGGACTAAAGACCTATTGGCGGGCCGTCATAAGACCTAGAAGGGCATCAGCCGGCGGATGCGCGCCTCGATGAGGTAGAGGCCGGTGTTCTCGCCCTTGGCATGGGTGCCGCCCGTGTTGGCCAAGTCCAAGGTCTCGGCCATGGCGTGCGTATAATTGTGGATGAAGCCGGCCTCGGCGCGGATGAGCTCGACGCGGGAAGCCACCTCGCCGCCCCGCTTGGATGCCATCTTGTCCCAGAAGCCGTGCACCCCCTCGAACTGGGACTTCATGCCCTTCAGGCGTCCGGGGAACGTATAGAACTTCCCGGCCAGACGGCTCTTGAACTTCCGGCCGGGCGCCTTCTTGGCGATGCCGGCCGCCACGATCCGGGCTAGCCCGGCTTTGACCGCGGGCAAAGGCAAGGACAGCGTCTTGGCCAGCTCCTCGGCGCTCCAAGCGCCCCGGTCGTTGCAGAGCAGCTCCGAACACCAATAGGCGGCTTCGCTGGAGCTGATGGCCGCGAACTGTTCGGGCGTGAGGTGCACGG
This sequence comes from uncultured Elusimicrobia bacterium, assembly GCA_964510095.1. Classification (GTDB taxonomy): domain Bacteria; phylum Elusimicrobiota; class Elusimicrobia; order UBA1565; family UBA9628; genus JBBTLF01. The sequence continues at coordinate 129,805 of CAZEAE010000006.1, read as the reverse complement.
AATGCTCCGCCTTGATCCAACGCATGGCGTCGGCGGAAAGGGGCCGAAGGCCCCGCTCGTGGCGGCAAAGCAAGGGAGCCAAGACCAGCTCATAGGCCGCTTGCGTCCTGAGCAGGTCCTTGAGATAGGCCAAAAACAAGCTCTGGGCCGCGGCCTCTCCGGGGCTCAGCCGCAGGGCCAGCATGATCGACGCCATCCACTCGGGCCGCGGAAGGCTTCCTCGGCGCTCCAGCCTGAGATAGTAGGGAAAGGTGAAAGCGAAGTGCCGGCGCCCGCCGTTGCCGTGGAAGAACTGATAGGCCGACTTGAAGCCGGCTTCCGCGCGAAAGCGGCTCAGCAAGGGTCCGAAAAGTCCGGGTTCAGCGGCCACGATGCGATGCTAGCTTTTTCCAGAGCCGAAGCAAAGGCGGCCTCACATATGCACGCCGCCGTTGACGCTGAGCACCTGGCCCGTGACGTACGACGATTCATCCGAAGCGAAGAACAGCACGGCCCGGGCGACGTCGAGGGGTTCGCCCATGCGCCCCAGCAGGATGCGCGCCACGAACTTCACCTTCACATCCTCCGGGACCCGGTCCGTCATCGGCGTCTTGATGAAGCCCGGAGACACCGCGTTGGCGGTGATGCCGCGCGAGGCGAACTCCCTCGCCACCGATTTCGTCAGCGACACCAAGGCCCCCTTCGACGCCGCGTAGTTCGCCTGGCCGCCGTTGCCTTCCTGCCCCACGATGGAAGCGATGCTCACGATGCGCCCGTAGCGCGCCTTCATCATCGGACGGCTGCAGGCCTTCATGAAGTTGAACGCCCCCTTCAGGTTCACGTCCATCACCAGGTCCCACTGCTCCTCGGACATGCGCATGATCAAATTGTCCTTGGCGATGCCCGCGTTGTTGACCAAGATATCGATCTTGCCGAACTTCTCCAGCGCGGTCTTCACTACGGCCTCGCACTGCTCGTGCTTGGTCACATCGCAAGCCAAACCCAAAGCGCCCCCGGCGGAGAGCTTCGCCGCGGCTTGGATCGCCAGGTCGGCATTGACGTCCACGAGGACCACCTTGGCGCCTTCGGCGGCGAAGAGCTCCGAGATCGCATAGCCGATGCCCTGAGCCGCGCCGGTCACGATCGCGACCTTGTCCTTGAGCCTTTCGCTGTTCATGCTGTTTTCTCCTGGGCCGCCCTTCGGATCATGACGGACGCGATCTCATTGCGCTGGATCTGGTTGGTCCCCTCGTAGATCTGGGTGATCTTCGCGTCGCGCATGAATTTTTCGATAGGAAAGTCTCGCATATAGCCGATGCCCCCGCACATCTGCACGCAGTCGATGGTCACCTTCACCGCGGCGTCGGAGCAGACCACCTTGGACATCGCCGACTCCATGCTCCAGCGCTCGACGCCCATCGCCTTCATCTCGTTATAGACGATGGTGTCGTCCTTGATGGCCTTGTCGATGGCCGGCGTCAGGCCCTTGTCCATGGCCCGCGCCGTCGCGTAAAGCAAGGCGCGCCCGGCCTCGATGGCGGCCGCGCAATCGGCCAGCATGTGCTGGATCGCCTGGAAGCTGGTGATGGCCTGTCCGAACTGGCGGCGCACCCGGATGTAAGCCAGGGTCTCCTCCATGGCCCCCGTGGCCAGACCCACGGCCTGGGCGGCGATCGCCGGCCGGGTAAAATCGAAGGAAGCCTGCGCCACGAACAAGCCGAAGCCTTCTTTAAAGAGCAGGTTTTCCTTGGGGATGCGGCAATCCTGGAACACCAACTCATAGGTGGGCGAGGCGCGGATGCCCATCTTCTGCTCTTTTTTCCCGAATGAGAAGCCCTTCGTTCCCTTCTCCACGACGAAGGCGGAGATCCCGCGCGCTCCCCGTTTCGGATCGGTCGAGGCGAAAACGACGTAAACATCAGCGACCTCGCCGCCGGAGCAGAAGTTCTTGATGCCGTTGAGCACATAGCCGTCGCCGTCTGGCTTGGCCTGGCAGGCAAGCGCGGTGGCGTCGGAGCCGGCGCTTGGCTCGGTGATGGCAAACGCGCCCAACCGGGCCCCCGAGGCCAGGTCCGGCAGCCACCGGCGCCTCTGTTCGGGCGACCCAAAAATGAGGATCGGTATCGCGCAAGGCGCCGAGGTCGTGACCGCCAGCGAGATGCCCGCGCAGACCTGCGAGAGATGCTCTGAGAGCAGGACCGCCTCCATCGTCCCTCCCCCGGTGCCTCCATACGCTTCGGGAAGATAGACCCCCAGCAGGCCCGAGCGCTTCACCTCCTCGAAGATCGGCCAGGGGTATTCCTCTGTCTCATCGTAATGCGCGCGCACCGGCTTGATCTTCTCGCGGGCAAGGCGGTCCGTCAGGTCCACGATGTCCCGCTGCGACTCGGTCAGGCTATAGTCCATTCACAAGCTCCTCGAGAAGAATTCGATCAAGCGCTCATCGTACTCCGCGCCCGCGGTCATGCGGCACATCGTATGGCCGGCCTCGGGCACCATCCATAATTGCTTCGGCTCAAGGGCGGCGCTGAAGATGGCGCCCACATCCCCTGGCGTCATCAGACGGTCGCCCTCGCCGCCGATCACGAGCAGCGGGCGCGGGGAGATCTTCGGCGCGGACTCCAGCGGGGCGAACCCCTCGAGCTCGGGAGCTTGGACGCGCGAGCGCAAGATCATGATGGTGAGCGCCACGAGCGGATAATACGGCACCTTCAGATTGTTCCAGAACCAACGCCCGATGACGGTGCGGTAATCGGTGAAGGGGCTCTCGACGGCCGCGCAGCGCAGGTCGGGGTGCCTGGGCATAGAGACGATGGCGACCGTCGCCCCCATCGACAGGCCGAAGACGCCGACCGTGTCCATCAATTCAGGCTTGGCCTGGCGCAGCCACGCCATCGCGGCGTCGAAATCGATCGTCTCGAGGGCGCCGGTCGTCGTGATCTCGCCCTCGCTTTCGCCGTGGGACCGGAAGTCGAAGTAGACCAAGTTGAAGCCCCCGGTCTTGTTGAGGAAATAGGTCTCCTTAAGGAGCAATCCCTTATTGTCGCTCATGCCGTGGCACATCACGATCGTGCGCTTGTCGCCGCCGGGCGAAGGCAGGAACCAGCCCTTGAGCTCGAGACCGTCGCGCGTCCGGAAGGCCATCTTCTCGTACGGCAGGTCGTAGTGTTCAGGGAAATGCGACATCGGCGACATGGGGGGCGAGAGCAGGTAGCCGGCAGCCCGCCAGCAAAGGCCGTATAGGACGACGGCGACCAGAAGCGTTGCGATGACCGATGTCATGGTCGCTTCTCTTACCGCCAGAAGACGGGCTGATAGCCGTCCAGCAGCTTAGACCATTTTGCCGGCGCGGCCTGGCCGGAGGCGGCCTTGTACCAGCACCTGGGCCTCAAGCCGGCGGAGAAGCCCGCCGCGGCCGTGCAGGCTCCGGGCGCGGGCGCGTCATCGGCCTGCGCCTCCTCGAGAGGCTTGGCGCAGAGCGCGCCCTGAAGATAGGTGTCGAGGCGGCACTGGGTCGCGGGATGAGCGTCGTCCGTCTTGGCCACGACCGAGGCATCAGGCGTGGCATAGGACGGCGGCGCGCTCTGGCCGCGCAAGTCCTGGAACAAAGCCCCGATCGACATGCCGGCCAAGGCCCCGACCTCGCAGAGCTTGCGCTCCGACGCGGCGGCGAAAGCCGCCCGGCAAGCCTTCACGGCGACGGGGGCGAGCTTCGAGGTGTCCTCGTCGCCGGTGAAGACCCGGCGCAGGCATTTGAGCGTGGCGAAGTAATCCGAGCCGCCTTCGTTGGTGGGCCAGACGACGTCGGTCTTGGGGAAGCCCCCGATGTGATGGCCGATCTCATGGCAGGCCACTAAGGCAAATCCCTCGGCGGTGACGGCCTTGTGCCGAGCCAGGCCGCCGTACATGTTCAGGACCCATGTGTTGTTGAACTGCATGGCCCCGGCGTTGACGGTATCGTCATCCCACTTGCGGTTGATCCTGAGCTTCTTGCCTTTCGCGGCGAAGATCGGCGTGTAGATGCTTTCGACGCGGGTGAGGACGGCGTTGAAGACGGCCTCCTTGATGCCCAGGTCTTTGGCGCTTCCGATGGGGATCTTCAGGTCGTTGGGCGGCAGGAAGCCGCCGCAGACCCTCCGCGGGCTCTGCGCCGACGCAAGACCAGCCGCGCCTAGCGAGCACAGCACCGCCGCAAGCTTCAAATATCTATCCATAGCGCCGGACTAAAAGCTGTACCAATGCTTGGTCGAGCCCGGAGCGACCTTCTCCGCGACGATCCCGGCGACGGCGCCGACCGGGGCCCCGACCAAGGCGCCGATGAGGCTGGCGGGGATGCTCAAGAGAAACCCCAAGCCCGTAAAGACCCAAGTGCCGGCGTTGCCCTTGTATGGGCCCCCGCTGGCCTCGATGCCGGCCACGGCGGGCGCCACGACCGCCGCGAAAACGGTTTTAAAACCGCTGTCCATGCCCTGAAAGAAGCCCGTCGCCACGGTCCCATCCTCATCATCCCGATAGCCCGTAGGCGTCGGCACTCTTCGGTAAGCTTTGTTAGGCGCGGGTCTCAGAGCGGACACGGTCAAAGACGCAGGCGTCGAAACAGAAGCGGGGCCGACGGCGACCGCCGGCGCGGCCGCGTCCCGCGCGGGCTCGCCCAGACAACCGGCAAGGCCGCCGCTTTGCGCGGAGGCCTGCAGGCAATCAAGCGCGGGGCTGGCCGCCGCGAGGGCAAGGCCTGCGTCGACGACGACAAGGGCAAGCGCGAAGCTCAAGCTGAGGGCCATTTTTATCTTCATATCTATCTCCTGGGCAGGTTCATCGTCTCGCGGCCTCCCAGGCCGCGTCTAGGGCGGTGTCGAGCGCGAACTCCCGTGAACGGCCCGGCGCGCCTATGGTCAGGCGCACGCGACCGTCCGCGCCGCGCGAGGTCATCGAGCCGAGGTCGAAGGGGCCGTAGGCGACGAGGATGTCGGCGGAAGCGCCCGCGGGCAGGCGCGCGGCCAGGCGGGTGACGGCCTCGCTCAGCGCCGCTTCGCCATAGGCCTCCACGAGCCGGGCGCGGGTGGCCGCGTCAAAGCCGACACGCAGCCCCATGGGCCAGCCCGCGGCCGAATGCTGTTCCCGCAGCGTCTTGCCCGCGCGCTCTTCGGAGAGCGCGGCCAGCTCCTTGGCCTGCTCTTCGAGGGCCGCCTTGACGCGGCCTATGGAGCCGCCGCGCGCCGCGCGCAAGCCGCGGCGGCGCCGCTCGTCGAGGCGGGCGAAGGATTCGGCGATCATGCGCGCGCCCAGGTCGCCGGGCTTGAGGCCCCGGTCCACGGTCAAGCGGTCGAGCTCTTCAGAAGCCAGCATGAGCTGGAGCACGGTGCGGTTGATCTCACGGCGCACCGTCTGCGCGGCCAGCGCCAGCGCTTGGGTCAGCGCTTCGGCGGCGGCCGGCGCCACGTTGGCGCGCAGGTCGGCGGCGGCCTGTTCAGGCAAGGCGCGCAGGACGGCCTGAACGCTGGCCGAGTCGAGGTTCGCCAAGCCTAGATCCGGGCCCAATCGAGCGCGCAGGCGGGCGGCGGTGTCGGGCGGCAAACCGGCCAAGGCCTGATCGGCCAAGGCGACGCGGTCATCAAGGAGGGGCGTCAGGCGCGGGATCAGACCGCTCTCCAGCGATCGCGCGAAAGCGTCTCGGGCGCGGTCGATGAGCGCCCCGACCACGGCATCGGCGTCCTTGCCGCCGGCGCCGACGGCCCCGGCCAGCGCTCCCATGACGTTCTGCTGCAGCGCCGCGGCGTCCTGCGCCGTCACCGGCGACAGCGGCGCGCTGTGGTAGCGCACGGCGCTGGCCATCAAGATAGTGGAGGCGGGCGTGATTCGCAGGGCGCCGAGAGGCCCCAGCGAGATCTTCAGCTCCGAGATCGCCGAAAGGAACCCGGCGCGTACCACCGACTGCGCCGCGCCGTCCCAGAACCCGGGGTCGGAGAGCACGCCGATCGCCTCTACGGCCAGAACCCGTTTGGCGGCGTAGACCTGATCCAGGTCGGAGGCGGGACCCAGACGCTCGGAGACCAAGCGCCGGACCTCGGCCGAGCCGGCGTCACCGGGGTCCATCGCCTTGAGGATCAGCCCGGCGATGACCCCCTTGGCCTGCGAAGACAGCGGCGAGGCCGCCAGGACATCGAGGGCGGCGGCCACCTCGGCCGGGGGCAGGGCGGCGAGCACGGAGGCGGCCGCGCTCAGGCCTTCCCAGGGCTCGGTCTTGGCTTTGATGCGGTCTGCCGCCTCCAAGCCCGCCGCGCCCAGGCGTCCTACCGCGGCGGCCAGGGCCGCGGCCTGGGCCGTGCCGGCGCCGGCGACGGCGTCCTTGCCGCCGAACAAGGTCTCGACCGTGGCGACCGCGCCGACGCCCGGCGTCCAGCGCAGGCCGCTCAGGCAGCCGTCGTTGGAGATGTCGACACCGCCGTAAGAGATTTTTTCTTTCTCGCAAAAAGCGTAGATCGAAGCCCCGGGCGAGAAGGTCAAGGACGCCTCGACCGAGGCGCCGCGGCGGCCGTATTCTATGGAAGGCCCGCTCTCGTCCCGGAAGCCCATCTTCAGCTCGACGGGCTTGCCGGAGACGGCCCCGGAAAGGCCGGCCTGGACCTTCTGTTCGACGACCGAAGCCGCCCAGCGCCGGGAGGCGCCGAGTTCCAAATGCACCTGCGGCAGGCCGGGCAAGGGGCTGCCGATGGCGGCTGTCACCTGGGGCGCGCCGTCACGATAGAAGCCGACTTTAGGTCCCTGACCGCGGGCCAGGTCGGACAGCAGCGAATTTTCGATCGGCGAAAGATCCTCGGTCCAACCGCCCATCAAGGCGACCTCCTGCCCCGAAGGCAGGGTCACGCGCACGGCGCCGGTGGCGTTGCCGGCTAGGTTGGGCGCTATCGCGGCGGTCTTGACCAAGGCCGTCACCGACCAAGCCAGGTCCACGGCCGCGGGCAGAGGCAAGGGGAGGCGCGCGGCGCGGCCGAACTGGGCCAGCGCGCCGGCGAGCACGCCCGCCTCGGACTTCCAACGGTCCGCGCCGGCGACGCCCGAACGCAGCGGGCCGAGGGAGTCCTCCGGCACGCCCAGACGCCGGGCCAGCTCCGCCAGGCGGCCGGCGGAGGAAGGCGCGTCGTCTCCGAAGAAGCGCGCCGTCATATCGATGACTCCGGCCTGGAGCTCGACGCGGCGGTCGATGCCCGACTCAAGCGCCGACCTGGTGACGCGCCTGATGTTGACATAAGGGCTTTCAGTCATCAAAGGAGAGCGGCTGTCGATGCCGAGCTGGCCGACCGAAAGCTGCCAAGCCCCGGAGGCCACGGAGAGCGCGCGCGGCTGGCCGTCCTGAAGCTCGACGGAGACCGAGAGCGGCGCCTTCGCGCCGCCCGCGCCATCGAACGCCGCGCCGCCGCCCGAGGCGGCCGCAAAGGCAACCTCGCGCAGAGAAGCCGTATCTAAGGAGCCTCCGCCGGTGCGCACAGGCGCAGGCGGGACCTCCGCGGCCAAGAGCCGCTCGGCCCGCGCGGCCAGGCCGGCATGCCCCGCGTCGCGAAGGCCGGCCAAATAGCCCCGAACGCCTTGGTCTGCGCCGGCGTCGGGATATTGGGCGGCGTAGGTCTCCAGCCGGGCCGACGCCGCGTCCCAAGCCGCGCGCCGCGCGTAATAGCCGGCCGTGAAGAGATGCTTCTTGGCCAAGAGGACGCGCATGCGCCGGCGCTCGGGCTCGGCGCGCTCTCGGCGCGCCTGGTCCTGGACCGATTCCAGCCAGCGCACGGCTTCCTTGACGGCGCTGTCGTCGCGGTCTTCCGGCAAGGCAAGCTTGGCCAGCGCCAGACCCAGGCCCAGACGCGCGCGGTCAAGGTCCGCAGCGCAGGCGGTCTCGGGAAGGCAGGCCTCTATGTAGAGGCGGAACAGGAAAACGGCGCGTTCGGGCCGGCCCTCGCGCGCCGCGGCTTCAGCAGCCGCCAGGCGCCCCGCCGGATCCGCCGGAACCGGGGCTTCGTCCGTCCCACGCGGCAGGAGGTCGAGCAGGTTCCAGCGTGTTTCAGGCGGCCCGGCCAGCGCGGCGGAAGCGGGTGCGGCGAGGGCTGCGATCAGAAGCCAAGCTGCGGTCATGCCGCAAGTATAGCGGCGTGGCGCGCCGGGGGCATGAGGCGGAGGGGCAAGACACACGCGGCATAAGGTCTATCGCGGGCGCGACAGCTCTCACGGCGTTTTAGTCTACCTGCGGTTACGCCGCCGCGAGACGCTGAGCAGCCCTCGGTAAGGGCCGGGCGTCGAGCCGGCTATGGGGACGGCCCCGACGCTCTTGGCGTAGAAGTCCACCGGCCCCGCGCCGCCGATGAAGGCGTAGGCGTAGCCCTGGGCTTCCAACGCCTTCAAGCTGGCCAAGAGCAGCTCGCGGCCCAAGCCCTTGCCGCGCGCGGCCGGCGCGACTCCGGCCGGGCCGAAAAAATCCAGGCAGTACACGCCGTGCACCGAGAATCCCAGGAGCTTGCCGCCGCGCACGGCCACGTGCAGGGACACGGGCTTGCGGCTGAACGCCACGTCGCATTCCGATGCCCAGCCCTCGCTGAAGCGCTTGGCCACCCAGCCGCAGACCAGACGCTTCTCGGGCGCCAGAGCGCGGCGAACGACGACTCCTTTAGGAAGCGGCCGGGGTCCCGGCAGCCCATACAGCTTCACCAAGAGGTCCATCGCGCCATTATAGCCCTTCCGCCTCGATATTGTATGCTCTCCCGATGCGCAAGAACGCTCTCAAGGCCTGCGTAGGCCTTCTCGCCGCCGGCCTCATCCTCGGCGGCTGGGTCTTCGTCTCCCTGGGACGCTGGTTCCAACACTCGGACGAGCCGGCGCCCGCGGACCTGATCGTGGTGCTGTGCGGCGACCCCACCCGATCGCTGAAAGCCGCCGAGCTCTACCGGGCGGGCCTGGCGCCCGAGGTCTGGGTCGGCAGGCCGGTACGCGAACCCTGGCTGGCCCGGCTCGAGCGCATCGGCTTCGTCCTGCCGCCCGAGGAGGAGATGCACAAGCAGGCGCTGGTCAAGCACGGCGTCCCCGAAAACCGGATCCATTTCTACGGCACGAAGAACCTCAGCACCACCCAAGAAGCCTCCGAGCTGGCGGCCGCCCTCGGCGCCAGGCGCGGGCTCAAGATCATGCTCGTCAGCTCGCGCACCCATTGCCGCCGCGCCAAGATGATCTTCTCCCGTCATCTCAAGGGCAGCCGCGTCTCGGCCGTGGCCGCCAACGAGGACCCCCCCAAGGCCCGCTGGTGGAAAGACAAGTTCCTCGCGCAGGAGGTCGTCATGGAGACGCTCCGCACGGCCTTCAATGCGCTGGGCGGCCGGTTCACCAGCCCGCCCTAGCCGACAGGGGGTCCAACCGCTTGCGGCCCCCTCTTGATTCTGTTTAACTATCCCCCACATGGGTGAGATGACTTCGTGGTTCGCCGGCGGCACGACTTTGACCGGCGCCGACCTCGGGGTGCTGGGCGCGATCCTGGGGCTGATGTTCTTCATCGGCTGGTACTTCGGCCGCAAGGAGTCCACCACCGACGACTTCTTCCTCGGCAGCCGCGAGATCCCGTGGTGGGTGGCCTGCCTCTCCATCGTCGCCACCGAGATCTCGGCCATGACCATCGTCGGTGTGCCGGCGATCACCTACCGCGAGAACTGGAACTACGCCCAGTTCTTCATCGGCTCGGCCTCGTCTCGCATCGTGATCGCCTTCCTGTTCATCCCGGCCTTCTATAAATTCAAATGCACGACGATCTACGAGTTCCTGCTCCACCGCTTCGGCGCGATGACGCAGTACACGGCCACCTGCTTCTTCTTCGCCACCCGCCTGCTGGCCTCCGGCGTGCGGCTCATGGCCGCCTGCCTGGCGGTCAGCGTGCTGCTCGGCTGGCATATCGTCCCGGTGATAGCCTTGTTCTCGATCGTCGGCATCCTCTATATCGGCTACGGCGGCATCAAGGCCGTGGTCTGGACCAACGTGCTGCAGGCGCTGACCTTCATCGTCGCCGGGCTGGCCACGATCTACTACCTGACCGGCCGCATCGACGGCGGGCTGGCGACGGTGTTCAAGGTGGCCGGCGAGACCAACCAGCTGCAGGTCTGGAATTGGGGCCCGGCCCTAGGCGCGCCCGACTTCGTCAAGAAGTTCTTCTCCGACCCGAACATCCTCTGGGTGGCGATCTTGAACGGCTTCTTCGGCTCCATGGCCGCCTTCGGCACCGACCACGAGCTGATGCAGAAGCTCTTGACCGTGGAGACCCGCCGCGAGAGCCAGAAGACCATGCTCTTGAGCATCATCGGGAGCTTCGCCGTCCTGATCATCTTCATGCTCATCGGCACCGAGCTGCTGGCGTTCTACAAGCTCAACCCCGAGCTGGCGCTGCCGGCCAAGCTCGACAAGATCTACCCGCATTTCGCGGCCACCGTCATGCCCGCCTTCCTGCGCGGACTGGTGCTCGCCGCCATCGTGATGGCCTCCATCGACTCGCCGCTGGCCTCTCTGACCGCGGTCTTCGTCACCGACATCTATAAGCCGTTGTTCAAGCCCAGCGCTTCGCAAGAGCATTACCTAAGGGTCTCAAGAGCCGCCGTCGTCGGCTTCGCGGTGCTCCTGGGCGCCATCGCCTACTACTTCAGCTTCTTCGACAAGATGCTGTGGCTGGCCTTCAAGGTCGGCGGCGTGACGTTCGGCTCGCTCTTGGGCGTCTTCCTCTTCGGGCTCTTGACCGAGCGGCACGCCAACAAGGCCAACGTCGCCGCGATGCTGCTGATGGCCGGGCTCAACGCCTGGCTCCTGTATCTCTCCGAGATCAAGGTGTTCCCGCTGGGCTGGAGCTGGCTGGTCATCCTGGGCACGGGCGGCACCTTCGCGCTGTGCTGGCTGCTGGGCCCGGTCTTGGACGGCAAGACCAAGCCGGCCTAAGCCCCCCGAACCGCAGGATTTCAAGTGGCTCTTTTCGCAGCCTTGGCGACCTGGAAAGACATCTTCAAGCCCGAAGCGGCCAAGATCCCAAGCAGTGTCTTGAAACCCGGATTACCGCTCTTGGACAGGCTTTTGTAGAGCCCCATCCGGGACAGGGACGTCTTCTTGGCCATCGCGCTGACGCCGTGGGCTTTGGCGATCTTCGACAGGACATCGAGGATCAGCACCGGGTCTTCCTCATCCACCGCCGCGTTCAGCATCAGGGCCGCCTCTTTGGGATCCTTCAAGACCTCATGAAGGTAATCGTCGTGGTTCTGATAGGTTCTCATGCTCTCCTCCACTGTCTAAAAAATCTTCCCAATACGCGATGGCCTTAAGGATATCCTTGAATTGGCTTGCCTTGTCACCCGCGCAAAGAAGCACGATAAGTTCCTGCCCGTGCAAGCCGACATAAAGCCGGTACCCAGGGCCATGGTCGATCCTGAGCTCGATGACGCCGTGGCCGACGCTCTTATGATCGCCAAGATTCCCCAGTTTCGCGCGGTTGGCACGGGTTCTGATCTTCGCGACTCCGACACGATCCCTAAGTCCATCGAGGTATTCGACATACGGCGATCTCCCCACCACGGTCCGGTAAACGAGGGGTCGTCTAACCATGATTGTATACTAAAGTTTACACTCTGTCAAGGGGCCTCACATCAGTTATACGAGCGAGCCCCCGATTTTGTTCCCTTTCCACTGGGCGGCTTGGCATGCTATCGTCTTCCGGTGGGACATCAGACGCCGGGAAGGATGCTGGCCGTCGGCCTCATCTCCGGCACCTCCGCCGACGGCGTCACCGCCGCGCTCGTCGATATCGGCAACAGCTCCGTCCAGGTCCTGCGCTGCGAGACCTACCCATACTCCAAAGCCCTGCGCCAAAGCGTGCTTGCGGCGCCGCAACTCAAAACCCCGGCCCTCTCAGCCTTGAACTTCGCCCTAGGCGCCGCCTTCGCCGAGGCCGCGCTGAAGGTCTCCAGGGGCCGCAAGCCCGCCGTGATCGGCTCCCACGGCCAGACCGTCTGGCACGGCCCCGACGAGGCCCCGCCCAACACGCTGCAGCTGGGGGAAGCCGCCGTCATCGCCGAGCGCGCCGGCGTGACCGTCGTCTGCGACTTCAGGCCTCGCGACATCGCCTCCGGCGGCCAGGGCGCGCCTCTGATGCCCGCCTTCGACGAGTTCCTCTTCGCCCAGGGCCCCCTCAAGGCTCTTCAAAACATAGGGGGGATCGGCAACGTCGCGGTCGTGGGACGCGGCAGGACATGGACCGCCTTCGACACCGGCCCAGGCAACGGGCTCATGGACCAGGCCGTGCGCCTGGCCACCTCCGGCCGGCGCCACATGGACGAAGACGGCCGGCTCGCGGCCAAGGGCAAGGCCGACGAGAGAAAGGTAGCCCGGCTGCTGCGCCTGGAGTATTTCTCGCGCAAGCCGCCGAAATCCCTGGAGCGATTGTTCTTCGGCGAGTCTTTCCTTAAGAAGCACTTCGGCCGGATCACCGAACGCCGTTTGCCCGACGTCCTGGCCACCCTGGCGCTTTTCACGGCGCGCGGGGTCCGCGACTCCTACGACCGCTTCATCTTCCCGAAGCACCGGCTCACCGAGCTGGTGCTCTCAGGCGGAGGCGCCTTGAACCCCGTGCTCGTGCGCCGGCTCTGGGAGCTCTTCAAGCCCCTGCCGATCGTCGTCTCGGACAAATACGGCGTGCCGCTCATGGCGAAAGAAGCCGCCTGCTTCGCCTGGCTGGCCGCGCGCGCGATCAAGGGACTTCCCAACAATTGCCCGGCCGCCACCGGCGCAAAGGGCCCGCGCATCCTCGGCAAGATCGTGCCCGCCTAGAACTTTGTAAGATGCCCTCATGAGACTTCCCAAGACCGTCCTCACGAAGATGAAGGGCTTCCCCCCCTTCTACCAAGCCGTCTGGAAGGCCTGCGCCGAGATCCCGCGCGGGCAGGTCCGTACCTACGGCTGGATCGCCCGGCGCATCGGCAAGCCCAAGGCGGCGCGCGCCGTCGGCCAGGCGCTGGGCAAGAACCCCTTCGCCCCCGTCGTGCCCTGCCACCGCGTCGTCGGCGCCGACGGCCGCCTCACCGGCTATTCCGCCGCGGGCGGAGTCGCTAAAAAAAGGAAGATGCTGATCAAGGAAGGCGCCCTGCGCGCCTAGAAGGGGAAATCCGGCGCGCGGCCTTCGCCGCCCAGCCCATAGAGCGCCCCGTCGCGCGTGACGAAGACGCCCCCCGCCTTCTGCGAAAAGACCTCCCGCACGTACGCCGTCCAGAACTCCCCGAGCAGCTTGCGCTGCGGCGGCGTGAAGGCGCCCCGGAGCGTCTCCAGGCGTAGGCGGTTGACGTAGAGATGCGTGATGCCTTTATCCTCCAGCCGCCGGCGCAGGTCCCGCGCGCCGGCCGACTGCCGCACGTAGACGACGAGAGGCTCCGTCGCATAAGGGCTTGAGGCCTCGCTGTCGCGCTCCAGGTAGAACCTGCGGTGCTCGGCGACCAGCAGCACCTTCGCCTTCGGCGGCAGATGCTCGTTGGCCCAGAGGAAGACCGCATAAGGCGGATAAGGATACCCCGGATTGGCTTGCGAGAGGTACTCCCGCGCCTCGGCCGGGCCCTTGAGCGCCGACCAGAACGCCCCGCCGTCCAGCACGCCGTAGGAGAACAAGCCGCAAGCGCACAGCGCGCCGGCCGCCAAGATCCGCCCCCAAGCCGATCGCTCGGCGACGAGCGCCGCGGCCAAGCTCAGCGGCACGGTGGCCGGCAGGTTGAAGCGGGCCACGTGGCTGACCAGCGCCATCGGAAGGGCCAGCGCCGCGCCGAAGAGAGCGACGCGGCGCTCGGGCGGCCCGGGCGAGGACAAAGCCCAGAGCGGCAAGAACATCAGCAGGACCGGCGAGAACAGGTCCTCGCGGCCTTGGACGGCCGGGAAGGTGAAATGCCAGCCGTAGCGCGCGAAGGCCCCCAAGCCCGGCCAGACGGCGGAAGCTCCCATGAAGGAGGCGCGGTCGAACGGCCAAGGCTGCGCGAAGAGCGTGCCGCTCAGGAAAGGCTGGACCGGATTCGCGTAGAAGAAGAGATTCTTGAGGCCCCAAGGCAGCGCCATGAGGACGGCCGCGCCGGCGAAGACCATCCAGCGGTTGAAGCCCGCCGGACGGCCGATGAAGAAGACGGCCGAGGCGGGCAGGATCCAGACCGCCGGATACTTCGTGCCCAAGGCCAGGCCCGCCAGGACTCCCGCCAAGAGCGGCAGGCGCCGGCTTTCGGACTCGCTATAGACGAGCAGGCTGAGCATCGCCGCCGCCAGGTACAGGCTCCAGACGAGCTCGGTCCCGGGCCGCCAGCTCTCCAGGGCCGTCATCGGCGCGACCAGGAAGAACGCCGCCCCCCAAAGCCCGGCCTCCGGCCGCTTCAAGCGCCGGCCCGCCGCGAGGACCCCCGCCGCTGTCAGCAAGCCGCAGCTCCAGGACAGCAGTTGGCAGAGGCTGCCGCTCTTGTCTAGCGCCAAGCCCCAGAGGTAGAGCATCGACGCTCCGCCCGGGATGCCCGCGTAGACGTTCTCCGGCACAGGCACGATGGCGCCTCGGCGCAGGTAGAGGTCGGGCAGCGACAGATGGTAGATCAGCGCGTCGTGGAAGGTCGCCGGGATCAGGGCGTAAAGGAAGCTCACCAGCGTCGCCGCCGACAAAACGACGGCGGGCACGAGCGGCGGCAGCTCGTCGAAACACAGTCTCGGGCCGGGCCCGCGCCGCAGGGCCAGGAACAAGCCCAGGCCCGCCAAGGCGCAGAGGATGGAGCGAAGCGGCGCGGGGCGGCACCAGAGCGAGAGCCCTAAGCCCAGCGCCAGCAGCCCCAGAGCGCCCGCCCCCAGCGCAAGGCCGAAGACGGCGCGCTCGAGAGGACCGAACTCCGGGAACCACCTCAGCCACGGCCGCCCCAGACCCCAGGCCGCCAGCCAAAAGACCGTCAGCTCGCCGAGCCACAGGGCGCAGCGGCCGAAGAAGGATGCGGTGAACAGCTCCCCTGGCGGAAGGACGAAGGCCAGGCCGCCTGCGGCCAGCGGGCGCAGGCCGGCCAAGTAAAGGAACAGACAAAAGGCCGGCCAAAGGACGGCCAGCCGCCGCCAGTCCCCGGTGTTTAAGGCAGGAGCTCCACGTCTTGGACCGGGTGCACTTCCCACTGCGTGACGCGGTTGACGCCCATCACCGGGTCCTCGGGGGCGTAATCGTACTCCGCCTTGTGGAAGACGTCGAAATACGTCCAGCCTTTGACGCGGACCCGGTCGCCCACCTTGGGCTTGATCATCTTGGGATGCATCAGCCGCCATTCCGGCGAGATCTCCAGGTGCAAGTGGCCGATGTCGAAACAGTAATCCTGGTCGAAGGCATTGTAGACGCCGGTGACGACCCCGGTGATGTCGGCGCCTATCTGCACGTTGTATCCGCCGGCGACGAGCTCAGGAGCGGTCATGACCGTATGGGACTTCGGGCGTTTGATGCGGTGCTTGACCAGGAAGTTGCGGATCGCGCCGAACTTCTTGAATTTCTCCAGCGGCACATCGGTCGGAAACCATGCCAGGCTCTCGAAAGCGTCTTCGTCTGCGACCGGCTTCTGAGGCAGCACCAGGTGGTCCTTGAGCAGGGCAAGCAGCTCCGTCTCGGTCTTAGCCTCCTGGGCGGCCCAGCGCAGCTCTTCGGCCACCGCCAGCATCAAGGAGCGGCTGTATTCGGCGGCGTAATCCTTGGCCGGCAGCTCGGTGTAGAGCTTTTCGAGACGCTGGAGGACGGGCAAGAGCTTCGCGTCGACGCCGCCCGAAGCGCGGATCTCGGCCAAGCGCCTGAGCCCGCCTTCGGAATAGCCGGAGAGGTCTTTCTTGGCGCCGATGGTCTCGCGGTCGAGGACCTCGGCGATGTAGCGCAGGTCCTTGCGCAGACGCTCGAGCTCGGCGTAGCGCCGGCGGCGCTGATGCTCGCTCTCCACGACCACGCCCCGCAGATCGCGGTAAGGCGGCCCCAAGCTCCCGGCCTCCTCGGCCGGGGCGGCGGCGCGAGCCAGCGGCGCCAGGAAGGACACGGCCAGCAGCAAAAGGGCTAGAATGGGTTTCATCCCAATATTTTACAATATGAAAGCGAAAATCCTTCATGCTAAATAACCGTCAGCGCGCCGTGCTCGACACCCTGCTGCCTTCGGGCGGCCACCCCGCCCTAGGCCTGGGCCTCTTCGACGCCGGCTTCGACGCCTTCTATGAGGATTTCGAAGGCACCGCCCAGCCTTCCATGGTCTGGGGCTTCAAGGCCGCCCTCTTCGCCGCCTCCTGGCTTTCGCCGGTGCTGATCCTAAGGCTGCCTCCGCTCTCCCGCCTGGAGCGCCCGGACCGCGAGCGCGCGCTCGAGGCCCTGGGCAAGTCCCGCTTCTACCTGCTGCGACAGCTGCTGCTGCTGCTCAAAGCGGTCTGCGCCTTCTGTTACGGCGCCGACCCGCGGGTGCGAGACGCCCTGGGGTTCCCCCGCTCATGAGAGTGGACGTCTCGTCCTTGGACAAGCCGTTCTCCGAGAGCTACGACTACGTCATCGTCGGCTCCGGCGCCGCCGGGGCCACCGCGGCCCGGGAGCTCGCCGACACCGGGCGCAGCGTCTGCGTGCTGGAGGAAGGCCCGGCGGTGGCGCCCTCGGAGTTCAACGACCGCGCCTTCGACTCTTTTAAGCGTTTATTCCGCGATATGGGCGGCCAGGTGGCCCGCGGCCGGGCCTTCATCCCGGTCATCCAGGGCCGCTGCCTGGGCGGCAGCACGGTCATCAACTCCGCCATCGTCTGGCGCATGCCGGGCGACGTCTGGGAGCCCTGGCGCAACGAGTATGGGCTGGGCGACGCGCTTCCCATCGATGAACTCCACCGGAACTGGGACAAGATCGAAAAAGAGCTCTACGTCGCCGAGACTCCGCCCGAGGCCTGGGGCCGCTTCAACGAGCTGATGCATGACGGCGCCAAACGCCTGGGCGCGGCGGCGGCGGCGACCCGGCGCAACGTCAAAGGCTGCCGCGGCAGCATGCGCTGCCTGACGGGCTGTCCCAACGACGCCAAGCAGAGCATGCTGATCAGCTATCTTCCTTACGCCGAGCGGCGCGGCGCGGCTCTCGTCACGGGCGCCAAAGCCGAGCAGGTGGTCTGCGAGGGCGACCGCGCCGTCGGCGTGCGCGGCCGGGGCTTCCACGTGCGCGCCCGCCGCGCCGTGCTGATAGCTGCTTCCGCCATCCAGACCCCCGGCCTGCTCGGGCGCAGCGGCGTGGACTCGGTCCACCTGGGCGAGCACTTCCAAGGTCATCCGGGCTGTCCCGTGGTCGGCCTCTTCGAACGTCCGGTCAACATGTGGAAAGGCGCCACCCAAGGCTACGACTGCGACCACTACCGCAAGGAAGGCCGCTTCAAGATCGAGACCATCGGCCTGCCGCCGGAGATCGTCTTCGCGCGCATGGCCGGCGCCGGCGCGCGCTGGAAGGCTACGATGGCCGAAGCCCCCTATGCGGCCATCTTCGCCGTGCAGATGCGGGCGCATGCGCACGGGACGGTCAAGGAGCGCTTCTTCGGCACGGACATCCAGTTCGACCCGAACCGCCGCGACATGATGCAGATGCGCCGCGGCGTGCGCTTCGCCGCCGAGCTGCTGTTCGCGGCCGGCGCCAAGACGGTCTTGCCCGGCATCTTCGGCCTGCCCGAGCGGCTGACCTCCCCGGACCAACTGCCGCTCATCGAGGCCGCTTCCGACCATCCGGCGAGCTACAACTGGATCGTCTCGCACCTTTTCGGGACCGCGCGCATGAGCCGGCGCGCCTGCGACGGCGTCATCGGCACCGATTTCGCGGTGCACGGCACGAAGAACCTCTTCGTGATCGACTCGTCCTTGTTCCCGACCAACATCGGCGTCAATCCCCAGCATTCCATCATGGCGATCGCCATGCTGGCGGCCCAGCGGATCGCCGCAGGAGCCAAGCCTTGACCTTCGAAGAGCTGACCCAAAAGTCCAACGCCGAGCTGGAGGCTTTGATGCAAGCGGGCAAAGCCCCCGCGCTGGAGGCCTTGGCGGGTCACGAATATCGCGGCTGGAACGTGCCCTTCTTCACACGCATCCTAGGCATCCAGAAGTTCATCAAAGGCTTCTTCCAAGGGCCCGCGGGGTTGGAAGGCTATAACATCCCCGTGCGCCAGAATGGGCTCAATGACGCCTGGACGCACCTGCCCAGCGCCGAGGCGCCCAAGCGCTTCGGCTACTACCTCGTCGGCCCGGTCTCGGCCGAAGCGGTCGACAACCGCTACCCCAACGCGCTCCTGCTCGACTACGGAGCCAGCCCCCGCAACGCTTGGTTCCGCGGCGAGCGGGTCCTGCGCGACTACCTCGTCGAGCCCTGCCAGTGCGATTCGGAACTGCTGCTGGGCAAGGCCTATCTTGCCCTTGGGCCGCGCGTGGCGTCGAACTTCTTCATCCTCAAGCGCCTGCGGCCGACCGACTGGCGCCCATGAAGACGGCGCTGCTGCTGCTGAGCCTGAATGTAGCCGGCATTCCCCTCGTTCACCGGGACCTGCCCCGGCGCATGGAGGCCATCGGCCGAGAGCTCAAAGCCGGACGCTACGACATCGTAGGCCTGCAGGAAGCCTGGCGCGACAAGGACGCCGCCGCCTTGGGGGCCGCCTCCGGCCTGGCCCATATCGCGCGCTACGAGCGCGACATCCTGATGGGCACGGGCCTGGCCATCCTAAGCCGTTTCCCGATCCTCCAGAAATCCCAGCGGCCGTTCACGAGCCGGCCTTCGGCGCTGCGCTTTTATCAGGGCGAATCCGTCGCTAATAAAGGCGTGTTGATGGCCCGGGTCCAGACGCCGGGCGGAGAGCTCGACGTCTACGACGCGCACCTGATCGCGGGCTATCCGGACTTCCGCTACCGGACCCTGCGCCTGACGCAGGTCTTCGAGCTGGCGGAAGCGATGGACGAATGGTCGCCGGGACGCGCCGTGGTCCTTTTAACCGACTTGAACGCGGGCCCGGGCGATTCGGAATACGAGATCTTGAAAGACCTGTTGGGCTTGGACGACGCCTGCCGCGTCAAGGACACGGAGCTTTGCCCCGATCCCGGCCGCACCAAGCGCATCGACCACGTCCTCCTGCCGCTGGGCAAGCTCAAGCGCACGGGCAAGCCGGCGCTGGTCAACGACCCCCCTTACCGTTACTCCGACCATCAAGGCGTGGCCGCGCTGCTCGAGCCGAAGGCGCTGGCCCTGAGACGCAAGCCGCATGCGCGCCACCGCGCCGAGGCTCTGGAGGACATCGAAGCGGCGATCACAAGCATGCTCGAGTCGATGGCCAAACGCCGGCGCGAGCGGGCCTGGCTGCCGGCCTACGGCTTCGTCTTCGCCCTGCGCTACGACCACCAGGCCGCTTATTTGACGGCCCTGCGCGACCGGGTGCACAGCCAGCTGCTGCGCGCCCATAAGGCGTGAAGCAGGAAGATATCCACGCCGTCGTCCGGATCCTCAAGAAAGAGATCCGGCAGTGGCGCGTGCCGGCCGTCGGAGTCTTCGCCGAGAGCAAGGACCCGTTCCTGGTGCTGGTCTCCTGCATCATCAGCCTGCGCACCCGGGACGCGGTGACGCTGGCGGCCTCGGAGAGATTGTTCGCGCGGGCCAGGACGCCGAAGGCTCTAGCGGCCATGAAGGTCTCGGAGATCCAGAAACTGATCTATCCCTGCAGCTTCTTCCGGGTGAAAGCCAAGAGCTTGAAGAAGCTGGCTCAAGATTTGATCGCTCGTTATGATGGAAAGGTCCCGGACTCGATCGATGAACTGCTGACGCTCAAGGGCGTGGGGCGCAAGACGGCGAACCTGACGGTGACCTTGGGATTCTCCAAGCCCGGCATCTGCGTGGACATCCATGTGCACAGGATCAGCAACCGCTTAGGGTATATCAAGACCAAGACGCCGGATGAGTCGGAGACCGCGCTGCGGGCCAAGCTGCCCAAGCGGTATTGGAACATCTACAACGATCTGCTGGTGCCTTACGGCCAGAACCTCTGCACGCCGCAGTCGCCTTGGTGCAGCAGGTGCAGGCTGACGCCTTACTGCGCGCGCGCCGGCGTCCGCCGAAGCCGCTGACCTCCGTCGGAGAGGGAACAAAATCGGGGGGTCAGTCGTATAATAGGTGAGGGCCGGAGAACCCAGCGGCGGCTGCCCAACCTTGGATCGCAGCCCAGCCAGCGGGACCTCCGGCCCTCCTTTTTTAAAACTGAACAAATCGCATTTCTAGTAAATAATCCTTATTTTGACAAGAGTTTATTGTGACATTTAAGCGGAAACTGATCTTATCGCCTCTTCGCGCCAATCTCGCTAGGCCGGCGCACGTCCTCCAAATCCTAACAGGACCGCGTCAGGTCGGAAAGACGACCGCTATCCATCAATTCCTGGAAGAATGGCGTGAGCCGATGTTATATGCCACGGCGGACCAACTGACGCCTCCGGACGTTCAGTGGCTTGCGGAAACTTGGCGCCAAGCCAGGAGACTCAATGGCTCCATGCCGATCCTGGTCATCGACGAGATTCAGAAAGTCCCTCGATGGAGCGAGGCGGTCAAGGTCCTGCATGACGAGGATACTCGGTCCAAAATCCCGCTCCGCGTCGTCCTTCTCGGCTCATCCGCACTTCTTCTTCAGCGCGGGATGCAGGAGAGTCTCGCGGGACGATTTCAACTCACCCATTGCCCACATTGGGGCTACTCGGAATGCCGCGACGCGTTTGGCTGGACAGTCGACCAGTTCCTGTTCTACGGCGGTTATCCGGGAGCCGTCCCGTTCATAAACGACTTTCCAGCATGGAAAGACTACATCCAGCATTCTCTCTTGGAGACGGTGCTCAGCCGCGATATCCCGGCCGTGCACCGGATAGATCATCCAGCTCTCTTCCGGCAGACCCTCGGGCTGGCCTGCCGCCATCCAGCGGAGATCATCAGCCTCCAAAAACTCCTAGGTCAACTTCAGGACCGAGGCAGCATCAATACTCTGGCCAACTATTTAGAGCTGATCGCAGGGGCTTTTCTGGTCGAACCGGTCCGCAAATACAGTCCCCGTGCCATTCGCGTCAGGGCTTCCAGCCCTAAGCTCATCGCACGAAACAACGCGATCGTGACCGCCCTTCGAGGCGTGCCATTCAACGATACGCTTCGGGATCGGCCCTTTTACGGTCGCCTAGTCGAGAATGCCGTCGGCGCAGCGTTCCTAAATGCCGGCGATAACGTCTATTATTGGTCCGAGCGCGACAGGGAGGTGGATTTTATCGTGCAGCGCGGCAACGAACTTCTGGCGGTGGAAGTCACGACCGGCGGAGGACATCCTACGCCGGGACTAAAAACATTCCTGCGGCGCTATCCAGAAGCGCGGCCCGTTCTCATCGGCGGAGAGCATGCCGATCTGTCCTTGGAAAAATTCCTGGAGAACGGCTGCTAATCCTGGACTTTCAGTTCAAGCTGGCGTTGATGGCCTGATCGAGGTCGGCCTTGAGGTCTTCGACGTCCTCGATGCCCACCGACAGGCGGATCAAGCCGTCGACCAGGCCGCTCTTGATCCTTTCTTCGCGCGGGATGGACCCATGGGTCATCGTCGGCGGATGGCCGATCAAGGACTCGACGCCGCCCAAGCTCTCGGCCAAAGCGAAGATCTTCGTCGTCGAGATCATCCGCTTGGCGCGATCCAGGTCGCCTTTGAGTTCAAAGGATATCATGCCGCCGAAGCCGCACATCTGCGCCTTGGCGATCTCATGGCCGGGATGGCTGGGAAGTCCCGGATAGTGGACCTTGTCCACCTCGGGATGGGCCAAAAGGTGCTTGGCCAGTTCCCCCGCATTCCTGCAATGGCGCTCCATGCGGATGGGCAGGGTCTTGGTGCCGCGCAGCAGCAAAAAGCAGTCCATCGGCCCCGGCACCGCGCCGACGGCATTTTGAAGGAACTTGAGCTTAGAAAAAATTTCCCCGTTGCTGGTCAAGACCGCCCCTCCGATCACGTCGGAGTGGCCGCCCAGGTACTTGGTCGTCGAATGGACGACCAGGTCGGCGCCTAAGGCCAGCGGCCGCTGCAAGGCCGGAGTCGCGAAGGTGTTGTCGACGGCGACCAGGATGCCGCGCGCATGGGCCATGGCGCAGACCGCCTTGATGTCGGTGATGCTGAGCATGGGATTGCTCGGGGTTTCTATCCAAATGAGTCGTGTCTTAGCGGTGCAGGCCGCCTCGATGGCCGAGAGGTTCCGGGCATCGACGAAGGAGAACTTCATGCCGAAGCGCTCGAAGACCTTGGTGAAGACCCGGTAGGTGCCGCCGTAGAGGTCGTTGCAGGAGACGACGTGGTCGCCGGCGTCGAACATCTCGATGACCGTCGAAGTGGCGGCCATGCCGGAAGCGAAGCACAGACCGTGCTTGGCGCCTTCCAAGGCGGCCAGGTTGGCTTCCAAGGCCAGGCGCGTCGGATGCACCGTGCGCGCGTAGTCGAAGCCCTTGTGGACGCCCGGGGCCTCCTGCACGTAGGTGGAGGTGAAATAGACCGGCGTCATGATGGCGCCGGTGACCGGGTCCGGGGACTGGCCGGCGTGGACGGCCTTGGTGGCAAAACCCTGCTCTTTATCTTCCTTCATGGAGCTTATTCTACTATTTCAGCTTGGCCAAGGCCGCCTCGGCCGCGGCCAGCAGGGCGTCGGCCTCGGAGCCGGCTTGGAGGAAAGCCTTCTCGCCCTCGCCGAAAGCGGCGACCGCCTTCAGAAAGTCGCGGTAGCGGTCCTTGAAGGTCTGGGTGCGGTTCTTGGCCGCGTCGGCCGGGAGGGTCACGGCCCGGCCGCCGTCGAAGACCGGGGTCATCGCCGTGTAGACCCGCCCGCGCGTCTCGTTCTGCGGCTCGACGCCCAGAAAAGAGATCTTTGCCTTAGCCTCGACTCCGGCGCGCATGATATCGGCGGAGCGCAGCGCTAGCTGTTCAGCCAGCGCGCCCAGCTCCGAGCGCGCTTGCGCGGCGGACTTGGCGGCGTCTTTGACGTCGTCGCGCAGCTCAGCGAGCTCACGCAGCACGGCGGCCGCTTGCCGCAGCGACTGGTCGACCCGGGAAAGCTGATCGACGGCCAGCTTGAAGAGCTTCTTCTTTTCCTCGTGATCCTTCGTCTTGTCGTCCTTCTTCTCGTAAGAAGGCGCCAGCTCCCGGGCCCGGGCGTCGGCCTTCTCCCAACGCGGCTTACGGGCCGACCAAGCGGCCTCCAGCAGTTCCCAGCGCCGGTCGATCGCCTCCACGGAGCCTTTGCCCTTCACGCCCGCCGTCATCTCGTCGGAGGGCAGCCCCTCATCCTGGCGCAGGTCGCGGGCCGCCTGCGCGGCGGCGGCAGCGAAGCGCCCCAAGGCGTCGATGCCGCCCGTCAAGGACGCCGCATGGACCTTCTCCACCGGCGTCGAAAGAAGCTGGTTCAAGGTCTGCAGCGCGCCGTCGGCGGCGGCGCGCAGGACCTTGAGGTTGGGCTCCGGGGTGAACGGCGGCGGCGGGGCGGCGGCGGCCCAAGCGGCCAGTAGCAGGGCAAAAGCGGGAAGCATGGGCAAGTCTAACTTCCTCGCGGCCAAGCCGTCAAGCCGTGCTGGGTCCTTCGTCCATGTTCACAGGGTTTTAGACCGCAGAATTCTCGCCGACCGTTCCTAGGAAAGCTTAAGTGCCGATTGCGTTTCCATTCATTTCACCCTCGCGACGAAGGTGAAATTCACGGAAACGCAATTCTTGCCGTTCCAGAACCGGCCGATGCAATCAGTTTCTAGCTTGAGGCTCCGCAAGCGGTCCACAAGAAATCATGAATTAACAAGCACTTCTCCAAGACAGGGCAACGAAAGAAAAAGCCCGTGAACATGGTGGTCCTTCGGGTTGACGGGAAGGCACCCCGCCCGTATACTTAGACCATGCGTAAGATGATCATGGCCATCGCGTCACCAGGCGAACGCCTGCGTCCGAGATCCGGCCGGCTGCTGCCTCCCTTGGTCGACCTCATCCTCAAGAATACCGCGTACGCGCAGGCCAAGGCCATCCACGAGGACCCCCGGTATCGCGCCCTTCCGCCGCTCAAGCTGGAACCTCTCCAAGTTGGATGGAGGGCTATACAAATCGAACGCTCCGATCTGCTCCGCGAAGCGCGCCCGCTGGACCGCGAGAGTCGACGCCTGTTCCAGAAAGGGCTCAAGCTCAAAAAGGCCGCAGCGAGCCTGCAGCGAAAGCGAGAGACTTTGAATCGCTCCGTCGGCCGAGTCAGCCCGGCTCTAGAAAAGCGGGCCCGGGACCTCCGACGCGGGATCGGCGCGCACAATGCCTACGTGGCGGCGTGGCGCAAAGCGGTGGCGAGGCTCGACCGGCGCGCAGGCGCTCTCAGAGGCGGCTCGGCGTAGAGCTTGGCGCCGCGCGCGTCGGAGGCGCGTCCTAAAGCCGCGCGGATCCTTCGGCCGCCGACCCGACGTCGACACGGCCGAACGAGCGGCCCTCCCAGCGGTCGAGGATGATCGACACCAGCATGTCGCTGAGCACGTTGACCACCGAGCGGGCGCGGGCGATGATCCAGTCCACGGTCAGCAAGAGCGGCAGCAGCTCCAGCGGCAGGCCCACCGTGGCCAGGACCAAGGACAGCGAGATGAACCCGGCCTCCGGCACGCCGGCGATGCCGACGGCGGCGACCAGGCAGGTGAGCGCGGCCATCACCTGCTGAGCGAGCGTCAGATGGATGCCATGGGCCTGAGCGACGAACAGCACCGCCATGGCTTCATAAAGGATGATGCCGTCGTTGTTGAGGTTGGTGCCCACGCAGGCGCCCAAGGTCGAAGAGGCTTTAGAGACGCCCAGCTTTCCCAGCGCCTTGAGCGTCACCGGCAAGGTGGCCAGGCTGCTGTTGGCGCCCGCCGCGTAGACCACGGCTTCACGCGCGCCGCGCCAGAACACGCCCAGCGGCATCTTCACGTAGAGCGCCAGCCACAGCTGATAGGTGACCAGGCAATGCAGCAGCAGACCCAAGAGCCCCACGCCCACGTAGGCGCCCAGGCCCCTCAGCGGGGCCAAGCCATGCTCCCCGACGGCCTTGGCGACGACGCCGAAGACGGCCAGCGGCACCAGCATGATCACCCAGCCCAGCACGGTCTCCGTCACCGCAAGCAGGGCCTCAGCCGCGTCCTCGACGACCCGGTAGCCGCTTTCGCCGCGGCCCCTCTGCTCCGCGCGCACCTTGCGCAGGCCGAAGCCGAGCAAGAGCGCCAAGACCACCAGCATGATGATGGCGTTCTCGGCGAAAGGCTGGACGAAGCTGACCGGCACGAAGCCCGCCGCCGTCTTGAGGAAATCGAGCTTTTGGGCCGCCGGGGCGGCGGCGCCCGCGGCGAACGCCCCCGCGGGCAGATGCAGGCCAGGCTTGAGGACGTTGGAGATCGTCAGGCCGATGGCCAGCGCGACGGAGGCGTTGAAGGTGGCGATGGCGGCCATGCGCCCGGCGCCGCGCAGGCTCACCTCGGTCTTGAGGATGGCGTTGACGATCGACAGGAACAGCAGCGGCGCCGCCGCGGCTTTGACCAGCTGGATGACGAGCTTGCCCAGCTCCCCCAAGGCGACCGCGTCCGGCCCCAGCAAGGCTCCGACTGCGACCCCCAGAGCCAGAGCGATGACGACCTGGGCCGAAAGGGGCAAGCGGCCGATCAGCGGCGGCCTCCCATCACGCGGACGAAGAAGTCCACCGTCCGGCGAACGTAATCCGTCTTGTTCTTGCGCTTGGTGAAGCCGTGGCCCTCGTCAGGATAGACCACGAGCTCGACCGGCCGGCCGAGCTTCTTGAGCTCGTTGTACACCAGCTCGCTTTCCGCCAGCGGCACGTTGGTGTCGTTGGCGCCCTGGAAGATGAGCAGCGGCGCCTTGATGGCGTCGAGGGAATGGATCGCCGAACGCTCCTTGAAGAGCGCCGCTTGGGTCTGCGGCGTGCCCATCTGCGTCTCGTACCAGTCGCCGAAGCGGCCCTTGGTCAGCTCATAGTCCTGGACTAAGTCCGGCATGCCGTAGCATTCCGCCCCGGCCGCCCAGACGCCGGGCGTCTTGGCCAGCGCCATCAAGGTCAGATAACCCCCGTAGCTGCCGCCGGTGATGCCGACGCGGCTGGGGTCGGCCTCTTGCCGGATGGAAAGGTATCTCACGCCCGCCACCAGGTCCTTGAGGTCGCCGCCGCCCCAGTCCTTCCGATTGGCCGCCAAAAAGTCTCGGCCGAAGCCCGTGGAGCCGCGGAAATTGGGCGCCAGGACGGCGAAGCCGGCCTCGGCCAGCGCTTGGCGCAAAGGGCTGAAGTCGTCGTAGGTCTGCCAATCGGGCCCGCCGTGGGGGATGACGACCAGAGGCGGCGGACTGCCCAAGCGCGGCGAGGCAGGCTGGAGGTACAGAGCGCTGACGGCCTTGCCGTCGAAGCTCGAGTAGCGGATCATCCGGCCCTGCGAGAGGCCTTCGGGCTTGAGGCCGGCCAAAAGCGAACGCGTCGCGGGAGCTTTTTTCCCGGTCTTGAGGTCCAGCAGCCAAACGTCGGCGGGATGGGCCGAATCGCTCCAGAGATAAGCCGCCTTGACCCCGGCCGCGTCGACGTCGAAGTCCTCGATGCGTCCCTGGGCCGGCAGCAGCACCGCGGGCGCCGCGTCAGGCCCGGCCATCTTCCACAAAGCGCTCAGGCCGCCCTGGTTCTGATGCAGGATGATGCCCGAGCCCTTGCGCCACTTCGCCCCGTCGACGTCCCAATTGCCCGGCCCGATGAAGCGTCCCTGGCCCGAGGCCGTGTCCAACCAATAAAGCTGGAGGAAACCCGCTTCGTTGCGGGCGCGGCAGAGCAGCGTCTGGGCGTCGACGAACGCCTCGGCGACCAGAAGGCCCGCGGCGCCGGGCGCGGGGATCTCGCGCTTGGCGCCCGTCGCGGCGTCGATGAGCAGCAGGTCGCCCGCCACATCGTCGCCCGAACGCGTGACGGCGATCGTCTCGCCGCCGGGAGACCAGACCGGGAAATGCAGGTTCATCCTCTCGCTGGTCAGCTGGCGGACGCTTCGCGTCGCCAGGTCCATCACCATGAGCTGGAAGAGGAAGCTCTGGCCCGGATCGGATAAGAAGGCGATCTTCTCGCCGCTAGGCGAAAAGCGCGCCCCGCTCTCGGCCTGCGTCGAAGAGGTCAGGTTCAGGACGTCGCCGCCTTCGGAGTCGACCAGGTAGAGGTCGGTCCGCTCGTCGCCGCCGAAATCCGAGGCGAAGACCAGCTTCCGGCCGTCGGGGGAATATTGGAGGCCGCTGGCCTGCTCGCCCAGGCTCGAGATCTGGCTGGGCGCCCCCCCCGAAGAAGGCGTGGTCCAGACCTCGAGGGCGCCGGTCGTGTCTGTGATATAGGCCGCCTCGGCGCCGCCCGGAGCCAGCGCGACCTCGGTGACCTCGCGCTGCAGGCTCAAACGCTCCGCGCTATAAGGCGGCCGCTGCGCCCAGGAGAGCCCCGTCGACGCCAACAAGAGAGCGGTTAGACCGTTCATGATTTGCGGTGCGCGGCCTTGGCCGGCCGAGCCGGCTTGGCGGCCACCTTAAGGACGATGGAATGCAGATATTGCGCGTACCAATCGAGCGCCGAGAGCAGGATGCGCTCGTCTTTCCCATGGACGCGCTCGCCGTCCTCCGGCGCCAGCGGCGGGTCGATGCCGTAAGTGATGATGCCGCGCGCGCGCAGGTCCTGGGAGTCGGTGGTCCAGGCCGCCATGAACGGCATCACGCGCGCCCCTGGCGCCAGCTCCGCCGCCGCGGACTCGGCGGCGCGGTAGAGTTCGGTGGCCGTCGGCATGGGGAAGACGGGCTTGCGCGAAGGCGGCTCGGCCGAGACTTCCAGGCCGGGGCCCACCGCGGCCCGGATCAAGGCCAGCAACGCCGCCGGGTCGCGGCCGGGCATCAGGCGCGCGTTGAAGACGGCCTGCGCTTCGGCGGGGATGACGTTGCTCTTGTAGCCGGCCTTGAGGATAGTGGGGGTGAGGGTGTCTCGCAGGATCGCGCCGAACTCGGGCAGCACGCCGCCGAGCCGGTCTGCCGCCTTGTCCAGGCCCGGGCCCGGCTCGGCGGCCAGGACGGCCTCGATGGCCGCTTTGAGGTCGACGTCGGCGGTCTCTCTTTGGCGCTCCAAAAACGCGCGCACGACGTCGTTGACCTCGGCCGGCGCGCGGAACTCGGAGAGGGCGGTCACGGCGCGAGCCAGGGCGAGCACGACGTTATCGGCCCGCGGCACCGAGGCATGCCCCGCCGAGCCGCGCGCGATCAGGGTCACGTCCATGAACTCCTTCTCGGCGGCCTGGACGCGCACCTCGCGCACCCGGCCGGCCTCCCAGATGGTGTTGCCGCCCTCGTTGATGGCGAATTCGCCCGAGAGCAGGTCGCCGTGGTGCTCGAGCAGCCATTCGATATGGCGGTCCCGGCCGCCGCTCTCCTCGTCGGCCTCGGCGAAGAAGACGACGTCTCGCGCGAGCTTCACCCCCGAGCGTTTGAGATCGATCAGGATGGCCAGCTGGGCAGCGCACATGCACTTGATGTCGGCCGTGCCGCGCCCGTAGAGATAGCCGTCTTTCTCCACCGGCGTGAAGGGGTCCGTCGCCCATTCCTTGGGATCGGCGGGCACCACGTCCGTATGGCACATCAAGATCAAGGCGCGCTTCTCGCCGGAGCCCTTCAGCCGCGCGATCAGGCTGGAGCGAGCGCCGGTGGAGGTGTAGATCGCGGAAGGGATGCCCTCCTTGTCGAGCTGGGCCTTCAGATAGCGCGCGGCCAGGATCTCGTTGCCCGGAGGGTTCGAAGTGTCGAGCCGGACCAGAGCCTTGAGATGCTCCCGCGTCTCGCGGGCCAGCGCGTCAGGCTCCGCCGCCCCCGCGGGGGCGGCGACGACCCCGGCCAAGAACAGGGCCAGGCCCAGCGCGGGCTTCACGGCGCGGCCTGCTTCTTCTTCTCGAACTTCGCCACGCGCTCATTGGCCTTCTGCGCCGCGCGATGGCCGGAGAACTTGACCGCCACCTCCCGATAGACCTCCATGGCCTTTTCCTCGTCTTGGAGGTCGCTCTCGAAGATGCCGGCGGCGGCGAAGAGCTGGTCGGCGGCGGTCTTGGCTTCCGGATAGTCCTGCGCGACCTTGCGCCTGAGCTCCGCCTCGAGCTTGTAGTTCTTGAGGCTCCTGCGGGCCACGTCGGCGGCGTTCTGCAGGGCATCGACGGCATCGGGGGCGCCGAACTGGATCGCCAGCCTTCGATAGGTGGCTACGGCGTCCTCGGGCAAGTCCATCCGGTCGCGCTGGAGCTTGGCTTCGTGCTGAAAGGCCCGGAGCGCGCCGTCGGTCTTAGGGAAGAGCTTGATGATCTCATTGTCCAAGCGCACGGCGGAGGCATACTCCTTGAGCTTGTCCGCATACAAGGCGGAGGATTTCTCCAAGGCGCTCATGACCAGCTCGCTCTTGGGGTATTGGGCCACGAGCTCCTCATAGGCCTTGATCGCCTGCCGCGGGTCGCGCAGCTGCTCGGCATAGAGGCCGCCGACGGCGTCGAAAGCCTGGGGCCTGAGGGCGCTGGCCGTATAGACGGCCAGCAGCTTGCGATAAGCCAGAAGCGCCTCCGAGGTCTTATGGTTCTTCGCATGCAGACCGGCCAAGCTCCACTGGATCTTGTCGGCCGCGGGATGGCCCGGGAAGCGCGCCTGAAAGCGCCGGACCTCGGCTACGGCAGGCTCATAAAGGGCCTCAGCCCCGGTCTCGGCCAAGCCCCAGACGAGCTGGGCCAAGCGTTGGGCCTGGTCACCCTTCTCGGGAGCGACCGCCAAGCCCGCCACCGCCTCCTTCTGCTTTCGTCCCAGCTTGCGGTCGGACAGCTTCTGGTAGGCGGCCACGGCCCGTTGGCCGGGCTTGGAATCCGGGTATTCATAGATCAGGCGCAGGTTCTCGACCAAGGCGCCTTTGACGTCGCCTTGCTTCTCCAGCAGCGCGGCCGAGGCCGCGAGCGCCTCGGCGGCCAGCGGGCTGTCGGGATGCTGCTGGGCGAACAGGCGCAGGTCATCGAGGCAGGCCGCACGCGTACCCTCTACGGGATCCTCGGTGGCCTCCTTCAGGAAAGCCCATTCGGCCTCCAGGGAAGCGGGGCCGACTTTGGGCGCCGAGACGTCCGGGGCCTCTCCTTCCTCGGCCTTCACCTCTTTTTCCTTCTTGGGCTTCGAAGGCGCGGGCGGAGCGTCGGGGTTCAAGGAGGGACGGGGGAGCTTCTTCGGCTCCGCCTTAGGCTCCTCGGTCTTGAGCGGCGCGGGAGCCTCGGGCACCGTCGGAAGCTCTGGATTCTCCTGGGCCGCGCCCGCGGCGGCAAAGATCACGGCGAGAAGCAGCGTCTTCATAAGGATCTCCTGTTGCTCAGTTCTGCGCGGCTCGCCCGTTCTCCGCGAAGCGCGAGACGGCGTTCAAGATGTCGTATTTGGTGATGATGTCGTAGCTGGTCTTGCCGGTCTGGACCAAGACGGCCGGCTTCTCGGGGCTGACCAGGCGCAGGATCGACTCGATGCGCGCCTGCGGGCTGATCACCGGCGGCGGCGCGCTCATGACCTCGCGCACGATCATCTTCTTGATGTCGCGGCCCTTGAGCATCAGGCTCAGGATGTCGTCCTCATAGACGGCCCCGGCCAGCGCCTTGCCTTCGAAGACGGGCAGCTGCGAGATGTCCGCCTTGCGCATCCGGTTCAAGGCGTCCATCAGCTTGTCCTGCGGGTGGCTCTGCAGCAGCTTGCGCTTTCCCTGACGCTTAGCGGTCATGACGTCTTTGGCGTAAAGGTGGATCTCGGTGTCGTGATACTGGTTCTCCTTCATCCACTCGTCGTTGTAGATCTTGGAGAGATAGCGCATGCCGGTATCGGGCAGGAGGATGACCATGAAGTCCTTCGCGGAGAGCTTCTCGGCGACCTTCAGCCCCCCCCAGACCGCCGAACCGCAGGAGCCTCCGGTGAAGAGACCTTCCATGCGCGCCATGCGGCGAGTGGTCACGAAGGAATCGCGGTCGGTGACCTGAAGCACGTCGTCGCATATTTTCAGATCCATAGTGCTGGGGAAAAAATCCTCGCCGATGCCCTCGACGACGTAGGTCTTGGCCTTGCCGAGGCGGTTGTGCTTGATCTTGTCGTAGTAGAGCGAGCCGATCGGGTCGACGCCGATGATCTTGATCTTAGGGTTCTTCTCCTTAAGATACTTGCCGACGCCCGAGATCGTGCCCCCGGTGCCCATGCCGGCCACGAAATGCGTGATCTGTCCCTCGGTGTCCTTCCAGATCTCGGGGCCGGTGGTCATCACGTGGCTCTTCGGGTTGAGCGGGTTGGCGTACTGGTTCGGGTTGTAGGAGTTCGGGATCTCTTTAGCCAGCTTAGCCGTGACCGAGTAGTAGCTGCGCGGATCCTCGGGCTCGACTGCGGTGGGGCAGACGATGACCTCCGCGCCCAACGCCTTAAGGAGGTTGACCTTCTCCCGGGATTGCTTGTCGGTGATCGTGAAGATCATCTTATAGCCGCGCAAGGCGGCCACCAGCGCCAGGCCGATGCCGGTGTTGCCGGAAGTGCCTTCGATGATGGTGCCGCCCGGCTTGAGCAGGCCCTTCTTCTCGGCGTCATCGATCATGGTGATGCCGATGCGGTCCTTGACCGAACCCCCGGGGTTGAAGAACTCGGCCTTCACGTAGATCCGGGGCTTGAGCCCCTCGGCCATCCGGTTGAGCCGGATGAGCGGGGTGTTGCCGATGGTTTCCAGGATATTGTCGTATTTCATAAGGTCAAACCTCCCGGCGCCCCATCAACGCATGCGACAGGGTCCGCTCGTCGATATAGTCCAGGTCTCCGCCCAAGGGGACCCCGTGGGCGATGCGGCTGACCTTGACGCCCGAGCCTTTGAGCAGCTGGGCGATGTAAAGGGCGGTGGCCTCCCCTTCGGTGTCCGGGTCTGTGGCCAAAATGACCTCAGTCACGGGTGTCGTCGAATCCTTGATGCGCTCGATGAGCTCCCGGAGCTTCAGCGCCTCGGGGCCGATGCCGTCCAAAGGCGACAAAGATCCATGGAGGACATGATAGAGCCCGCGAAAGCTTCCAGAACGCTCCAGCGCGGCCACGTCCTGGGGCTCCTCTACCACGCAAAGCAGGCCATGGTCGCGGCCCGCGTCGGCGCAAAGCCGGCAGACCGGCCGATCCGTGAAATCGAAGCATTGCCGGCAAGGATGGACGGCCGCCTTCACCTCGCGCAGGGAGGTGATCAGGGCCTCGACCTCCGACTCAGGCGCGCGCAGCAGATGGATGGCCAGGCGCTCCGCCTGCTTGGGCCCGACACCCGGCAGGCGCTTGAGGCTCAAGACGAGGCGGTCGAAGCTCTTCATCCGCTCTTCTTCTTGATGAAGCGAGCCGTGCCGCCCAGGATCTTCTCCGCCCGCTTGAGCGAGGAACCCGGAGCCTGGCCTGGCTCCGGCTCAGGCTCACCTTGCTCAGGCGCGGCGCGGGGAGCAGACGGCCCCGGGTCGCGGGCCGGCGCCGGAACCGGAGCGTCGCCGCGGCCCAATTCGAAGCTGAGCGGCTGGGGGCGACCCCCAAGTGTGGCCAATTTGGCCTCAATGAGCGTCTGGGAGGATTTCGCCTGGTCGAGCTCGAAGCTTCTGGCAAAAAACAAAGTCCAACGCCCTCCTTCGGCTGAAAGCCGGGCGCTTTCCAAGGCTACCGCCAAGAGCGGCTTCTCCCCTCGGATCTGAGCCATGACCGCATGCCAGAGCTCGGCCGGGACCCGGCTGATCACAGCGGGAACCGGGGCCGCGGGCCGAGGAGCGGGAACAGAAGAGGCCGCCGCCCGCGGAGCGGCCGGAGCGCCTCCGGCGGCCAGCCTTCTTTCCAAGGCCTCGAGGCGCTCCACCCAGGCCTGCAGGTCGCCGGCGGCCTCCAGGCAGCCGAACAAGCCCAGCTCCAGCGTCAACCGGGGAGCGTCTCCGCCGCGCAGCTCGGCCAAGATCTCGTTGAAGCGGCGCAAGTAGAAGGCCACGGTCTCGGCCGGGACGTCCTTCATCACGCCCGCCCAGGCCTTCTCGGCGCGGGCCTCCAGGCCGAGCTTCTCGAGATAAACGCCTTCCAAGGCCGAGCGCAGGTCGCGCAGGACCTGGGAGGGGTCGACGCCTTCCTCGTAGACCTTCTCCAACCATTGGGCCAGGGCGCGCGCATCCTTGTCGACCAAGGTGCGGGCCAGGCCCAGGAGCAGCTCCTGCGGCACGAAGCCGAACATCTCTCGGACGAGCTCGGGCGTGATCTTCTTGTCGCTGAAGGAGCGGCACTGGTCCAGGAGGCTGACGGCGTCGCGCAGGGAGCCGTCGGCGCTGCGGGCCAGCAGCTCGAGGGCCTCGGGCGCGATGTCGATCTTTTCCTGGGCGGCCAGGGCCTTGAGGTGCGGGGCCAAGGTCTCGACGGAGACGGGCCGGAACTTGAAGCGCTGGCAGCGCGAGGCGATGGTGGCCGGGACCTTCGAAAGCTCGGTGGTGGCCAGGATGAAGACGACGTGCGGCGGCGGCTCTTCCAAAGTCTTGAGCAGCGCGTTGAAAGAAGCCGTGGAGAGCATGTGCGTCTCATCGATGATGAACACCTTGTAGCGGTCGCGCGCCGGAGCGAGCCCCACCGTCTCGATGATGACCTCGCGGATGTTGTCGATGCCGGTATGGGAGGCGGCGTCCATCTCCAGCACATCGAGGCTGGAGGAGGCGGCGATCTCCGTGCAGGCCGGGCAGGCGCCGCAGGGCTCGGGCGTGGGGCCTTTGACGCAGTTGAGGCCCTTGGCGAGTATGCGCGCCATCGTCGTCTTGCCGACGCCGCGCGGCCCGGTGAAGAGATAAGCCTGAGCGATGCGCTTGGCGGCCAGCGCGTTCTTGAGCGTGACGGAGACGGCGGGCTGGCCCAAGACCTCGTCGAAAGTCTTGGGGCGCGAGCGCCGGGCCAAGACGACGTAGGGGGCTTTCTTCACGGGGCCCTACCAGCTCCTGCCGCGGCCTTCGAGGCTGAGGTCGCCGGGCCCGAAAGCCATCAACTGGAAGAGGCCGCCCATGATGGCCAGGTTCTTGAGAAGATGGACGCGCTGATCGATGGGGCCGACGTGGAAGATCCAGGTGGTCGCGGCCAGGAAGCAGACCAAGGCGGCGGCGGACCAGCGCACCTGATAGCCGAGGATCAAAGAGATCGCGCCCAAAGCCTCGACGACCACCGCCGCGCCGCATAACAGCGAGGCCATGCCCAGGCCGTGGGATTCCATGAAGCGGGTCGTGCCCTCGAAATTGGTGACCTTGCCGAAAGCCGAGGCGAGGAAGATCATCGCCATGAACAAACGCCCGACGAGGGAGAGGACATCGTCTTTCTGCACGAAGCCAGGATACCATACTTTCGCCGCATGAGGAAATCGGTTATACTTGAGGCGTGAAACACCCCGCGGCCGGAGCGTTTTCCTTGGGCCTGCTGCTGGCCTTCCCGGGGTTTTGCGCGGCCTGGGGGAGCGACTCGCCGTCTTTATGGCAGGAGCGCTATTTCTACGACGCCCTGCTGCAGGCCCGCGACAAGATGGCGCGCCAGCAAAGCGACCCGAACATGATCCCGGTCATGAAGGCCATCGCCAACCAGGTGGCCCAGCAGGTGGCCAACCTCCAGCAGATCGAGGTCTACGTGAAGGCCCAGCAGGACAACCTGCGCTACGCCTTCGAACAGCCCGACCCGGAGGCCAGCCTGGCGACGATCACCGCCAACCTCGACACCCTGGCCAAAGGCAGCGATCAGATCCGCAACAACCTCTACTACCTGACCACGCGCTGCCGCATCGCCTCCTCGCAGGCCTTGCCGGACCCGGAGATGTACAAGGCGGGGCTCTTGATCCTGGGGCAGATCCAGCAGCTGCAGCTGACGCTCAACACGCTCTACCTGGACGCCACCGCGTCGCGCGCCGTGGTCGCGCAGAACAAGTGGGCCACCGACAAGTTCTTCCGGCACAAGTCCGATGAGCTGCTGCGCGCGGTCATGCGCATCCAGGACTCGGTCTTTTCCGTCTACAACGCCGGCTACGAACTGGCGATGCGCAGCCGCTAGACCGCAAGAGCCTTCGCCCAAGGTATAATCCCAGCGATGCATCCACCGTTTGCCGCCGCGGACTTATCCCCAGCACTTCCAACGTTGGAAGTATCGGGGATAAGTCAGACCCGCGCTCTGGCGCTGATCATCATGTTTTCCTGCCGCTGCTTGGCTGCCGAGCCCTGCCGCCAAGAAGGCGCGGCCCTGCCCGACGTGAAGCTCGAGCTCGTCGCCAAGGGCCTGCGCGCGCCGGTCGGCCTCGTTAACGCCGCCGATGGGTCGAAGCGGCTCTTCGTCTTGGAGCAAGCCGGCATCATCCGGGTCATCAAGGATGGCAAGATCGAGAAGGAGCCGTTCCTCGACATCCGCAGCCGGGTCAAGTCCGGCGGCGAGCTCGGCTTGCTCGGCCTGGCCTTCCATCCCAAGGACCCTGCGCGCTATTTCGTCGACTACACCTCCGCGGAGAAGGGCCTGCACACGGTCATCTCCGAGTTCGGCGCCGGCTCGGAAAAAGTCCTGCTGACCATCGCCCAGCCTTATCGCAACCACAACGGCGGGCAGCTGGCCTTCGGCCCCGACGGCCTGCTCTATATCGGCATGGGCGACGGCGGCTCGGGCAACGACCCGCACAACCACGCCCAAGACCCTAAGAGCCTGCTGGGCAAGATCTTGACTCTCGACGTCGGGCCTTCCGACAAACCGAACCAGCCCAAAGTCTACGCCCTCGGCCTGCGCAACCCCTGGCGCTTTTCCTTCGACCCCGTCACCAAGCGCCTCTACTGCGCCGACGTCGGCCAGGACCGCTACGAGGAGATCGACCTCATCGAGCGCGGCGGCAACTACGGCTGGCGCGTGATGGAGGGCCGTCACTGCAACGAAGAAGTCGACGAACGGGGAGCCTGCGATCCCTCCAAGTACAAGGCGCCCATCTGGGAGTACGGCCGCGACCAAGGCATCAGCGCCACAGGAGGCTTCGTCTACCGTGGAAGCGCCATCCCGGAGCTCTGCGGGGCCTACGTCTTCGGCGACTACGGCTCGGGGACCATCTGGGCGCTGAGGCTAGACGAGGCGGGCAAGGTCAAGCGGCACCGCAAGATCGCCGACTCGGGCTTGAACCTATCGAGCTTCGGCCAGGACGAGGACGGCGAGCTCTACCTCACCTCGATGCAGGGCAAGGTCCACAAGCTTACGGCTGCGGCTCAGTAGGCGCCTCGGCCGGGCCCATCATCTTCTCCAGCTCCTTGATGATGGTGTAGCGGTACTCGGCAAATCCCGTGCGCAAGTCCTTAGCGGTCAGCTCGTAAGGGACGTCCGGGGTCACGCCCAGGTTCTCGATGGGCTGGCCGTTGGGGCGCTCGGCGATGCTCCAGGTCGCATGCAGGCCCTCGATGCCGAATTGGTTGGGGATGTCGAAGGCCTTGACCATGCCGCCGGCGCCCGCCGTGCGCACGCCCATCTGGGTCACGCGCTTGTTGTCCTGCAGGATGGCCGGGAGGAAGTCCCCGCCCGAGAAATCCAAAGCGTTGGTCAGCAGCAAGATCGGCTTGGTGTAGCGCTTGGACGCGTCGGGCGCCGGCTCGATGGCCTCGATGCCCTCGACCCAGCTCAGGTCCGTGAAGCGCTTGCCGTCGGCGAACTGGTTGACGATGAACTGCGACTGCTTGATGAGGTCCATCATGAATTTCTGCGTGATCGGATAGCCCGAAGCCGTCTTTTCCTCGTCCTTGTCGCCCTCCTCCTCCTCGGACGCCTCTTTCTTCTTCTGAGGCTGCATCACCCGCAGCAGGAGGTCCGCCGACTGCTGGGCCTCGCTGGCGGTGATGATCATGCGGTGGCGGGGCAAGACCAGCGGCTTGTCGGTCAGATAGGAGGCTAGCGCGTAGAGATAGGTGACCACGCCGCCGGGGTTGTTGACCTGGTCGATCACCAGCGAATCGGTCTCCTTCTGGAACTTCGCCATGATCTCGCCGAAGCGCTTGGCCTGCTTGGCGCCGCCCATGTAGCTGGGGATGCGGATGAATCCCGCCTTGCGGCCATCCTTGGTCTTGAAGATGTAGGCGTGGAAAGGATCCTTCTTCTCGCTCTGCCAGAGGACTTCCCCGAGACGCGGCACGAAGCTCTTGCGGGCGCCCAGCAGGAACGGGTTGGCCTCGGCCTCGGCGGTCATCGCCGAGAAGACGTCCATCATGGGATGGATCGCCAGATCGAGCTTGGCGCCCAGGCGCTTCATCAGGCCGCGGACGCCGACCTGGACCGCGCCGGACGTCTCCGCCACCCCGTTCAAAAAGCGATCGGCCATCTGCTTGAGCTTCCCCTCGTTCGAGTAGACCAGCTTGAGGCCGCCCTTCTCGCCGCGCGGGGTCGGCACGGGCGTCGGCGTGCCCGCCATCGCGTCTCGCACCGGCGCGTCCTGGGCCACCAGCTCCGGCGTGTAATCCCAAGGCATCACGACCTTATACAGCTTGCCGTTGGCCGGGCGGATCAACAGCGGCACCTTGCCTTGCGGGACCTGGTCGCCCCGGGCGCGGCGCCGGTTGGTCAGGAAGATCTCGGCTAAGCGCAAGTCGGTCTCGGGCACGTTCTCGCCCTTCGCGCGGACCAGCGCCCGGACCGCGTCGGCGGTGCGCTGGCCGTCGAAGCCCACCAGCTCGTCGCCCTTGCTGAAGGGAAAGACCTTGAAGGGAAGCTTCTCGCGGTCGATATAGGCCAGAAAATATTTCCCTTCAGCCTGGATGACGGAGAAGGGCAGCACGGCGCGCTCGGTGGAGTTGAAGGAGACGCTGACGTGGTAGTCGCGCATCGACGCCGTCAGGCCGTAGACCAGGTCCTGAAAACGAGGAGTCGTGATATTGGGGTCGGAGACGATGGCCGCGCGGGCGCTCTCGTACTCGCGCTTGAGGTCCACGTGGAACTGCTCCTTCTTCCACTGCATGGGAGCGTACTGCTCCGAGAACACGGAGGCGACTTGATAGAGGGTCTGCAGCATCTTGCGCTGCGTCAGGGTGGTCTTCGGCGCGGCCGCGGAGCCGTTGGCGCCGGCCGCCAAGGAGAGGGCCGGGCCGCGGGACTCGCCGTTGAGGGCTTGGAAGACTTGGTTTCCCAAACCCGAGGAGGACTCCGCCGAAGCCTGGGATGGGTCTCCGGCCGCCTGCAGCAGGCCGCCCACCTCGGAGGCCATCTGCGTGATCTGCACGGCCGCGGCCTCGCGAGGAGACAAGGCCTCCGCCGAAACCGCCGGAGCTTCGAGCGCCGCCGCGGCCGACAAGCCGGCCGCGGGAGCCAAGACGGGCGCGGACAATAAAGGAGACAGGCTGGCCGCAGTCAGGCTGGGCGCCGACAGCGCGCCGCCGGACAGCGGCATGCCGGAAAGCGGTTGACGGGAGGTGACCGGCAAGATCACGCCGGCGCCCGAAGCGTTGGCGCGGATGACGACGGGGGCGTTCACGGACGCGGCCCAAAGGCTCGGAGCGGGGCAGGCGATCAAGAGAGCCAAGATGGCGGAAAGCGAGCGCCTGAGGCTGGTCATGGGTCAAGTATAGGCTCCCGAACAGAACCGCGGCTGGGGCAAATGGGCCCGATCAAGCCGACAAAGGACCTAGACTCAGTTAGGCCCCTAGGGCGGGTCAAGCGTTACTTTGCCCCGATCTATTCTTCCTTTAGGCTAGAATACCGGGGTGAACCCCGCCCTGGTCCTGCTCTTGGCCGTAAGCTTCGCGGAGGCGCAGACTCCCGTCGAGGACGTACGCTTCAAGACGCCTGACGGCTGGACGCTCGCCGCCAGCTACCGCAAGCCGGCCAAGGGGAAACCCGTCGCCGTCTTGATCCACGGCGTAGCCGCCGGCAAGGGCGAATGGGACGCTTTCGCCGCCGAACTCTGGACCCGCGGCTATGGCACGCTGGCCATCGACCTGCGCGGCCATGGCGACAGCATCCAGGGACCATCCGGGACCTCCGACTTCCATTCGTTCGACCGGACCGGGGATTGGCCGCGCGCCCAGGCCGACCTGGAAGCCGCGCTGGCCTATCTCCAGACGCGCGGCCTCAAGCGGCGCAGGGTCGGCC
The DNA here is from genome assembly GCA_964510095.1 of uncultured Elusimicrobia bacterium. Lineage (GTDB taxonomy): Bacteria > Elusimicrobiota > Elusimicrobia > UBA1565 > UBA9628 > JBBTLF01. Next base: position 90,635 of record CAZEAE010000006.1, on the reverse strand, counting down.
TCATCGGCGCCTCCATCGGCGCCAACCTCGCCTCCAAGGTCGAAGCCCCGTGGCTGATCCTCCTCTCTCCGGGACGCGACTATCGCGGCGTGACCTTGGCCGACCCGCGCGGCCGCAAGGCGTTGGTCTGCGCTTCCAAGACCGACGCCTACGCCTACGAAACGACGCGCGCGTCGTCAGGCAAGACCTTATACGCCGAGAACGGACACGGCGTGCAGATGTTTTCCGACGGGGAGTTCCTTAAAGGACTCTTGGCCTGGCTCGAGGCTAACGCGCGCTGAGAGGGCTAAGCGGCGACGAGTTCGCGCTCGGCGGGGACTCCGGCGCACTCAAGGGTCTTTTTTTTTCGGGCGGCGATGAGACTGGTGGCGCGCGCCTGGAAGGCGGCGTTCTCCGCGAGGATCTGGCGGAAGGCGTCCTGCGGGATGACGAAGACGAGCGTCCCATCCTCATCGGCCTTGATGGTAGCGCCGGCCGTGCCCATCTCGATGATCGATGTCTCGCCGAAGACGTCGCCGACGCCCAGCTGAGCGACCTGGGTCAAGGTCTTGCTGTTCTTCTCGAGCTTGGCGTGGACGCTGACCTTGCCGGTGGCGACCACATGCAGGCCCTCGACGGTCACGCCCCGGAAGAGCACGGTCTGCCCTTTCTTGAAAGTCATCTGCTCCGCGGCCGCGGCAAGGCTGGCGGCCTGCTCGGGCGTCAGCCCGCTGAGGAAGGGGACATAGCCTCCGATGAACTCCGTGACGGTCATTAGGGGCATCATAGCAAATTTGGTATCGTTGTGCCGTGGCCCCTTCCCCCGACCCCGGCTCATTATTCATGCTGGGGCTCTACGGACGCCGTCCCGACCGCCGGATGGTGCGCCTGCTCCAAAACACCGCCGCGCGCAGCGTCTTGCTCCTGGGGCGCAACATCGCAAGCCCCGCCCAACTCAAGGCCTTCACCGAAGAGCTCACGCAGCGGCTGGGGCGGCGGATCCTTTTCGCCATCGACCATGAAGGCGGCTGGGTCCTGCGCTTCGAGCGCGGGATGACGGCCTTCCCGGGCAACGCGGCCCTGGGCCGCGTGGGCGAACCGAAACTGGCCTACGCCACGGGCCGCCAGATGGCGCTCGAACTAAGCGCGCTCGGGGTCGGCCTCAATCTCGCCCCCGTGCTCGACGTGGCCACCAGCCGCTACAACCCCGGCATCGGCATCCGTTCCTTCGGAAGCGACCCGCGGCTGGCGGGGAAGCTCGGAGCCGCCTTCCTGCGCGGCCTGCAGGACCACGGCGTGGCCGCCTGCGCCAAGCATTTCCCCGGCAAGGGCGCAGCCACCGTCGACGCCCACGTGGAGCTGCCCACCATCGCCTTGCCCCGCCGCCTCTTCGAGAAAGACCACCTGCCGCCCTTCGCGCGCGCGGTGAAGGAAAAGGTCGCCGCCGTCATGACCTCCCACGTACGCTTTCCCGCTTTCGACTCCAAGCCCGCCACGTTCTCGAAGACCTTGACCACGGGGCTGCTGCGCCGCCGTCTCGGCTTCCGGGGCGCGATCATCAGCGACGACCTCTGCATGGGCGCCGTCACGCGCACGCGCCCGGTGGCGGCCGCGGCCGCCGAGGCCTTCGACGCAGGCCACGACGTCTTGATGGTCGCCCACGAGCCGGTCCTCCAGCAGGAAGCAGTCGAAGCCTTCCGCAGCCTCTGCGCCGGCGACCGACGGCGGCTGGCCGCCGTCGCCGCGTCTTCCGCGCGCCTAGACGAGCTGCTGAAATACCCCCGCCTTCGCGCGGCGGCCGACCCGGCGCGCGGCCGGGCATTGGCGGCGGCTGTGGCCAAGGGCGCCGTCGAACTGGTCCAACAAGGACGCTTGGCCCTTCCGCTCAAGGCCGAAGACGGCCCGCTGCTCGTCCTCTTCCCCGATTTCCGCGAGGTGCGCCACCGCTTCACGCTGGAAGGCGGGCCAGAGAATCCGGCTCGCTTCGTGCGCCGGGCCTGCGCCCGCTGGGGCCGCGCGCGCCTGCTCAAGACGCCGGTAGAGACCCTCGACGTCTCCGCCCTGCGCCGGGCCGTGGCCCAAGCGCCGCGCCTGCTCTTCTTCTGCTTCGAGGCCCGGCGTTTCCCGGGCCAAGCCGCGACTTTGGACCTGCTCAAGCGCCTGGCGCCCGAGCGCACCGCCGTCTGCCTCATCCGCAGCTCCTTCGACCGGAGCAAGCTCGACGCCCGCATGACGGCGCTCGACGCGCGCGGCTACCGCCTATGCCAATTAGGAGCCGCCCTGGAGGCGGTCCTGGAGCCCTGAGAAAATGAAAACAGCCCTCGCCCTGCTCGCCATGCTCGCAATGCTGCACTGCCCCGCCCTAGCCGCGCCGGAACGCGGTTTGCCAGAACTCCATCGGACCTTCCTAGAGGAGCTTGACCCCGCCAAGAGGGTGCAGGCCTTAGACGAGATGAGCCGCAGCGTTCCAAAGACCAAGCGCGACATCCAGGCCCTCTTCGACCTTTTCTCGCGCTTCCCGACGGCTCAGGTGCGCACGGCGGTGATGGGCGCGGTCTCCCGGCTCGACCCGCGCAGCGTCGGGACGCTGGAGAACGCCTTCCTGGAGTACCTAAAGGAGCCCGAGCCCGAGAGCGTGCTCTTCGGCATCAACGGCGCCCTGCGCCTTCGCTCTTCCCTGGCCTTGCCCGTCATCCGCGGCATCGCGGAGAAGCCCTTCAAGCACAAGAACCCCCAGGACGCCCAAGTCCTATCCGAGCGCAACGAGTGGTGGACTCAATACGAAGCCCTGTCCGCCTTGGCCCAGTGGGAAGGGCCCAAGGCCTACTCCCTGCTCAAGTCCCGCGCCGAACAAGCCCCCCAGGTCGCCCGCCTGATGGGGACCTTCCTTTGGGAGAAGACCCTGCCGCAGGCCCTGAGCTGGGCCGGCCGCGGCGCCACGGACCGCGAGCGGGCCATGCAGGCCCTCAAGGCGCCGGCCGACGTCCAGTCGCTGCGGCTGACCCGGCCCATCCTGCTTCAGAAGGTGCTCGACGCCAAGACCGACCGCGACGTCCGCCACGAGCTGGCGCTCAAGCTCGGGCTTTGCTCGACGCCCGAGGAGATCAGCGGCCTCTTGGCCGAATACGAGGGCGCCAAGGACCCCGATACCAAGCTCATGCTCTCCGCCTCCCTGTTCACCTCGCGCAGCCCTCAAGTCATCCCCCTGCTTCGGCGCCACGCGCAGGAAGCCCCGGAGGCGCGCACCCGCCTAGGCGCGCTGGTCCAGCTCATCGACATGCTTGGACCCGAGCCGGCCCGCGCGGACCTGGAATGGTCGGCCAAGAACGACCCGGACGCCGAGAACCGCAAGGAGGCCTCCGCCCTGCTCGAAGAAAAGCGCTGAGCCGGAGGCCCGGCTCTCTCCTTATAAGCCGTCCTCTCTCTAATTTGCTACCCTAAGGTCCATGCACTGGGCATTCTGGACCCTGGCGTTCTTGTCGGTCGGACTGACGCTGGCCCTCGGTTGGGCCCTTCAGCGGCTCTACACGCTCGAGGCCGCCGTCAAGACGACCGCCCCCGGCCGCGGCGCCGATTTCCCCGAAGGCTGGGAGAAGCTCGATGAGCTCTTGTCGATGCTGCTCAACCTTCAAGAGCATGGCGTCTCGCATTCCGGCGCGGTCTCCCGGGAGGATTTCGCCAAGGCCGTCCTTGAAAGCGCCTGCCTGCTGATGAAGTGCCAGCGCGGCTCGGTCATGCTTTGGGACGGCAAGGACGATTGCCTCAAGATCGTCGCCGCCCGCAGCCTGGATGAGTCGCACAGATCCCAGAAGCTCTTCCTCAAATCCGGCGAGGGCGTCGCCGGCAAAGCCTTCGCCAGCGCCCAAGCGATCTTCATCTCCGACCCGCAGAACGACCCCCGCTACGTGCCCGGAGGCGCCGGCGCCGCCGAGCCTTTCGTCTCCATACCCCTTCTCGTCAAGTCCAAGCCGATCGGCGTCTTGAACCTCCACTCCACCGGCGACGCCTCCCCGTTCATCGGCTATCAGACCAAGTTCCTGAACATCCTGGCCGGCGAAGCCGCCGTCATGCTGCACAACCAGGACCTGCTCGACAACCTGCAGATCTTCTACCTGGAGATGGTACAGACCTTGGCGCGCGCGGTGGACTCCAAGGATGCCTACACCCACGAACATTCCGACCGCGCCCGCGTCAAGGCGCGGCGTCTGGCCACCGAGCTGCAGCTGCCCGACCAGATGGCGCGCTACGTCGAGTACGCCGCGCTGCTCCACGACATCGGCAAGATCGGCATCGACGAGGCCATCCTCCTCAAGCCCGGCAAGCTGACCCCGGAAGAATACGAGGTCATGAAGAAGCATCCCATCATCGGCCACCAGATCCTGGCCCCGGTCAAGTACCTCGGCCCCGTGGCCCAGATGGTGCTCTACCATCAGGAATGGTTCAACGGCCAAGGCTACCCCGAGGCCCTCAAAGGCGAAGAGATCCCGCTGGGCTCGCGCATCGTCGCCGTCATCGACGCCTGGGACGCCATGACCTCGGATCGCCCCTACCGCAAGGCCCTGGGCCGCGAGGTCGCCATCTCAGAGCTGCGCAAAGGCGCCGGCACTCAGTTCGATCCCAGGGTCGTCGAGGCCTTCCTCAAGCTGGAGCATGCGGAATGGTCGAAGGAGAAATCCTCCAGCCAAACCGCCTCCGCGGGCGGAGCCCACTGATGCTCTACCTCGTGCCGACCCCGGTCGGCAACCTGGAGGACATGACGGCGCGCTCCCTGCGCGCTCTCAAAGAGGCCAAGGCCGTCTATTGCGAAGACACCCGCCGCACGCGCGTGCTGATGTCGCACTTCGGCATCTCGACGCCGCTCTTGCGCTACCAGGAGCACGACCAGAAGGACGCCGAGCGCCTTCTGGCGCGCCTGCAGTCCGGCGACGACCTGGCCCTGGTCTCCGACGGCGGCCTGCCCTGCATCTCCGACCCCGGACGGCTGATCGTCTCGATGGCGCGCAAGACCGGCGTGAGCGTCACCGCCCTGCCCGGCGCAAGCGCGGTCGTCGCCGCGGTCGCCGGCTCCGGGCTGCCGGGAGATTCCTTCGTCTTCCTCGGCTTCCTGCCCCGGACGGCCTCCAAGCAGCGCCGCCTGCTGACCGAAGCCGCCGCCCTCGGCCGCACGATCGCGCTCTACGAGTCGCCCTTCCGGGTGGTCGACTTATTCACCGAGATCGAGACGGCGCTGGGCCCCTCCGCCCAGGCCTGCGTCGTGCGCGAGCTCTCCAAGCTGCACGAAGAGTGGCTGCACGGCACGGTGGCCGAAGTCAAGGCCGAGCTGGCCGGGCGCAAAGAACACCTGGGCGAGTTCGTCGTCATCCTTCATCCCGATTCCGAGGAAAGCCATGTCCGAGATCATTAAGGTCGCCCCGGGAGACGCCCTGCCCCCCGAGACCCTCCAGCGGGTGGCGGCGGCGGCCAAGGGCTGCAAGATCATCTGTTTTCCGACCGACACGGTCTACGGCCTGGGCTCGACGGGTCTCATCAAGGCCGCGGCGCGGCGCATCTATCAGATCAAGGACCGCAGCACGCTCAAGCCGCTGCCGATCCTCGTCTGCTCGACCGCCGAGGCCCGCAAATGGGCGGAGTGGACGCCCGCCGCCGAGCTCTTGGCGCGCGCTTTCTGGCCCGGGCCGCTGACGCTCGTGCTTCGCCCGACGGCCGATGGCCGGCTCTTGACCTTCGCCGAATACCAGACCATCGCGATCCGCGTGCCGGGCCTGCCGCTGCTCTCGGCCCTGCTCCAAGCCTCCGGCGTTCCGTGGGTCTCGACTTCCGCCAACACGGCGGGCAAGCCCGCCCTGACGGAGGGAGCCGCGGTGACGGAGCAGTTCAAGGACCAGGTGGACTTCATCATCGATGCCGGCTCCTGCCCCGGCGGCGTGGAATCGACCCTGGTCGATGCCAGCGGCGAGCCCGTAAGGATCGTGCGCGAAGGCGCGGTGCCCAGCGCCGCCATCCTCGCAGCGCTCAAGCAGGACGCATGACGACCACGCCCTTGAAAGTCCTCTTCATCTGCACCGGCAACACCTGCCGCAGCGTCATGGGCGAGTTCCTGCTCAACAAGCTCTCGAAGGACCGCGGCCTGGGCTGGACGGCGCGCTCCTGCGGCGTCGCCGCCGAGCGCTACTTCCAGGTCCCCCCCGGCATCCGGGCGGCCCTGAAGGCCGAGGGCATAGACGAGGTCTCGCACGTGGCCCAGCTCGTCACCCGGGAACTCCTCGGGTGGTGCGACGTCGCGCTGGCGATGACGCGCGAGCACTACGAGGAGCTCAGCGACCACTATCCCGAGTACCGGCAGCGCCTTAAGGTCTTCAAGCCGCACTGCGGCGTCGAGGGTTCCGAGAACGTCGAGGACCCCATCGGGCAATCGGACAGAGTGTATGCGGCCTGCTGCAAAGAGATCCGAGAAGCCCTGGAGAGTCTCATAAAAAAACATGGACCTTACCCTCAAGACCCAAGACCCTGAAGTCTGGGACGCGATGGCCCGCGAAGCGCGGCGCCAGTCCGAGAACCTGGAGCTCATCGCCTCCGAGAACTACGCCTCCGAGGCGGTGCTCGAGGCGCAAGGCTCGCTCCTGACCAACAAGTACGCCGAAGGCTACCCCGGCAAGCGCTACTACGGCGGCTGCGAGTACGTCGATGTCGTAGAGACGCTGGCCATCTCCCGCGCCAAGGCCCTCTTCGGCGCCGAGCACGCCAACGTGCAGCCCCATTCCGGCACCCAGGCCAACATCGCCATGTACCTGTCGGTCCTCAAGCCCGGAGACACCGTGATGGGCCTCAACCTGGCGCATGGCGGCCACCTCTCCCACGGCCATCCGCTGAACTTCTCGGGCAAGTTCTTCAAGATCGTCCCGATAAACGTAAGACGCGACGACGAGCTCGTCGACTACGACGAGGCCGAGAGGCTGGCTCTCGAGCATAAACCCAAGCTGCTCTTCGCGGGCGCCTCCAACTACTCCCGGGTCTTCGATTGGGCCCGGCTCAAAGGCATCGCCGACTCCGTCGGCGCGCTTTTCGCCGCCGACATCGCCCACTACGCGGGGATGATCGCCGCCGGGATCTACCCTTCGCCCGTGCCTTTCACGGACTTCACGACGACCACCACCCACAAGACCCTGCGCGGGCCCCGCGGCGGCATGATCCTCTGCCGGACGCCTCACGCCGCCGCCGTCGACAAGATCGTCTTCCCCGGCACCCAAGGCGGGCCGCTGATGCACGTCATCGCCGCCAAGGCCGTCTGCTTCGGGGAAGCCCTGAGGCCCGAGTTCAAGCGCTATCAGCAGCAGGTGCTCCTCAACGCCAGACGCCTGGCCAAGGGCCTGCAGGACAAGGGCTTGCGGATCGTCGCCGGCGGCACCGACTGCCACCTGTTCTCCGTCGACCTGAGGCCGAAGAACGCCACGGGCAAGGAAGCCGAGGAGGCCCTGGACAAGGCGGGGATCACCGTAAACAAGAACGCCATCCCCTACGACCCCCAGAAGCCCTTCATCGCTTCCGGCATCCGCCTGGGCACGCCGGCGGTGACCACCCGCGGCATGGGCGAGGCCGAGATGGACCAGATCGGTCAGCTCATCGACGACGCCCTGACGGCCCGCGCCGACGACGCCAAGCTCAAGGCCGTCAAGGCCGAGGTGCGCAAGCTCTGCGCGCGCTTCCCGATCTACCCTGACATGATGAAAAGGTTCCTGGTCGAAGCATGATCGCGCAGATCCTGCTGGCCGACGACAACGTCGACATCACCGCCCTGCTGAAGGACTATTTGACGGGCAAGAACCACCGCGTCATCGTGGTCAACGACGGCTTCCAGCTCTCCCAGAAAGCGGCGGAGCACCTTCCTCACCTGATCATCACCGACATCCAGATGCCGGGAGCTTACGGCTCCTCGGTCTATCAGGTGCTTCAGAAGGACCCCGCCACCGCCGGCATCCCGATCATCTTCATCTCCGCCCATCCGCACTCGCGGCTCCAGAGCATCCTGCCCGTCGACCCTAAGACCCGTTTCCTCCAAAAGCCGGTGCCTTTCGCCAAGCTCGACGCCGCCATCGACGAATTGCTGCCCATGGGAGGCTACGTACCATGAAGGACCAAGACCGGGCCCGCATCGGGGTCATCGGAGGCAGCGGCCTCTACGAGATGAAAGGCATCACGCGCGTCAAGGAGGCGCGCGTCAAGACCCCGTACGGGCCGCCTTCCGGGCCCATCGTGCTGGGAGACCTTGCGGGCGTACGCTGCGCCTTCCTGCCGCGCCACGGCCGCGGCCATATCCTGCTGCCTTCCGAGATCCCCCAGCGCGCCAACATATGGGCGCTGAAATCCTTAGGCGTCGAGCGCATCCTGGCCGTCAGCGCGGTGGGCTCCCTCAAAGAAGAGCTGCCCCCGCGCCGCTTCGTCTTCCCCGACCAGCTCATCGACCGCACCAAGGGCCGGCCCGGCACGTTCTTCGGAGACGGCGTCGTCGCCCATGTCGCTTTCGACAAGCCTTTCTGCGCGGAGGTATCCAAGACGCTCCACGCCGCGGCCCAGGGCCTGGGCATCGCCTCCGACCGCGGCGGCACCTACGTCTGCATGGAAGGCCCGGCCTTCTCCACGCGCGCCGAGTCCGAGCTGCACCGCTCCATGGGCGCCTCCCTCATCGGCATGACGGCCAGCCCCGAGGCCAAGCTCGCCCGGGAAGCGGAGCTCTGCTACGGCTTGGCCGCGCTGGTCACCGACTACGACTGCTGGAAGGAGGGCGAGGAAGTCTCGACCGAAAAAGTGGTCGAGACCCTGGTCGCCAACGTGGCCAACGCCCAAAGGCTCCTGGCTGCGGCCATCCCCGCGCTGGCGAGCCTGCCGCGGACCTGTCGCTGCGCCTCGGCTCTTTCCGGCGCGCTTTTCACGGCGCCTTCCGCCATGGCGCCCAAGACCCTCAAGAAGCTCGACCTGCTCGTCGGCAAATACGTGAAGAAGGGGGCCCCCAAATGAAGAAGACCGACCGCGACCTCCAGCGGCTCATCGATGCCGCCGTCTCCGCCCAGAAGAACGCTTATTGCCCCTATTCGCGCTACCCGGTAGGCGCCTCCGTGCTGACCAGCGCCGGACGCATATTCGCCGGCTGCAACGTGGAGAACGCCTCCTACGGCCTGAGCCTTTGCGCCGAACGCGTCGCGGTGTTCAACGCCGTGACGCGCCGCCAGAGCGCCATCAAGGCCGTCTGCGTCGTGGCCAACTCCGGCAAGCCCTGCGGGGCCTGCCGGCAGGTCCTTTTCGAGTTCAGCACCAAGGACACCGTCCTTTATCTCGTGGACCTCAAGCCCTCGACGGGCCGGCGCACCGTGACCCGCACGACGGTCTTCAAGCTGCTGCCCGCGGCGTTCGACCCCATCGCCTCCGGCCTCTTGCCCCCCAACCCCAAGAACCTGCTGCGGCCGGAACGCCGCAGATCGAAGAAGAAGCTGCCGCGAAAAATCCCCAGGAAAAGGTAGGCCCGATGAACACCCCTGAACTGCAAGGCGTCATGGAATGGCTCAAGACCACCGACCTCGTCGAGGTCAGCTATCATGAAGGCGCCGGCGGCGCCGGCTTCTCGGTGGCGACCTCCGAGGCGGCCTCCCCGTGCGAAGACCGGTTCCCGAGCCGGTTCATCGCCGTGACCGCCCAGGCCGTAGGGTTGTTCCAGGCGAGCCCCCTGGGGAAAGCCAAGCCCGCGGAGGAAGGCCGAAGCGTGGCCGAAGGCGACGTCCTGGGCTTCATCGACGGCGGCGGCCCCAAGGCCAAACCCGTCGTCGCTCCCGCCGCCGGCCGTCTGGCCCGCGTGTTCGTCGAGCCCGGCGACCCCGTCCAATACGGGCAGCCCCTCTTCTTCCTGGAGCCGCGCTCTTAGTGGCCGGATCGACCTCCGCCGTCATCCTCTGCGTCAAGTGCGCCGGCCCGGGCACGCCCGCGGAGACCTTCTGCGCGAAATGCGGCGGCGCCCTAGCCAAGGTCTGCGGCAAGTGCGGCTTCAAGAATTCGGTCGCCAAGAACTATTGCGACCATTGCGGCACGGCCATGGCTCTGTTGGCCCCTTCGGCGCAAGCGCCTCAAGGAGGGCCTGCCCAAGGGCCGGCGCCCGCCGAGCAGCGCGAGATCCCGCAGACGGTGATCCGCCGCATACCCGCGGCCGGCGGCGGCGGACCTCCGCCCCCGCCGGTCCCCCAATTCAACCTGCCGGCCGCCGGACGCATGGCGGGCGGACCGCCGCAAGCCATCGACCCGAACTCCGTCTACGCGCCGGGGCCGGCGACTTTCAACCCGGCCTCGATGACGGTGATGCGCCGCAAGGACCGCAAACAGAACATCTTGTTCTTCATCATCCTGGCCGTGGTGGGCGCCCTGGCCTGGCGGCAGCTCGACATCTACCTCAAGCCCGAGAACGCCGTGCCGCGCCTGGCGGCCCGCTACCTCGACGCGCTCAGCCGCTACGATTCCCCGGCCGCCTACGAAATGCTCTCCCGGGACTCGAAGGCCAGCTGCACGGAAGAGGAGTTCAAAGCCCTGCGCGACCCCACGCCCTGGACCTGGTCCGATCTGACCTTGGCCGGCGTGGAGACGGACGTAGCCGTCATCAAGTATCAGATCAAGATCGAAGGCAAGCCCCCGCAGGAGGATTTCCTGTTCTTTCTGAAAGAGCAGGGCGCGTGGGTGCGCCCTTTCAACTGGAACCTCCTCAAAAAAGCCGAGGAAGCCATCGCCCAGTCGAACCATGACATGGCGCTGCTTGTGGCCCAGTCGGCCGTGCGCATCAACCCCCGCGACCCGATGGCGCGCGGCTATCTCTGCGAGGCGGTCTTCTACCGCAAAGTGCCCGCCGAGACCGAGCGCGAATGCGCGCTGGCCCTGCGGCTGAGCCAGACCTATCCCTCCAAGCTCTCGCTCAAGAGCCTATACCACCTGCACGCCATCCTGGGCGACACCTACAAGAACTCCCTGCGCAAGTTTCCCGAAGCGCTGGAGCAGTATAACGCCATGCTCGCCTTCCCGGCCTTGGGCCAGGACGACCAGTGCGACATCCTGCTGGCGCGCGCCGACACCGAAGCGGCCATGGGAAAGCTGGCCGAAGCCGCCGCGGACCTGAGCGCCGCCGAGCGAATCTGCCAAAAGCCGGAGGACGTCGACTTCATCCGGCAGCGCAGGACCGAGCTCTTCCCGAGGTAAGCATGTTCAAAAAGATCCTCATCGCCAACCGCAGCGAGATCGCCGTCCGCGTGATCCGCGCCTGCCGTGAGATGGGCATACGGTCCGTGGCCGTCTACTCCGAAGCCGACCGCGAGTCGCTGCACACGAGCCTCGCCGACGAAGCCGTCTGCATCGGCCCCGGCCCGTCGCGCCTGAGCTACCTCGACCAGGAAGCCCTTATGGCGGCCTGCAAGATCACGGGCGCAGACGCGGTTCACCCCGGGTACGGTTTTTTATCGGAGAACGCAGATTTCGCCCAGCTCTGCGCCGACCGCGGCGCGACCTTCATCGGGCCCAAGCCCAGCGCGATCCGCAAGCTCGGCCACAAGAGCACGGGCAAAGCCCTGGCGATCTCGGCCGGAGTGCCGGTCGTGCCCGGGACCAAGGGGCTGGTCGACAAAGACTTCTTAAGGGAAGCGGCCGCCATCGGCTACCCCGTGATGGTAAAAGCCGCGGCGGGCGGCGGAGGCAAAGGCCTGCGCCTGGTCCGCCAGGCCTCCGAGCTCGAAAGCCAGCTCAAGATGGCGCAAAGCGAGGCCCAGGCCGCTTTCGGCGACGGCTCGGTCTTCATCGAGAAGCTCATCGAGAGCCCGCGTCATGTAGAAATCCAGATCGCGGCCGACCTCGACGGCAACGTCGTGGCCTTCCCCGAGCGCGACTGCACGGTGCAGCGCCGCCACCAGAAGCTCGTCGAGGAGTCGCCGTCTCCCGCGGTCACGCCGGAGATCCGGAACCAGATGCAGGAGGCGGCCATCCGCCTGGCCAAAGCCGGCGGCTACACCAACGTCGGCACGGTGGAATTCCTGTTCGAGGCCGGGCAGTTCTATTTCATCGAGGTCAACAGCCGCCTGCAGGTGGAGCACCCGGTCACCGAGTCGGTGACCGGCCTGGACCTGATGATGGCCCAGATCCGCCTGGCGGCCGGCGAACCCCTGCCCTTCGACCAAGCTCGTGCCTCCGAGATCCGGGCCCACGCCATCGAGCATCGCATCAACGCCGAGGACCCGGACAACGATTTCTCGCCGTGCCCCGGCCTCATCGAGTCCTTGCAGCTGCCGGGAGGCCCCGGCGTGCGCGTCGACACCCACATCTACGCCGGCTACACGGTGCCGAGCTATTACGACAGCCTGCTGGCCAAAGTCATCAGCATCGCGCCTGACCGCAAGCAGGCGATCGCCCGCTCCCTGCGGTCGCTCGGAGAACTCAAGATCGGCGGCATCAAGACCACAGCCTCCTTCCATCGCAGAGTGCTGGCCCATCCGCTCTTCCAAAGCGGCGTCTTCGACACCCATTTCACCGAGCACATGAAATCCGACCTCAAGGAGAGCCGATGACCCTGCGAAAAACGATCACCAGCCAGCTGCGCGATAGCGCCAGGGTCCTTTCGGCGACGACCAAGCTCGCCCCGGAGCTCGAGAAGGCGGCAGGTGCCCTGATCTCCGCCTACCGGCGCGGCAACAAGATCATGACCTTCGGCAACGGCGGCTCGGCCTGCGACGCCCAGAACTTCGCCGATGAGCTGGTGGGGCGCTACGAGCGCAACCGTCCCCCGCTGCCGGCGCTATCCTTGACGGTCAATACCTCGGACCTGACCTCGATCGCCAACGACTTCGGCTACGACCAGGTCTTCTCCCGGCAGTTGGAAGCCCATGCGCGGCCTGGAGACATCGCCGTGGCGATCTCGACCTCCGGCAACTCGCCCAACGTGCTGAAGGCCGCGGCCGCCGCGCGCAAGCTGGGGCTCCTGACCATCGGGCTCTCGGGGCGGACGGGCGGCCGCCTCAAGGCCCTGAGCGACATCTGCATCCGCGTGCCCTCCGACCGCGTCGCCCGGATCCAGGAGGCCCACATCACCATCATCCAGATCTGGTGCGGCATTATAGAGGATGCGCTCTTCCCCGGGGCGCCGAAGGCCCATTGATGGCCTCCCGCGGGTCTCAAGGCAAGCTCAAGACCCTCAAGCGGCTCTTGACCCTGCGCCAGCTCTGGGGCTGGGAAGGCAAAAAGGTGGTCTTCACCAACGGCGTCTTCGACCTGCTCCATGCCGGGCATGTCGAACTATTAGAGAAGGCCCGCTCCTTAGGCGACATCCTGATCGTAGGCGTCAATTCCGACGCCTCGGTGCGCCGGCTGGGCAAGGGCCCGGAGCGGCCTCTCAACAAGCTGGCCGACCGCGCCGCCGTACTCTGCGCCCTAGCCTGCGTGGACGCCGTGGTCGGCTTCGCGCAGGATACGCCGGCCCCGCTGCTGGCGCAGCTCAAGCCGGATATCCTGGTCAAGGGCGCCGACTACCAAGTCGATCAGATAGCCGGAGCAGGATCTGCCGGCAAGGTCGTCCGAGTCGCGCTCAAGCGCGGCTATTCGACGACCCGGCTGGTCCGCCGCATCGCGCAAGGCCGTGACTAAATAGGCCTTGCAAAAGGAAGAAGCATACGCTAAACTATTCGTCGGCGTACAGACAACCTTAGGAGGAAGCATGAGACAAGTAGTTTTGAGCGTGATGTTGGCAGCGACTTTACCCGTTTCGTCCATGGCCGCAGGCGCGGCCGTGAACCCGACCGGCACCAAGGCCCCGAAGATGGGCGCCCCTGCCAAGATGCCTGCGGTGATGGCCGCCTATATCGGCGACATGACCGGCTCCGTCCAAGTCCAGTTGGGCGGCTCCGACGTATGGTCTTTGGCTCGCGCCCAGCAGCAGCTGCCGGCCGGCACTCAGATCAAGACGATGGGCGATTCCTCCGCCACCATCGGCTTGAGCGACGGCACCAAGCTCCGCGTCGGGCCCAACGCCACGTTCAAGATCGAGGCGCTCAGCAACTCCAAGGTCTCGGTGTTCATCGGCCTGGGCAAGCTCGAAGCCTGGATCACCAAGTTCGCTAAGCGCACGTTCCAGACCCGCAACCCGGTCGCCGTCGCCAGCGTGCGCGGCACCGCGTTCGCCATGAACGTGCTCAGCCCGACCAACGCCACCGTCGACCTTTTCCAGGGCGGCTTGGCGGTGACCGACAACTTCGGCCGCACCACGGCCGTGGCGGAAGGCCAGCGCATGGAAGCCAACGCGGCGACCGGCGGCTCGGCTCCCGCCCCTGTCCCCGCGGGCGTGACGATGGCCGCGGAACCCGTGATCTCCATCCCGGCTCCGGCGGCCGCTGCCGCTCCGGCGGCGTCGGACGCTCCGGCCGATGAGACCGAAGCCGCTCCGGCCAAGGCCGAACCGGTGACCAATAGCCCGTCGCAGAACATCGACACCGTCAGCAAGTCGCAGTAATATAAGCTGAAGGACCGATCAAAAAAGGGGCCGCGCGAAAGCGCGGCCCTTCTTTTTTGTACCTAATGAGCGAGAGGGTCAGGGCCGAGAGGGCCAACCGATCGACCTCTTCGGCGCGTAGATTAAAAGCCGTGAGTAAAACCCGCCCGCCTGTGCGGCGGCGCCCAATCCGGTGTTCACCCGGACCGCGATGACATTTCGCTTGCCAGGCTCAAGAGCGGCCGTCACATCCAGGTCGAGCTCGTTGGGGCGCTCATAGGCATTGCGGTACGGGCGATGCCCGATGTAGCGGCCGTTCACCCAGACCCAGGCCTCCGTCTCGACCGACGGCGCATAGAGCATCAGGCGCCGGCCTTTTTGGAAAGCCGGCACGTCCACCTGAAAGCGATACCAGATCGCCCCCATATATGGGTACCCGGACTCATCCCTGCCGCCTGTCGCCTGAATATAGAACGGCGCGGTGGTGAAGATCGTCTCCCAGCGCCCATCGTCCCAGTCCGGGGCAAACCAGCGGGCAAAGCGCCCCTCGTCGCGCGGATCCATAAGGAACTTCGCCGTCTCCGGCAAGAGGGTCACGAGGTCGCCCTGCTTGCCCGAGGTCTCGCTTGCGAGCCTCTGATAATACTTCTTGCGCGCAACGATGCCCCAGTAGAAGAACCCCGAAGATGGGCTGGCGTCATCGGCCTGAGTGTACCATCGCGATAGGCTGGCGAGCTCCTTGCGGCGCGCCAGCATGCGATCCGCCTGCTTCGCCGCTCCCGCGAAGTCGCCGACCCACTCGGCCTTGGTCATCTCCAGATAGCCTTTCAAGTGGTCCAGTATCGCCTCATCGGCGCGGACATGCGCCAGTGAGAGAGTCTCAGAGGCCGCCAAGCGCCGCGCCTGCGCGACGTCCGCCCCGAGCGCCGCGAGTAGCTCCGGGGTGTAGACATAGGGGAGTATGCGGTCCGAATGGCCCAGCATGCGGGTACCCTCGATCGCCGCCTCGAGCCGATCCCAGAACGCGCGGGCAGGAGCCTGCGCCGCACCATACCACCTCGCGTAGAAATCGTCCATGAGAACCTTCACGTCCAGGCCGGCGTCCCACATCAGCCGCGCATGAAGGTAGGACGGACCGACGCCGGACTCCATCAGCACGCGGCGCCCCTCATCAAAGAACCCGATGACGCCCCACTTCTTCAGCAACGGCAGGTTGCGCGCGTGCTTGCGCGCCAACGGAACTGGCGTCCCCGCAGAGACCAGCATGTGGTAGGTGTATTCATAAAGGTAGACGTTTTCGCACAGCTCCGCCCAACGTCGGATCATCTGGCCCTGACGGGTCGTCTGCCAGCTCTTCGGGTCATCGTAGGCGTGCAGCGTATCGGACCATATCGCGGCGAACATGATGTAGAGGTCAGGGTCCAGCTCAAGGCCCAGCGGCGGCGTATTGCGGTTGGCATAGCCGTTGGAGCCGATCAACACGCCCGGAAACTCCTTGTGCACATCCCGAGCGACCTGGTCGACAAAGGCAACCCACTCCTCGCTGATGCTCGCCCTCGACTCCATGCCCGCGCGGCCGCCGACGTCGGGAAAACCCAGGTTTTTAAGCACGGTCTCGGGAGTCCAATCCCGCGGCATCCCATCGTCGGGCGCGAACGCGACGGAGGTTTGATTCGGGTCCTTGCGCAGGCGGTCCTTGATCAAGCCGGCAAACAAAGAGACAGCCCCTGGGTCGCTCAGGTTCGGCATGCTAGGATCAGGCGAACCGTCCTGTTTCCGGCCGGAAAAAACGGGATTCTCCTTGAGGTAGCCGCGTGTCGAACTATCGCCGGGGATTTCCAAAAAATTAGCCACGGGATTCATGCGGTTACGGACCTTCCAACGATACTCCTCCGCCGCCAGCTCCGGGGCCATCGGGCCCCACCAGTTACGCAAAGGGAAATCCGGCGAGCGAGAGATGTCTAGGACGTCGATGGCGATCGTCGCCCGCTTCGGCACGACCTCGCCGTAATCCCCCGGCATGAACCACCGGACGCCGAGTCTCTCGAGAAAATCAGCCACGGCGTACTCGCTGCCGTGATAGGGGCCCTCGTCGTTGCCCGCGAGCAGCAACTGGTCGCCGTCGAGTATCGCGACAAAGCCCTCCTCCCGGCGCCGGGGCGTCAAGCCCGACGGGATTCTGCCGTCGAGCGGCCTGGTCAGCGCGCTCCGGCCGACTAGAATCACCGCGCCCCTGGGTCGGGTCTCGTCGGAAACGATAGGAAGCCTGGCGCCCGATATCTTCTCGATATACGCCTGAAGGTCGCGCGCGGCGGCGGCGATCTTGTCCGCCGCGGGTTGCGCGTTCGGGATCGCCCCGCTCGTCGGATCCGGCGAGGCGGATAACGCGTCCTTAGCGACGACGATCGTCGCCCGGGGGGATCCGTCGTCGACCAGCGTGATGGCAGCGAAACTTTCTTGCGTCAAGGCGGAGCAGAGGCAGAGCGCCGCCAAGCCGCTTTTCATTCCCCCACCTCCCGATGGTTAATTCTGGTCGGGCTGGGCTTCGGGCTTGGGCTCGGGCTTCTCTTCCGTCTTGGCCGGCTCCGGCGCGGCGGAGCCCTGAGCGGCCTTGAATTCCCGAGCCTTGGCCTTGGCTTCCTGGACCTCGTTGAGCCGCGAGCTCTTGGGATAGGCCTTCTCGAAGGCCTCCAAAGCCGCGATGCCTTCATCGGGCTTGCCGGCCACGATGAGGTCGACGGCGCTCTCGAAGGCGGAGTTCTCCTTCCTTTCCTGCCGGGCGCGGCGATCCTTGGAGGGATCCTTCATCTGCGTCTTGTTGGGGTCGGCCTTGCCGTCGTCCTGGTCGGCGCCGCGGACTGCGGCGACCGCCGCGCCGCGGCCCTTCTGATAACGGGCCTTGACGGCGGAGTTCGTCAGCCCCGATTTCAAGTGCTTGAAATAAGTCATCAGGGCCGACATCTTGCTGGGGGGCTCCTTGGCCTCCTCAGCGCGGACCGCCGGGACGGCCAAGGCGAGCAGCAGGGAAACCACGACCGTTTTCTTATCCATGAGACCTCCTACTTCAGCAAAATATCGACGATGGGCTTCAAGCTGGCGTCCAAAGCGACGGCCTTCTGGGCGTATTCCTGCGCCTTATCCTTGTTTTTGAGCCGGACCGCGGTCTTGACCAAGTTCAGCCATATATCCGCGTCCTCGGCGTCGGCCGCGGCGGCTTTCAAGAACTGGGCCTCGGCGCCGGCGTTGTCGCCCGCCAAGAAGGCAAGGTTACCCAGGTTCGTCAAGGCCGAGGCGTTGTCCGGTTCGACGGCCAAGACCTTGTTGAACTCCTCGACGGCGGCGTCCTGGTTGCCGTTCTGGTGCTCGAGGATGCCCAACTGGAGCCGAGCGTCGACGTCCTTGCCGTCTTCCTTGAGCTTGGCCTCGAGCCGCTTCTTGAGCGACTTATAACGCTCGGAGGCCAGCACCGCCACCTCTTCGTTGAAGCGCCGGCCGCGCGCGGCCGGAGGCGGCACCTCGGCGGTCCAATCGCTGGCCGGCATCGTCGCCGGCTCGAAGGTGCCCCAAGCCTTGCGGACGTCGAGGATGGTCACCTTCCCCTTCTCATGCTCGGCCTTATACGCATAAAGCGCTTTTCGATAAGCCTCGTTGAAGGGCTTGCCGACCAGCGTGGCCTCGACCGGTATCCAGTAGGTCCCTTCATGCAGGATCATATCCTCGGCCGGCAGGCCGATGTCCTCGGCCGCCTCCGCCTCGGTGTCGAACATCAGCGCCATATGGCCCGGATAGTCGAGGATGGCGGCGCGGATCTTGGCGCCGTCGAACATGGCCACCAGAAGGGTGACCAGGTCGTCGCACTGCCCGGTCTTGCGCTTGAGCGTCTCGCGCGGGAACTGGGTGTAATCGACCGGGAAGTTGGGGTCCTCGGAGACCTCTTCATAAGGGCTGTTCGGATTGGAGAAGAATTTCACCCCCGTCTCCGACAGGGAGTCCCACAGATGCAGCGCGGTCACGAGATTATGATTGAGGCCCTCGGCCAACGGGTTCTTCGGCGCCTGCCGGAGGGTCTCGCGCATGAATTCAAGGATCGGAGGGTCTTTAGGCGTGACGAAATTGGCGATCCGCCTGGGGTCCTCCCAGGTGATGGCGTTGCGCGAGTAGACGCGCGTCGGCTTGGTCAAGGAGACGACCTGGCTCTTGCCGCTCTCGAAATAGGTCAGCGTGAACTCCGCCTGGATCGGCGTGTCCTCGGTGACCTCGAGGATCTTGTTGTTGAGAGTCGCGATCAGCGGGACCTCGACGGTCTGTTGGGGCTCGAGCTTCTTGATCTCCGTGTCGTACCCGAAGTCCATGAAGTCTTTGAGCCTGAAGGTCAGCTTCACGTTCTGGAAGGCCACGTTGACGTTGTTGGTCAGGATCGCCGTGCCGACCGAGTTCTTCAAATACCACTTATAGTTGGCCGAAAAGATGCTGCCGAGAGTGATCGTCGAGATCTCGATCGGCGGCTTGTTGAAAGCGCCGGCCACGTAAACCTCGACCGGCTGGCCTACCCGCCCCAGGTCCTTGGTCTTGGCCTCGGTGGCGAGCCGGTAATAGTAGCGCTCGTAGGAAACGACCGACTCGTCCTGGTACTTGGGGAACTTGGTGAAGCCGAGCTCCTTGAAAGGACCCCCTTCCTGGGTGGAGCGGTAAACCCTATAGCCGGCGGTCCAAGGGTCGGCGATGGCCGGCCAGGAGAGGGTCACGATGCCGTCCTTGGAAGCGGCCGTCACCAGGCTCGGCGCGGCCAAGAAGGGGTGCAGGTCGAAGGAAACGATCCTCGGCGTCTTTTGGGATTTATCCGCGATGATCAGCCTCGCCCCCTGCACGGCCAGGGCCGACGGCTCGTTGAGCTCGCGCTCTTGCTGGCCGCCGGCGAAGAGGTCGGTCATCCAGCGTCCATCCTTGGTATAGACCGAGACCCTGCGCAGCGCATCATCGAGCACGTAAAGATAATTATTGCCGTCGAAAGCCAAGGACACCGGGGACTGGAACAGACCCGGCGCCTCGCCTTCTCCGCCCCAAGACGCGATGAAGCCGCCGGAGGGTTCGCACTTGAAGACCCTCTTGAGCCCTTTATCCACGAAGTAGATGAAGCCGGCCTTGTCCCAAGCCACCGCCATCGGCTCTTTGAGTTCGAAGGCCCCCACCGTCGGGCCGAAGCCGAACAGATAGACTCCTTCGGGACTGAAGGCGTCGATGCGCCGGTTGCCGGTGTCGGCCACGTAGATCGTGCCCTCATCGTTGATCGCGACGCCGCGCGGGTCCTTGAGACGGCCTTCTTTCTTGTTGCTGGCCATGAAGCCCGTCGTCTCGGCGAGGTTCGCCTTCCAAACGCCGTCGAGGCCGAAGCGCTGGAGGCGGTTGGCCGGGGTGTCGGAGACGTAAAGCCCCAGTTTCCTGCTGACGGCGAAGCCTTCGGTGCCATGGGTCACGCCCGGGGTCTTGCCCTGCTTGGCGCCGAAGCGCGCCGTCTCCTTGCCGGCTTCGTCTAGAGAGATGAACTGCCCCTCCTTGGGCAGGTAGGCGTAAAGGGCGTCAAGGCCGAGCGGCGCCAGCATGGAGGCCGCCAGGGGCCAGGAGCGGCTGGGCCCGGTGACCGAGAGCTTGGTGTCGAGGTTGGCCGGCAGCAGCGTGGTCTTGAGCTTGTTGACGATCTCGATGCGCTGGATGCGGTTGTTGCCGGTGTCGAGCACGTAGATCGAGCCTTCGGGAGAGAGCGCGAGGCCGCCAGGCTTGCGGAATTGTCCGGGGCCCGAGCCCACGCTGCCGAACTTGCCCAGCATGATGCCGTCAGGCCCCTGCTCGGCCACCTTGCCGTTGCCGGGGTCGAGGACGTAGATGAAGCCATAAGGGTCGACGACGAAATCGTTGCCGAGGACGCGGAACTCCTTGACGAACTTGGCGCTGGAGTCGAACTTGGCGATGCGTTCGTTGCCCGAGTCGAGCACGTAGACGTTGTCCGAAGGGTCGACGGCGATCTTGCTCGGGTTGCTGAAGCGGTCGCTTTCGCGCGCCACCGTCGTCTTGCCGCCGAAGCCGTAGAGCAGGATGCCCTCGGCGGTGAAGACCTGGACGCGGTCGTTGCCGGTGTCGGCCACGTAGACGCGCCCATCGGCGCCGACCGCGACCGCTTGGGGATCGGAAAGCTCGCCGCGCTCGGAGCCCTTGGTGCCGAAGGACCAGAGGAATTCCCCATCAGCATCCAGGATCTGGATGCGGGAGTTGCCGCTGTCGGCGATGAAGACCCGGCCCTGCGGGCCTACCGTGACTCCTTGCGGAGCGCGCAGGCCGCCCCGATCGGAGCCCGGATGGCCGACGACCTTGAGCAGGCGGCCGGAAGCTTCATAGATCAAGAGGACGCTCTTCTTCTCATCTACGACATAGAGCCTCTGGCCGGACGCCGCCGCCGCCACGGGCTTGGCCATCTCGTCGGCTTTGACCGGCTCCAGGAACCGGATCGTGTCGTAGGCGCGGGCCGGAGCGGCCGAGACGCAAGCCAGCAAGAGCAAGGCAAGTGGCGTTCTCATGGGTTGAGGGTCTCCTTGATCAAGCGGTTGACCAGCGCGGGGTTGGCTTTGCCCTTGGAAAGCTTCATGACGGCGCCGACGACCCTGCCTATGGCGCGCTCCTTGCCGCCGCGCAGGTCCTCGGCGGCCTGGGGGTTGTCGGCCAAAGCCGCCTTGACCCAGTCGCGCACCTGCGACTCGTCGGACACCTGCGACAGGCCCAGCTCGGCGACCAAGTCCTTGGGGTCCTTGCCGGTCTCCCACATCTTAGGAAAGACTTCTTTTATCCCCTTGCTCGACAGCACGCCGGCCTGCGTCAACGCGACCAAGGAGGCCAAGGCCGAAGCCTTGACCGGCGCCTGCGCGGCGGAGACCTTCTCAGCGTTGAGCCGGCTCGAGAGTTCGCCCGTCATGATGTTGGCCAAGGTCTTGGCCCCCCCCGCGTCCAAGCCCGAGACGGCCGAACTGAAAAGGTCGCCCAGCTGGCGGTCGGAGGTGAGGACCTCGGCATCATAGGAGGATAGCTGGAATTCCGAGATAAATCGAGCCCTGCGCGCGGCGGGCAGCTCCGGCAAGGCCGCCTTGAGCATGGCCACCCACCGGGGGTCGGCGACCAGCGGGACCAGGTCGGGGTCGGGGAAATAGCGGTAGTCATGGGCCTCTTCCTTCGAGCGCATCGAGAACGTGGCCTGCTTGACGGCGTCCCACAACCGGGTCTCCTGGACGATCCGCCCGCCGCCGTCTAGGACTTCCACCTGGCGGCGGAACTCGTACTCGATGGCGTCCTTGACGCCCTTGAAGGAGTTGAGGTTCTTGATCTCGGCTCGGGTGCCGAACTTCTCGCCGGCTTTGCGCACCGAGACGTTGGCGTCGCAGCGCATCTCTCCCTTCTCCATGTCGCAGCGCGAGACCCCCGCGTACTGGATGATCTCCTTCAAGGCGCTCAGGTAGCCGTAGGCTTCCTCCGAGCCGCGGATGTCCGGCTCGGTGACGATCTCGATCAAGGGCGTGCCGCCCCGGTTGAAATCGACCAGCGAACAGTCCAGCTCCTCGGCGCCGATGTCGTGCAGGAGCTTGCCGGCGTCCTCTTCCATATGGATGCGATGGATGCGCGTCGTCTTGCGGCTGCCGTCTTTCAGAACGAAGTCCAGGCGGCCGTCGGTGGAGAAAGGCAGCTCGAACTGCGATATCTGATAGGCCTTGGGCAGATCAGGGTAGAAGTAGTTCTTGCGCGCGAAGACCGAGCGCTCCGCCAGCTTACACTGGAGCGCGAGCGCGGCCGTGAAGGCCAGCTCGACGGCCGCGGCGTTCAAGACCGGCAGGGCGCCCGGCTGGCCCGTGCAGACCGGGCAGACCCGGGAGTTGGCGGGCGCGCCGAAGCCGTCGGTCGGGCAGGCGCAGAAGAGCTTGGTCTTGGTGGCCAGCTGGCAGTGGACCTCGAGGCCGATGACCATCTCCCAGCTCATCGGCTTGCCTCCGCCTTCTTGTAGGCCGCGAACAGCTTCAGGTCGCTGGGATAGCGCAACAGGCCCTCGGCTTTCTCAGGAGCCGCCCAACGCACCGACAAGATCTCCCGCGGGTCGGGCTTGCCGACCTTCTTCTCCGGCTCCATTAAGAACCAGCGCACAGTCTTGCTGACCTTGCCCTGACTGCGGCTGAATTGGTAGCGCGCCGTCATCAAAGGCGCCAGGATCCGACAGGCATAGCCCGTCTCTTCCTCCACCTCGCGCAGGGCGGTCTTGCGGGGGCCCTCACCGGCTTCAGGGTGCCCCTTCGGGAAAGTCCAGACCTTCTCCCCCGCGAGGTTCTCGACGCGCACCAGCAGGATCTTGCCGCGCCGGCGCACCACGCCGCCGGAGGCGGTCTCGCGGGCCGTCACGCGCGAACCTCCGTCAATCGAGGGAAGGGCCGCGCCGCTTCAAAGGAAGCGGCGATCTCCAGCAGCAGGCCGTCGCCGAACTGCGGCCCGATGAGCTGCAGGCCGATCGGCAGACCGGCCTTGGTCAAGCCGCAGGGGATGCTGACGCTGGCGTTGCCGGCCATATTAGAGGGGATCGTGAAGATGTCGGAGAGGTACATGGCCATGGGGTCGTTGGCCTTCTCTCCGAAGCGGAAAGCGGCGGTCGGCGCCGTCGGCGTGACCAAGAAGTCGACCCCGCCCGGCTTGAGCACCGCCTCGAAGTCGCTCTTGATCAGCGTGCGTACGCGCTGGGCCTTCCCGTAGTAAGCATCGTAGTAGCCGGAACTCAAGGCGTAGGTCCCGAGCATGATCCGCCGCTTGACCTCAGGGCCGAAGCCCCGTCCGCGGGATAGCTCGTAGAGGTCCTCCAGGCTCGCGGCGTCAGTCGCCGAAAACCCATAGCGGATGCCGTCGAAGCGGGCCAGGTTCGAGCTGGCCTCGGAGGGTGCGATGATGTAATAGGCGCCGACGGCGTAGCGCGTATGCGGCAAAGAGACCTCGACGACCTTGGCGCCCAGCGAGCGGAAGACCTCGACGGCGCCGCGCACGGATGCCTCGACCTCGACGTCCATGCCGGAGATGAAGTACTCCTTGGGCAAACCGACGGTCAGGCCGTCTAGTTTGCGCGGCCCCTCCGGCAGGGCGACGACCTCCATCTCCTTGGAGGAAGTCGAGTCCTTAGGGTCGTGCCCGCTGATGACCGACAGCGCGATGGCGGCGTCCCAAGCGGTCCGGGCGAAAGGCCCGATCTGGTCCAGCGAAGAGGCGAAAGCCACCAAGCCGTAGCGCGACACCCGCCCGTAGGTGGGCTTCATGCCGACGACCCCGCAGAAAGCGGCCGGCTGGCGGATGGAGCCGCCGGTGTCGGAGCCCAGTGCCACGGCGCAGAAGCCGGCTGCGACCGCGGCGGCAGATCCCCCGGAAGAGCCGCCCGGCACGCAGCGGGTGTCCCAGGGGTTGGTCGTCTTGAAAAAGGCGGAGTTCTCGGTGGAGGAACCCATGGCGAACTCATCGAGATTGGTCTTGCCGATGAAGATCGCGTCTTCCTTGCGCAGACGCTCGACGACCGTGGCGTTGTAAGGGGCGATATGGCCTCTAAGGATCTTGGACGCGCAGGTCGTCTCGACACCCTCGAGCTCGAGGTTGTCCTTGAGCGCCACGGGCACGCCAGCCAAGGCCCCCAGGACCTCCCCTCGAGCGCGTTTGGCGTCGACGACTCGCGCCTGGGCCAAGGCGGATTCTCCGAGCACGGCGACGAAGGCCTTGATCTTGCCGTCTTCGGCGGTGATGCGGTCCAAGTGGGCGCGCGTGACGGCTTCGGCGGTCACCTTGCCGGCGCGGACGTCGTGCACGATCCCGGCGGCGGTCAGCTCGAGCGTGTTCATTCGATCAGGATGGCGTTGTCGCCGTTGACGCGCTCGCCCGCCTCCTCGGCGCTGGGGCGCCGGGGCCGAGGCTCCTCGCGCTGCGGCGCGTCGGACACGGGCGCCTCGGCGCTTTCAGCCGCGCGGGAGCGCTGCCTGCGGCCCGGGTCGCGCGGGGCGGCGTTGTCCGGCAGGTCGAGATCATGAGACGGCTTGACCTCCGGCCGCGAGCCGCCTTTCTTGGTCTCGATGGTGACGGCCCGCTCCGGGGCGTTCGAGGACTCTTCGACGAAGACCCGAGCCGGCAGGCGGTTATCTTCCCTTTCAGGAGCCCTGGCCGCAGGCGCCTCCTCTTCGACAGCCGGCGCGCGCGCCGGAAGCGAGGGGGCGGCGGAATAAGACGGCAGGACGTTGTCCTGCAAAGCGTCGATGGCGGCCTGGATCTTGTCCTTCTTCGCCGGCTCGAGCTCGATGGCTTTCTTGAGGTCGCTCATGGCGCCTTCCTTGTCGCCGAGCTGGGCGCGGGCTTGGCCCCGATTGGAATACGCCAGACCGCGCTTCGGGTCGAGCTCCAGCACGCGAGAAAGGTCGACCTCGGCGCCGCGGTAGTCGCCCAGCAGGAAGCGCACGTTGCTGCGCAGGTAGACCGCCTCGATGAAGCTTGGATTGTCCTCGATGAACTCGTCGAAGTCCTTGAGGGCCTTGCGGTAGTCCTTGATCTCCCGATAGCCTTTCCCTCGATAATACTTGGCCCACAAGAACTTGGGGTTGATGTCCAGGACCTGGTTGTAATCATTGATGGCCCCGCCGAAGTCCTTGAGCCGGTCCTTGACCGAGCCGCGAACGAGAAGCGCGGCGGCGAAGGCCGGCTCCAGGCGCACGGCTTTATCCAGGCTGCGCACGGCTCCGCGCAGGTCGCCCTTGGAGCTGAGCGCGCTGCCCATCCCGAAGTGGCCCTCCGCCGACTCGGCGTCGGCATGGACGGCCTCGTCGAAATCCGCGATAGCGGCGTCGTAATCCTTCTTGACCAAGCTGGACTTGCCGCGCGCGACGAAAGAGTCGGCGCTATTAGGCTTGAGCTTGAGGCCGAGCTCGGCATCCTCCTCGGCCCCCGCCTTGTCGCCGATCGTCCAGCGGCACATGGCCCGGAAGCCCGAGGCCGTCTTCCAGCCCGGGAAGAGGGCCATGGCCTTGTTGAACTTGTTGAGGGCGCCCTCGAAATCGGCTTTCTGGTAGGCGAGCACGGCGGCATCGAAGGCGCGCTGGGCGTCGCGTCCCGGCTTGGCGGGCGCTTGCGCCCAGGCCGGGGCCAATGCGCCGAAAACCAGCGCGGCCGACAACGCCCGTCTCACTCGATCACCTTGGGGACCTTGAAGAAAGAACCTTCGCGCCGCGGGGCGTTGTCGAGCAGCTTCTCGACGGCGGCAAAAGGGCCGGGCACATCCTCGCGCAGGACGTTGGTGACGCCCAAGACCGAGATCGTGGGCTCGACCTTCGAGGTGTCGAGCTCCGCCAGCTCAGCCATGGAATCGAGGATCTTGCCGAGCTGGCCCTGGTAGAGGGTGACTTCCTCCGGCTCCAAGCGCAGGCGCGCGAGCTTGGCGATCTTGCGCACGTCCTCTTCGCTGATGGCCATCGGAGCTAAACGGGCTCCAAAGGCGCATAGCGGACCAGGAGCTTGGTGACGCGCTCGTCGCCGTCGAAGCGCACGGTGGCCTTGAGGGTGTCGCCCGACCCCGAGGTCTCCGTGACCGTGCCGAGGCCGAAATCCGGATGCCGTACGCGCATGCCGAGCCGGACCTTGCCGGCCGCCAGACGGGTGGAAGGCGCCGCGGCGGCGAGGCCCGCCTGGCCCAGCGCGCGAGGCGAAAGCGGCGTCTGCCCCGCCGAAGGCCGCAGGGGAGCGCTCGGGCTCATGAGCTGCGCCTCGAGGATGAAGCGCGACGGCAAGTTCGCGTAGACCTGGCCGAAGAGCCGGCGCGTCGCCGTGTGGGTCAGATAGAGGGTCTCGCGGGCGCGCGTGATGCCGACGTAGCAGAGGCGGCGCTCTTCCTCGAGGTCCTCGGGCGAGGACGATCCCGAGCCGATAGGGAAAAGCCCTTCCTCGAGGCCGGTCAAGAACACCATGGGATACTCCAGCCCCTTGGCGAGATGGACGGTCATCATGGTCACGGCGGGTTTGGAAGGATCATAGGCGTCGAGATCGGTATGGAGGGACACGCCTTCGAGGTATTGGCCGAGGTCGACGCTCTCGCCCTGGGATTTCTTCTTATCCTCGTATTCCTTGACGGCGTTCAAGAGCTCCTGGAGGTTGTTGAGGCGCCCGGTCGCCTCGGGGTCGGTCTCGACTAGGCCCTCGAGCCAAGCCCAATAGCCGGTCTGTTCCAAGATGAGCGCGATGGCACGTGAGGCAGAGACCCCAAGGATCGCCTCACGCAGGCGCTCCATCATGGCGACCATCTCAGCCAGATTCTTGCGGCAAGCCGGCGTGAGGTTGTCGATCTGGCCGGCCTGCTTGAAGCATTCCCAGAGCTGCAGGCCGCGGGCCTGGCCATAGGCTTCGATGCGCTCGAGGCTGGTCTTGCCGATCCCGCGAGCGGGTATGTTGAGCACGCGCGCCAGGCTGATGGAGTCGTTGCTGTTGAGCAGGTTGCGCGCATAGCACAACGCGTCTTTGATCTCCTTGCGCTCGTAGAAGCGCATGGCCCCGACGATGGTGTAAGGCATGCCGGCGCGGCGCAGGGCTTCCTCGAAGGAGCGGCTCTGGGCGTTGGTCCGGTAGAAGATCGCCGTTTCGTTGAGGGAGCGTCCGTGGTCCAGGGCCTCGTTGAGCCGCCGCACGACCCAAGAAGCCTCCTCCATCTCGTTGGGCAGCTCCTGCACGTGCACCGATTCGCCGGCGGGCTTCTCCGTCCAAAGGGTCTTGATCTTGCGGGATTTGTTGTTGCGGATGACCTTGGCGGCGGCCTCCAGGATAAGCGAGGTGCTGCGGTAGTTCTGCTCGAGGGTGACGACCTTGGCGCCGTGAAAATCACGCTCGAACTCGAGGATATTACGGATCGATGCGCCACGCCAAGAATAGACGCTCTGGTCGTCGTCGCCGACGACGCAGATGTTCTTATGCTTGGCGGCCAGGCTCTTCATCAGCGTGTACTGGGCGTGGTTGGTGTCCTGGTACTCATCCACCAAAAGATGCAGGAAGTGCTCCTGGTAGTGCGCCAACACCTCGCGGTGGTCGCGCAGCAGATGGCAGACCTTCAGCAGAAGGTCGCCGAAGTCCAGCGCGCCGGCGGCGTCGAGCTTCTTTTGGTAGGCGCTATAGATGCGCGCGGCGGTCTCCCGGGAGGAATCCCCCGTGGTCATGGCATGGATCATGTAGCTTTCGGCGTCGAGGAGGTCGTCCTTGGCGCGCGAGATGATGCTGACGTACATGCCGGCCTTGTTGGCCTGGTCCTCGAGGCCGAGTTCCTTCATCGACTGGGTGACGAGCCGCTTCTGGTCGGACTGGTCGTAGATGGTGAAGGAGCGGCTGAGCTTCAGGAGCTCATGATGGCGGCGCAGGACGCGGGTGGCAAAAGCATGGAAGGTGTGCACCCAGACCAGCGCGCCCTGGCCCGGGGAAAGCTCCTCGACGCGGTGGCGCATCTCGCCGGCGGCTTTGTTGGTGAAGGTGACGGCCAGGATGCGATCCGCGGGCACCCCGGTCTTGATGAGATGCGCGATGCGGTAGGTGATGACGCGGGTCTTGCCGGTGCCGGCGCCGGCCAGCACGAGCAAGGGGCCGCCCGTATAGAGCGCCCCTTCTTTCTGCTCGGCATTGAGCTTGCTGGTGTCCAGCGTCATTGAAGGATCTGAGACCGAGGGGGGCGTCATTGCGCGGCAGTCTCCGAAAAGCCGTCCATTGCGCTCGACAGGAATCGAACCTGTATACCAGGCTTCGCAGGCTTGGACACTATCCTTTGTGTTACGAGCGCGAAAGAAGGCCTTACCAAGAGATTATATCTGAATTCGGGGCGGCTTGCCAGCGGAGCAGGGGCCTAGGCGCCGCAGAGGACCTTCCATCGCCGATCAGCTGCGCCAGGCCGTTCCGACTTGGCGTCACCGGATCGTCACAAAAGAGCGGGGGCTTGCATGAAAGGGACTACTTGAGGCTGGCTTGCGCCGCGGTCCCGCCCAAGAGCTGCGGGTTCTGGCTCTGATTGGCCTTGCGGGCCGCGTCCTGGACCTTGGGGTTGAGGCTGGCGTAAGACTTGCCCAGCGTCTCGTTGCCCGCGCCCTCGTTCAGGCTCTTGAGCAGGTAGTAGGTGAAGAGGCCATGGCCTTGCACGGCCTCGCTGCCGGCGATCTCATCGGAACCGGCCGCGGTCAGCACGGTGAGCTTGCCGAGCTCGGAGGTGGCGGCGTCGATCTTGCCCACCAAGGGCCGCGCGCCCTTGGCCAGCACCGAGCGTCCGCCCGCGCCGGAGAAGCCGGAGTCCAGCGCCAGGACGACTTCCTTGACGTTGAGCGCGTTGAGCTTCTCGTAGAGGCGCTTGAGCGGGTAGCCGGTGTCGGAGATGTACTGGGGGTCGCCGTCCCAGAGGAGCAGGTAGGCCTGTTTGCTTTCCGTATCGGGCGCGCCATGGCCGGCGAAGTAGACGAAGACCTTGGACTCGGGCTTGACGTTGCGCGGCAGCCAGGACTCGATGTAGCTCTTGAGCTTGTTGCCGGTAGCCTGGGCGTCGGTCAGAAGGGCGATGTTCTGCCCGGGATAGCCGAGGGCGCGCAGGTGGGCCTTCATGGCCTCGGCGTCGCGCTTGGCGAACTCGGCGACGCCCACGTTGGCGTAGTTCTCGACGCCGACGACCACGGCGTAGTTGGCCGCGTTCTCCTCGAAGTGGTAGCCGGGCCGGTCGACGTCGGACTCGAAGACCTTGGCCTGGACGCGCTCCTTAGCCGCGGGCGTCTGGGCCACCGAGCTCTTGGACTTGAGGCTCTTGGCGTACTGCAGGAGCTCCGGCGAGGTCTGGATGGCGGTGTCGAGGGTCTCGGATACCGCGACCATGGACTCCGGGAAGGCCTTGAGGTCCAGCTTGGGGTCGGAGAGCGGCATCTTCTTGATCTTGAGGTTGATGGGCGCGGCTTTGACGGTGGCGATCAAACTGTGGTCGGGCGTGTAGAAGGCCGAGGAGACGTTCATGCTGGTCTTGGTCGTCCAGGGCAGCAAGCAGGCCAAGAACAAGGTGAATTCGCAGGCCACGACGACGGCCCCGATGTTCGGGGGGTAGACGGCGAAGGAGACGTCTGGGATCGCGATCATGTCGGACTGAGCCACGCGGGGGTCATTCACGCTCTCGACGATGGTCACGCTCTTGAAGCCCTGATAATAGGTCCCGAGGACAGCGCGGTAGAGCTTTTCGGGCTCGACGACGCTGGCCATGAACAGGCGCAGGCCGGAGAGCAGCGCCGGCCCGCCGGCGCCGGCCATGGCGTTCTGAGAAGTGGTCAGCTCCTTGAGGTTGCGGTCGTTGAAGGAGACGTTGAGGTAGCGCGGCGACACGACGGTCACTGTGAGCTCATGGATGGGCGTGTTCTGCCGGTCACCGGTGAAGCGCTTGGCGGGCGGCGCGCCGGCGCAGCCGGCGATGAGGGTGGCGCAGCAAAGGACCGCGAAAGACTTTTTGAGCGACGTCATCATCGGAGGCTCTCCTTGCCCGTCTGTTGGGCGCTGCGGCCCATCATCTGGGGGGTCTGCCCGCGATTGGATTGACGCGCGGCGGCCTCCACCTTGGGCCTGAGGTAGCCGTAGATCGCGCCCACGGAATCCTTGCCGGCGCTGGCGTTGAGGCCCTTGAGCATGTAGTAGGTGAAGAGGCCGTGGCCCTGAGCATCCTCGGCGCCGGTGATCTCCTCGGCCCCGGCGGCGGCCAGCACGACGACCTTGCCCATGTCGTCGCTGTTGCCGGTGTCGACCGTGGTCATGAGGGGCCGGGCGCCCTTGGCCACGACGGAGTGGCCGCCGGCGCCGGAGAAGCAGGAGTCCATGGCGACGACGACCTGCTTGGCTTTCAGGGCGTTGAGCTTCTGGTAAAGGCGCTTGACGGGGTAGCCGGTGTCGCTGAGGAACTGGGAGTCGCCGTCCCAGGGCACCAGATACGCCTGCTTGCTCTCGGTGTCGGGCGCGCCATGGCCGGAGAAGTAGAAGAAGACCTTGGAGTCCTCCTTCACGTTGCGCGGCAGCCAGGACTCGACGTAGGAACGGATCGCGGTGCCGGTGGCCTGGGCGTCGGTGAGCATGATGATGTTCTGGGCGGGGTAACCGAGGGCGCGCAGATGGGCTTTGACGGCATGGGCGTCGCGGTCGGCGAAGATAGCCGAGGGGAGGTTCTGGTAGTTCTCGACGCCGACGATGACGGCGTAGTTGTTGGCGTTCTCGTCGAAGTTGTAGCCGGGGCGGTCGACGTCGGAGTCGATGACGGCGTTCTTGACCTCGGCGCGGGCCTGGACCTGGCCTTCGGCCTTGGGGGTGACGCCCTTGGCATACGTCTTGAGCTCGCTGTTGGCCTTGAGCTTTTGATCCAATAAGTCGGGGATCTTGGTGATGACCATGGGAAAGGCTTCCTCGGGCTTGATGGTGAGGATGGACCCGGGGGCTTTGGCCTCAAGCTTGAAGCTGGTGATGAGGCTGTGATCGAGGTTATAAAAAGACACGGTCATATTGAGCAGGGGGGCGTTGGAGACGAGGGTGGACTCCAGGGTGCCGACGAGGTCGGCGTCGGCGACGCGAGGGTCGTTGAGGTCCTTCACCAGAGTCACACGCTTGAAGGTCTGGTAGTAGATCCCGAGGACTTCGCGGTACATGGTCTCGGGCTCGGTCTTGTTCTTCTGGGCGAGGACGGGAGCGTCGATAGCCTTGCGTTTTTTCATGACCTGGACGGAGGGCAGGACAAGGGCCAGGGAGAGCTTGCGCACGGGGTTGCCTTGGTAGGCGTTGGCGAAGGGGTTGTTGTCTTCCTTTATTTTCTGCGCGGCGCAGCCGGCGAGCAAAGCGATGAGGACGGGCAGCCAAAGTTTCTTCATAAGGACGCTCCTGGCGGGAGAGGTGATTCCCCTGGGCCATGTCAAGGTTACATCTCCGACGACAATACGTCAAGAGGGTGGGGTTTCGCGGGTTATTTTTATATGATGACGATCACATGACAAACCTTAGGCTCAAGGTTCTCCCGGTCTTGGCTTGCGCCGTGCTGTTCTCCGCCTGCGCCAGCGTGCCTCCGCCCAAGCTCTTCACCGGGGACCGGCAGAGCTCCGCCATCCATGACCTGTCCGTGGCCGTCCTGCTGCCGCGGGTGCTCAGCATTTCTTTCAATAACGACGTCACCTTCGAGGATATCTCCAAGGCAGAGTCCCCGATAGCGGCCGGGGCGGCCATGGGCGTCACCGACGGCAAGTTCATGAAAGACCTCCTAGAAAGCATCTTCGAGCCTGCGAAGTACTACCGCAGCACTCTGGCGATCTACTATCAGGCCTTCAAGAAGGTCGAGCTGGTCTCCAGCATCGACGACCCGCGCGTCGCCGATGCCGACCTGCTCATTGTGCCGGAGACCGTCCACTCGATCGGGGCCCCCACCGCGGGCACCTTCGTGACCGTCATGTTGCTGACGCTCGATACCGGCGCCCTCTGGTTCCCGCTGTCGTGGCATTTCCAAGCTCATCTCAAGAACACCTTCTACACGCCCGACCATAGCCTTCTCGCCACGCTCAAGGCGGACTCGCCCAAGATCAAGAGGAAGAGACCCTTCTTCTTCATGCCAGATTCCACGAAGGACTTGACCGTGTTGAACCGCCATGCGATCAACGAGATGGACCGGCAGATCCAGAATTCCACGGAGCTGGCGCAGTACGCCAGGAGCCTGAAGGGTAAGAAGTCCGCCAGGGTGGCGCTGAGCAGCGTCACGAAGGGGTTCGCCTCCGATGTAGACAAGCCGGGCTACGCGCTGGAGCCGACCCCGGATAATTTCGCCGTCGTCATCGGCGTCGAGGACTATCAGAACTTGCCCGCGGCGCGCTTCGCCAAAAGGGACGCCGAGACGATTCGTGCCCATCTGGAGGCGCTGGGCTATCCCCCGCAGAATATCGCTCTTTTGACCAACGCGCAGGCTACGGGCAACAAGGTCCGCTCCTACGTGGAGACCTGGCTGCCTAAGAACGTCACGCCGGCGTCCAAGGTCCTCTTTTACTTCGCCGGCCATGGCGCGCCGGACCCCGAGACCAAGCAAGGCTATCTGGTCCCCTGGGACGGCGACGCGCAGTTCCTGTCGGACAGCGGCTACCCGCTCAAGCGCCTTTATGAGAAGCTCAGCTCCTTGCAGGCCAAGCAGGTGGTCGTGGCCATGGACTCCTGCTTCACGGGGGCCGGAGGCCGATCAGTGCTGGCCAAAGGCACCCGGCCGCTAATGACCTTGAGCGATGACGCATCGGGCCTGGGCCGGGTGGCATTGTTGACCGCGGCCGGCGCCGGGGAGATCACGGGAGACGATGAGAGCCAAGGGCATGGGCTCTTCACTTACTACCTGCTCCAGGGCTTCAACGAGAGAGCGGGGCAGGGCAGCTTGGGCCAGGTTTACGGGCTGCTCAAGCCTAAGGTGGAGGCGGCTGCGCGCCAGGGTAATAGGAGCCAGAGCCCCCGGCTGAGCGGCGAGACGGCGGAAGAGCTGACCTTAAGATGAAGAGGCTCTTGGTCCTGTCTTGCGTCGCCCTGCTGTCGGCTTGCGCCGGCCTGCCTCCCCCGAAGCCCTTCACCGGGGACCGGCAAGCCTCGCCGATCCACACGCTTTCGGTGGCCGTCGTCATCCCGCGCACCTTGGACCTGCGCTACCACAATCAGACCATTCGGGAGCTGATCAAGCTGGGGCCGATGGGGATGGCCACCCAGATGGGGGCGGCAGACCCGCGCGTGATGCAAGCCTTCTGGAGCAGCTTCTACGCCGCGGATAAGTTCTACCGTAACACTTTCGCCGTCTATCACCAGGACTTCAAGAGGGTCATCCTGGTCGACAGCATCGACGATCCGCGGGTACTAGAGGCCGACCTGATCGCCGTTCCCGAGGTGTCCTATTTCGTCGAAGCCCCCACCATGCTAAAGCAGATCATGGCCGTCGAGCTGCCGCCATTCATCGGCGGCTTCATCTGGCCGTTGACCACAAAGTTCCAAGTGGCGGTGGCCAGCGCATTCTACGCTCCCGACCACAGCCTGGTGGCGACCATCAAGGTGACCTCGCCGAAGATCACCAAACGAAGGCCGGCTTGGTTCACCCCGAAGATCGCCAAGCACCTGGCGGACCTGCACAAGGAGACCGTCATCGCGCTCGACAGGGCTTTCGAGGAGTCCCGGGAGCTGGCGCAGTACGCGCGGAGCCTGGCGACCAAGCGCCTGGTCGCGGCGGCCCCGGCGCGCACGGCGGCCAAGGCGGCGAAGGTGTTCGACTCCGACGTGGACCGGCCGGCTTATTCGGTGGTCGAGAATCCTGACGATTACGCGGTGGTGGTGGGGGTGGAGACGTATCAGACCTTGGCGCCTTCGTTGTTCGCGAGGAGAGATGCGGAAGCGGTGCGGGCGCATCTTCATGCCTTGGGCACTCCGATGCAGAACATCATCCTGCTGACGGACTCTCAGGCGACGGGCAACCGGCTGAAGTCCTACGTGGAGTCCTGGCTGCCCAAGAACGTGAAGCCGAATTCGAAGGTGTTTTTCTATTTCTCAGGCCGGGGCTTGGCCAGCGGAGACCTGAAAGAAGCTGCGCTGATGCCTTGGGACGGGGACGCGCAGTTCGCGGAGACGGGTTATCCGGTGAAGCGCCTGTATCAGAAATTGGGAGCTCTTAAAGTAAAGCAGGCGGTGGTGGCGATGGAATCTTCCTTCGCGGGCGCGGGCTTGGAGCGCGAGCTGGGTAGAGTCGTGGCCTTATCGGCGGCTCAAGGCGATGAAGTGAGCGGCGTCGAGGAGACTCAGGGCCATGGACTATTCACCTATCACCTTCTGAGGGCGTTCAACGAGCCTTCAGGGCGCGGGAACCTGATGCAGGTCTTCGATTACCTGA
Organism: uncultured Elusimicrobia bacterium; assembly: GCA_964510095.1. GTDB lineage: Bacteria > Elusimicrobiota > Elusimicrobia > UBA1565 > UBA9628 > JBBTLF01. The sequence continues at coordinate 56,217 of CAZEAE010000006.1, read as the reverse complement.
AGCCGAAGGTTTCTGACGCGGCGCGGCGCTCAAGCCGGAGTCAGACGCCGGTCCTATCCGGTGTAGACGCGCACCAGATCGTCGTCAAGTCAGCGCTTTAGACCGAAGCCCCTTCGGTCGGAACTTGTTCTTCCAGCGCTCGACGAGCTTGGCGACAAGAGCAAAGACAGGAGCGTCATCATAGCAGGATTATGCCGCATGAAAGCCCATCTAGGTCCAAAGACCCATCCGCCCGGAAGGCAACTCGTTTACCCTTTCCTGATGACCCCGCGCGAGAGCGTCCCGCTTCTTCTCCTTTTTCTCGCTACCGCCTCTTGGGCCGCGCCGACTCGCGACGACCGGTCGCCGGACCCGAAGAACTCAGTCCAGCGGTGGCAAGCCGAGACCGGCGATCCCGTGGATTTCAAGGACCTCGCCGACGGTTCTCTCAAGCGGCAAGGCGGCCCGGCCGACCCGGTCGCAGCCCAACCCCGGCGAGCCGCCCCAACAACGATCTTGCCGCGACGACAGGACGTCCGCACACGCCGCCGCGGAGAGGTTCCGGCCGCCGCCTTCGGCTTCACCCCCGAGCCCCTGTCCGAACGCGCCCTAGGGTTTGCCTGGCCGAGCTTGGCGCTCCTTGGCGCGGGAGCCCTGCTGCTCGCTTGGCACGGCGGGCCCGCAGCCCCGGGCAGCACGCCGCTTGAACCCTCGGCCCTCACAAAAGCCCCAAGGATCCCGGCCCCCAAGACCACGTTTTGGGAACCCGTCGCTCCGGCGCCAAGCGTCGAGGAGTTCGACAAAGCGCATCCTGAGCCGCAGGCGCGCCCCGAACGCTATGTCAGGATGCCGACCCCCAGCTGGAAGGCGATCACGTGGGAAGAACAACAGCTGATCGACGAGTGGGACCATAGCCAGGAGAAGGCCCTGGGGCGCGCCTCCCTGGAAGAATGGCTGGATGGCCGCGACAGCGCCGCAACCGTGGACATCCGCCGGCTGACCGCCAAGATCCACCGCGACGCCTAACGCCGCAGCAGGACCGCCGTCTCGACGTGCTCGGTATGCGGGAACAAGTCAAAGACCTCGACGCGCTCCACCTGATAAGGCCCGCAGAGGACCTTCAGATCACGAGCCAAGGAGTCGGGGTTGCAGGAGACGTAGATCAAGACCTTCGGCCCTGAAGCGGCCAAGATGCCAGCCACCTTCGGATGCAAGCCGACCCGGGGCGGATCGACGACGGCGGCTTGCGGCGCCAGCGCGATGAGCGAAGGCAAAAGCACCTCCACCGGGCCCGAGTAGAACTCCGCGTTGGCGATGCCGTTGCGCGTCGCGTTGTCGGAGGCGTCGGCCACCGCCGACGGGTTGGACTCGACCCCGACTACTTTCGCGCAGACATCCGCCAAAGACAGAGCGATGCCCCCCCCGCCGCAGTAGAGGTCAAGGACCGCCGGAGCCCCGAGCTCTTTGACCCAGGACCGCACGGCGCCACAAAGCACCTCGGCGGCGCGCGTGTTGGTCTGGAAGAACGACAGCGGTGATATCCTGAACTTAAGCTCGCGGCCCGGCAGGCGCAGGGTCTCGATGATCTCGCCGGGACCCGTCAGCGCCTTGAGGCGCTCGCTGACGGCCGTATCCGAGATCTTCCCGTTGATGCCGCGCAAGATCGTCGTCGCCGGATAGGCCGACAAGACCGCCTCCACGAAAGACGCCTCGGGGAGTTCCCCGTCGGCGGTGACCAACTGAACCATCCGGTCATCCCCGTTCTTAGCCTCGCGCAGCACCATGAAGCGCAAGAGCCCCTTCTGCTTATGGTTGTTGTAGGGGGCCACTTGATTCTTCTCCGCCCAAGAACGCACCGCCTTGAGCAAAGGGGCCGTCTGCGGCGACATCAAGTAGCATTCCTGGAGGTCCAGGATCTCATACCACCTGCCTTTGGGTTTAAGGCCCAGCTGCACCGTCGGCCCGCCCGCCACCGGCGGATAGACGTCGCCGAAGCTGAATTCCATCTTGTTGCGGTAGAACCACAGGTCGGGGGCGCCGTGAGCCTTGAGCTCGGGGAGGTCCTTTATAAAGGATAGCGCTTGCGCCACGCGGCCGGTCTTACGCTCGAGCTGGACCGCATAGTCCAGATCCTGCAGGGCGCAGCCGCCGCAGGTCCCGAAGTGGGAGCAGCGCGCCTTGGCCTTAACTGGAGAACTTGAAGAAACAGACATCGCCGTCTCGCATGACATAGTCCTTGCCCTGGGAGGCGATCAGGCCCTTCTCGCGCAAGGCCGCTTCCTTGAGGTGAACATCGATGTCTTTGTACGAATAAATATCCGCCTTGATGAAGCCCTTCTCGAAATCCGTATGGATGACCCCGGCGGCCTGCGGCGCCTTCCAGCCCACCGTGATCGTCCAGGCGCGCACCTCTTCCGGGCCGCAGGTGAAGTAGCTGCACTGGCCCAACAGCTTGTAGGCGGCGACGATCACGCGTTCGAGGCCCGTCAGCGTCAACCCGAGCTCCTTCATGAACATCGCCCGGTCCTCCTCGCCCAATTGGCCGATCTCGCTCTCCAGCTTCCCGCAGACGGTGACCGCCTCCGCGCCGCGCTCCTTGGCCAAAGCCTCGAGAGCGGCCTGGTAGGCGGGGTCGGGCGTCTCGTCGGTGTTGCCCACGTAGAGCACGGGTTTGGCCGTCAGAAGATAAAAATCCTTGATATCCTTGGGGTCGAACCCCTGCAGGCGTGCCGGGGTCCCGGCTTCGAGGCCCTTCTTAAGCTTGTCGAGGATCACCAGCACCTCGCGGGCCACCTTGTCGCCGGATTTGGCTTTGCCGAAGACCTTCTCGTACTGCTTCTCGAGGCTGGCCAGGTCCGCCAAGATCAGCTCGGTCTCGATGATCTCCACGTCGCGCTTGGGGTCGACGCCGCCCATCGTGTGGATGACGTCGGGGTCCTTGAAGAGCCGTACCATCATCATGATGGCGTCGACCTCGCGGATGTGGGCCAGGAACTTATTGCCCAAGCCTTCGCCGGTCGCCGCGCCCTTGACCAGGCCGGCGATATCGACGAAGCGCACCATGGCCGGCATGACCTTCTTGGGCTTGAAGAGCTCCGTCAGGCGCGTCAGGCGCGCATCCGGGACGGCGACGACGCCGACGTTGGGCTCGATGGTGGTGAACGGGTAGTTGGAGGCAGCCGCATGACCGGAGGTCAGAGCGTTGAAGATCGTGGACTTGCCCACGTTCGGAAGCCCGACGATGCCGATTTCCATGCCGCCATTCTACTAAAATCGACGCCTCGCCGCCTCTGAGCCCTTTGGCCCAGAAAGGCCTAGGACCTAAAGCGCGCCGCCGTTGCCCTGATGGCCCATGGGGCCGCCAAGCACCTTAGGGTAGAATTTCCACTATGAACAATAAAAACCCGAGATATTCGTCCCTCCTGCTCTCCTTCGCCCTGGTCGCCGCCTCCCAACCCCTGCCGCTTTTCGCCGCCGCCGTGCTCGGCACGCAGGCCGGCCCCGCGATCGTGCCCGCCGGCGTCCGCGGCGTGGCCATCACTCCTGCTTTGAATTCCGCCAGCGGCCTCTCCGCCCCCATCGGCGGCATCGGCCTGACCAGCAGCCTTGCCCTTCCTAAAGGCGCCCCGACCCTCGTGCCGTCCGCCTTCGCCGCCGCGGGAATCACCTCCGACGCGCAGACCGCCCTCGACAGCGCATTGGCCGTCCCCGGCGCTCAGGCCGAAGCCTCCGCCATCCCGGGCGCCGTCAGCGCCCAGGCCGGCCTCGCGCCGGCGCTGCAGGCCGTCTCCGCGGAAGTCGCCGCCGCAGAGCGATCGCCCGCCAAGCAAGCCCCGCGCTCCCTCATCGGGCGCGTCGCCGGCGCGATCGCCTCCAAGCTGAACTTCGGCCGCCTCTTCGACTCGGCGCCCACGCGCGCCGCCATGGACGCGCCGGCGGGCATCGCAGGCATCCTGCCCATGAAATCGCCGACGCTGCCCGAAGGCATCGTGCTCGACCAGGCCCCCCAGTCGCCCAACGCCGGCACGGTCTCAGGCGGCGTGACCCTCAATAATTTCGAGATCCCGGGAGCTCGCGGCGTAGGCGGCGTCTTCGACGGCCCCACCGTCCTGCAGGCGACCCCCTCCAGCGAGGCGGACATAGAGCGCGCCCTGCGCTCCATGATCGACGCCGACCCCGCCAAATACGGCGTGCCCAACACCGACCTAGCCACCGTCCACGTCAAGCTCATCGAAGGCACCGGCAACCAGGCCGACACCTTCTTCGCCTACTTCCGCCAGGTCAAAGACGGCGTGCCGATCCACGGGTCGTATCTGAGCTTCACGGTCAAGGTCGTGCAAGGCCGGCCCGTCGTCATGGGCGCCATGGCCAACCTCTACCCCACCGCCAACGTCGCGACGACTCCGGCCTTCAGCGATGACGAGCTCAAGGAGAAGGTCTGGCAGCGCATCGGCATCCCGCCACAAGCCGACGCCCCGCTCATCTTCCTCGAGCGCAAGATCATCTACTCCAAGGGCGCCTGGCACACGGCCAACCTCTACACCCTCGAGAACCTGCCCGTCATGATCGCCGTCGACGTCGTCACCGGAGACGCCTTCGCCTGGGACCCGCGCATGGGCCTGACCTCGGGCCGCGTCAGCGGCAACAACGTCGAGAAAGGAGCCACCAAGCCGACCTCGAAGCTCATCGAAGTCCCTCTGGGCAACCTGACGATCAAGGTGGGCAACAAGACCGTCACCACCGACCGCGACGGCAACATCCCCCTGGAAGTAACCGAGGAGACTCAGATCACGGTCAAGCTCGACGGCCTCTACGCGGTCGTCAACAACAAGGCGGGAGCGCCCCTCCAGATCACGGCCACGCTCAAGCCCGGCGTGCAGACCAAGCTGGTCTTCAACAAGGACAGCGCCTTGGACGAGGTCACCATCGCGCAGATCCAGGCCTATTACCTGGTCAACCACGCCCACGACTGGCTGGCGGACAACAAGATCAAGGACAAGCGCCTGGACCAGAAGCTGCCGATCAACGTCAACATCAACGATGAGTGCAACGCCTACTACACGCCGGGCCGCCCGAGCGAGAACTACTTCGCCAGCAGCGACAACTGCGTGAACTCCGCCTACGACACCGTCGTCAGCCATGAGCACGGCCACTTCGTCGACGATATGCTGGGCGGCATCGTCAACGGCGGCCTTTCCGAAGGCTGGGGCGACATCCTCTCGATGTACCAGCTGAACAACCCCATCATCGGCGAGGGCTTCCTCAAGGTCGCCCGCAACGGCGTCGACTACATCCGCCACGGGGAGAACACCCGCCAATACAGCGCCAACGACGAGGCGCATGACGCCGGAGAGGTCTGGGGCGGGTTCGCCTGGAAGCTGCGCAAGGCTCTGATCGCGTCTCTCGGCGAGGCCGGAGACGCCGTGGCTCGCGCCATCGTGCTCCCGACGCTCTACGCCAAGGCGTCCGACATCCCCGCCGCCATCGCCCAGGTCCTGCTCAACGACATGGACAAGGACGGCAACATCCCGCATGAAGCCGAGATCCGCGCGGCCGCCAAGATCCACGGCATCACCCTGCCGAAGAACCCGGGCATCTTCACCAGGTTCGTCAGCTGGCTGTCCACTCGGTTCACCAGCAACGGCAACATCTAACTCGACGGGGTCAGGCCTTGCGTTATTACCGATATTCCTTAAAACAACGGTAATAACGCAAGGCCTGACCCCTTTTCAGCTATCGTACCGGTAGATCAGCAAGCCGGCCAGGGAGCCGAAAACGATGTTGGCGGCCCAGGCGGCGAGGAACGGCGGCAGCCGGCCGCCGTTGCCCAGGCTCTTGCCGATCTCGATGAGCCAAAGATAAAGGAAAGAGATGAACAAGGCGGCGCAGAAGCTGATGATCTTCGGGCTCTGCCGCAGACGCAAGGCGATCGGGATGCCCAGCGCGCAGATGATCAGGTTCACGAACGGATAAGCCACCTTGGCATGCGCGGCCACCTGGAACTCCAGCCGCGGCACGCCGAGCTGGGTCATCCGGTCGGCGTAGACCTTCATCTCACGCAGGCTCATCTCATCGGGATTGGTCGTCCTGGGAATAAGGTTGCGCGGAGGCACATCGAAGTCCGAGATCTTCTTGTCGAACGGCGACTCGTGGACCACGCCGAGCGCGAAGCGCCGCTCGACCCCATCGAAGAAGACCCATCGACTGGAGGTCTTGTCCCAAAGGGCCAGCTTGGCGTCCAGCTGGCTATCCAAGCCCTCCGGCCCGAGCTTCTCCAGGGTCGGACGCTCCAGCTTTCCCTCCTTGGGCAGGAAAAGCTTGGCCTGCAGGAATCTTCCCGGACCGCCGACCAGGGCGATGTCGAAATACTTATCCCATTCCCACTCGGGGTGGATCTTGTCCTGCCAAAGACGGCGCGCCCGCGAGAAGCAGGCCGGCAGCACCGTCTCCTGAGCGGCGAAGCTCAGGAGCGTGACGGCCAGAGAGCAAAGCAACACCGGCTGCCAAAAAGCCTTGGTCTGGAATCCGCTGGCCTGCACGGCCAGCCACTCGCCGCTCTGAACGAAGCCGGTGATGGCGACCAAGGTCGCCAGGAGCGTCGCCATCGGGATGACGCGCACCGACCAATACGGGACCTCCAGCCACAGGTACTGCAGGATGAGCAGCATGGAGGCCTTGCTCTTGACCAGGTAGTTGAGCTTGTCGAACATGTCGCCCAGGAAGATGAGCAGCGCGAAGATGCCCAGGCCGAAGAGGAACGGACGGAAGAAGCGGCCTACCATGTAGCGCGTGAAGATCTTCATCGGAGCAGCACCCGGCGCGTCAGCACGGCGCCAAGGATCAGGCCGGCGACGTCGGCCGCCCAGGGCGCCACGCGGGCCAGCGACTCATGCCGCCTGCCCGCGCCGATGCCGGCCGCCAAGAGCCCGTAGAAAGCCAGCATCACGCCGAGGCTGGCCGCAAAACCCACGCCGCGGCTATGCTTGCCGAGCTTGAGCCCCAGCGGCGCGGCGATCCAGAAGAAGACGAACGGCGACAGGGCCGCGGCGCTGCGGACCGTCAGCTCCACGACGTACTCCAGCCGGTGCTGCGGGGTCGTCTTGGGGTCGGCCATGCGCGCCTTGAGCCCGCGCGAGCTGATCTCGGGGATATCAAGCTCCCGCTCCACCGCGGCGACGCCGGCCAGCGGCACGGCGACGGTATAGCGCTCGAAATGTCCGGCCGTGAACCTCTCGGGGTTATGGTTGGGGAGCTGGAGGTCGCCGTCGAGCAGCTCGAGCTCGACACCCTGCTCCTTCTCCAGATGCAGGCGGCCGCGCCGTGCGCTGATGCGGATGGCCGAACTCGAGATCTCCGAGCGGACCAGGTAAACGCCCTCGATCGAGTCGCTGCCGCGGCTGGCTTGACGCGCGTAGAGCCGCCAGGGGCCCAGCTTCATGAAGGAGCCCGGCTGGAGCTCGATGCGCGCGATCTGCTGGGCGGCCGCCACGTACTGCTTGCGAAAGGAGTGGAAGCCTTCCGGGGCCGCTTTATGGTTGAGGAAGAAGAGCAGGCCCGAGAGCAGGACCCCCAGCGCCAGGAAAGGCCAGGTCATCTCGGTGAAGGAGAAGCCCGAGGCGCGCAGCGCGGTGACCTCGCCGGATTCCGAAAGCTGGCCCAGGCAGACCATCAGCGCGACCAGAAAAGCCATCGGCACGGCCAGGCTGCAGAGATAAGGCAAAAGCCGCGCGAAGCAGCCCGCGATCCAGAACAGGCTGATGCCCTTCATGACGGCCATGTTGAAGAGGCGCAGGAAATGGTTCATCAGCAGCACGCCCGTGAAGATGGTCAGGCACAGGAAGAAGACGGGCAGGAATTGCCGAAGCAGATAGCGGGGCAGGATGCCGAAGCTCATGCGGGCCTATTTTAGCATCTTGACAGTCCCCGGGGCGTGCACTATACTCCAGGGTCTTCGCCCGGGAGCCCGGGCCCAGGAGGTTCTGCATGGATTTCATCATGGGAGCAGCGATCGGTTTCTGCGCCTGGTTCATCGTCCGCTACGGTCTGCTGGGTTTCTACACCATCGGCCAGAACGAACGCGCGGTGCTGACCAATTTCGGCCGCGCCGAGCGGCTCGACGGCGTGACGACCTTGGACGACCCGATGTCGGCCAGCCTGAGCGAGGATGAGAAAGGCCGCTACATCTACCCCCAGGTCCGCGTCATCAAGCCCGGACTGTACTTCAAGATGCCCTGGCAGACGGTCTATAAGGTCTCCATCGCGACGGAGACCGTCAGCATCGCCTTCGACCCCGAGAACCCCTCGGCCAACCAGGGCGGCCAGACGCTGGAAGCGGTCACCAAGGACCAGCTCAACACCGGGCTGACCGGCCAGCTGCGCTACACGGTGAGCGAGCGCAACCTGTACGCCTATCTTTTCGGCGTCAAGCGGCCCATCGCCCACGTCATGGGCTTCTTCATCTCCATCCTGCGCGAGCGCATCGCCAACTTCGAGGCCCCGGCCGGAGGGCCGGAGCTGGGCCCCAACGTGCAGGGGATCTCCATCAACGACCTGCGCAAGAACCTCCGGGACCTCAACGAACACATGGACAAGGAATGCGCCTCTTCCTCGGCGCGCCACGGCATCTCGCTCGACGCCGTGCTCATCACCGAGATCAACCCGCCCAACGAGGTGGAAGGCGCGCTGGCGGCCATCAACACGGCGCACAACCACGTCTCCTCCGAGATCAGCCTGGCCCAGGCCACGGCCGACCAGAAGATCACGCAAAGCAAGCGCGCGGTCGAGATCGAGACCTTCAAGGCCCAGGCCGAGATCGAGCCCCTGAAGTCCCTGGCCGGCCAGCTCGTCGAGCTTCGCCGCAGCGGCCCGGAGGCCCTGCCGGCCTACCTGCGCAACATGCGCCTCGCCCTCTTCAAGGAAGCGCGCCATATGATCCTGGAGGCCCGAAAGTGACCACCTTCCACGCGGCGTTCATGACCTTCTTCGGCTGCTTCATCTTCATCCCCATCCTCCTGGGGATCTGCCAGCTCTTCGGCATCTACACGATCCTGCGCGAGCGCGAGTGCAAGGTCTACGTGCTCTTCGGCAAGGTCGTGGCGATCTTAGACGAACCGGGCCTGCACTCGCTCTGGCTCAAGATCGGGCCTATCGCGGCCATCGTGCAGTTCCTGGGCACCTGCTACACCCTGGACATGCGCCTGGATCAGGAGTATCTGCGCAGCCAGCCGGTCAACTCCGAGGAAGGCGCCCCCATGGGCATCGGCATCTGGTGCGAGATGTTCATCTCCGACCCGGTCGCGTACTTGTTCAAGAACATGGACCCCCGGGGCTCCCTGCGAGCCAACGTCACCAACGCCACGGTGCGCTGCCTGAGCAACCTGAAGCTCGCCGAGATGCTGGTCAACCGCCACCACATGAGCGCCACCGTGCGCAACGAGGTGTCTCCCAAGTCGCAGGAATGGGGCTACAAGCTGGGCTCGGTGTACATCCGCAAGGTCCACTTCCGCGACCGCGGCATGATCGAGCAGATCGAACAGAAAGTGGTCAACCGCCTGCGCCAGGTCACCGCCGCCATCCGCCAGGACGGCACCAACCAGGTCAACTTGATCACCAGCGCCGCCGACCGGCAAGCGGCCATCGAGTTCGGCAAGGCCTCGGCGCTGCGCCCCTTCCTGGTGGGCACGGCGCTGCAGGCGATCGCGCAGGACAAGCAGATCATCGAGGCGCTCTTCGACATCCTGGAGACGCAGAAGATCCTGGAGTCCGACGGGACGATGACGATGATCCCGCCGGGCGGGCGCAACGACCTGATGACGCAGTACCTGGCGGCGCGCGGGCCGGCGGACGCCGCGCCGCCTCCGCCGACGCAAGGGTAGTCCGCCGCTCTCGGAGCGGCTACAGCGGCACGGTTTTTTCCTATAATCGGGCCATGGACATCGAACCGACCCTCGTTTTCGCCCGCCAGAACACCGACAGCTTCCTGAGCGACCTCAAGGAGCTCGTCCGCATCCCCAGCGTCAGCTTCCCCGGCTTCGACCCCAAGAAGGTCGAGGAATCCGCCGTCGCCGTCGCCCTGCTGATGAAGGAACGCGGCCTGGAGCACGTGGAGATCCTGAAGCTCGAAGGCGCCCACCCTTACGTCTATGCCGACTGGCTGCACGCCCCGGGCGCGCCGACCCTGCTGCTCTACGCCCATCACGACGTCCAGCCCGCAGGTCGCACGGAGCTGTGGAAATCCCCGCCCTTCGAGGCTACCGTGCGCGACGGCCGGCTCTACGGCCGCGGCGCCGCCGACGACAAGGCCGGCGTCGTCGTGCACACCAGCGCGATCTCCTCTTATCTCAAGACGGTCGGCAAGCTCCCGGTCAACGTGAAGGTCATCATAGAGGGCGAGGAGGAGTGCGGCTCGGACCACCTGGAGGAATTCCTCCGCCGCTACAAGGACAAGATGATGGCCGACGTCATGGTCTTGACCGACACCGGCAACTTCGACATCGGCATCCCGTCGATCACCACCGCGCTGCGCGGCATCGTGGCGCTCGACGTGACCGTGCGCTCCGCCGACCATCCGCTGCACTCGGGGATGTGGGGCGGGCCCTTGGCCGACCCGATCCAAGCCTTGGCCAAGATGATCGCCTCCGTCACCGACAAGAAGGGCAAGATCGCGATCCCCGGCATCTACAAGGACGTGCGCAAGCTGTCGAAGGCCGAAGAGAAGAGCATGAAGAGCCTGAGATACTCGGAGAAGGACTTCCGCCAGCAGTCCGGCGTGCTTAAGAAGACCCAGGCGCTGGGCGGCAAGGACCTCCTGCGGTCGCTCTGGTACGAGCCCGCGTTCTCGGTCAACGCCATCCAGGCCTCATCCAAAAAAGACTGCGCCAACATCATCAACGAGGCGGCCTGGTGTCACATGGGCATCCGCATCGTCGAGAAGATGGACCCGAAGAAGGTCTTGAAGCAGCTCAAAGATCACTTGCTTAAACACGCGCCATGGGGCGTGACCGTCGAGTTCTCGGGAGAAGCGACGAACCCGGCCTGGACGACCAAGCCGGAGAGCCCGGTCTTCCAGGCGGCGGCGCGCGCCCTGTCCAAGGGCTTCGGCCGCGAGACCGTGTTCATGGGCTGCGGCGGCAGCATCCCGTTCGTGGGGCCTTTCTCGAAGGTTCTGGGCGGCGCTCCGGCGCTGCTCATCGGGGTCGAAGACCCCTACACCAACCCGCACAGCGAGAACGAGAGCCTGCACCTGGGCGATTTCGCCAAGTCCATCCTCAGCGCCGTGCACCTGTACCAGGAACTGGCGTCTCTGCCGAACCGGAACTAGCGCCCTTTATTTCGGCAGGGGCTCCTTGGCCCAGAACGCCAGCTCCTCGGACAAGGGCCTGATGACTTCCGGGTCCTCCGGCGATAGCAGGTCAAGGCGCATCCGCCCGACGATGCCTTCATTGCGCATCGCGGCCAGCCGCGCGCCCGTCAGGGCCAACCGATAGGCCTCCACGCGCAGCTGAAGTCCTTCACCCGTGGTCTTGGAACGCTCCCGCTCGAGGACCACCTCGCCGGCCTTGCCGTCGGAGAAGAGCACGCTGAAGGAATGCCCCGCCCCATCCGAGGACCGCTGAGCCTCGATGGATATCTTCTTGACCGGCGCCGGCCGGCGGGGCAGGCCCAGCGCCGCGGCGGTAGCCGGATTGAGCACGGCGCTCTTGCCGTTCTGCAAGGTCCAAGCGGCCCGAAGCTCCAGAGGACTCCGGACCGGCGGCTTCTCCTTCTTCACCGCCTTGGACCTTTTGGCCGGGGCCTTCGGACCCACGGCCCCCGCATGCGCCCCCAGAAAAGCCAGCGCGATCGTCAAGATCAGCTTCTGTTTCATGCCCCTCCCCTAGAACACGTTGACCAGCTCGATCTTGACGACGCGCTTGACGCCGCCTCGGACCACCGAGAACGCCACGACATCGCCCACCTTGAACTTGTCCAGCGCGTAATACAGCTCGTCGTAATCCCTCACCATCTTGCCGTCGACGGCCACGATGATGTCGCCCAACGCCAAGCGCCCGCCGCGGCCGCGGCTGAGCCCCCGCAGGCCGGCCTTGGCCGCCGGCGTGCCCGCGTTGACGTCGCGTATGATCACCCCGGGCATCTCGCCGAGCAGACCGTATTTCTGCTCCTCGCTCAGGATCGAGACCCCTATGCCGGGCGAATTGACGTGGCCGTCCTTGATCAGCTGCGGCACGATCCTGCGGATGTAGCTCACCGGCACCGCGAAGCCGATGCCCGCGCTCGAACCCGAGCGCGAGAAGATGACCGTGTTCATCCCGATCAGCGCGCCGGAAGAATCCAGGAGCGGCCCGCCGGAATTGCCCGGGTTGATGGCGGCGTCGGTCTGGATCATATCGTGGATCGTGACTCCTCCTATGCCCATCACCTTGCGGCCCAACGCGCTGACGATGCCGGTCGTCATCGTCTCGTCGAGGCCGAAAGGATTGCCGATGGCGACCGCCTGCTGGCCGACCTGCAAGGTCTCGGAACGTCCCAAGGGCAGGGGTTTCATCTTGTCGACGGGTCCCTCCACCCGCAGGACGGCGATATCCTTGCGCGGCTCGACTCCCACCACCCGCGCCTTGAGCTCGGTCTTGTCCTTCAAGGTCACGAGGAACGCATCGCCGTTCTGCACCACGTGGTAATTCGTCACGATATGGCCTTCCCGGTCCCAGATGAAGCCCGAGCCCGCGCCTTGCGGCACGGCCAGGTCGTTGTTGGCATAGTCCTGGCCCATGGCCACGTTGATCACGAAGACCACCGAGGGCGAGGCTTCCTTGAAGACCTTGATGGCATTCTCCTCTTCGGCAAGCAAGGCAGCCCTGACGGGCAGCGCCAGCAGCAGCAGCGACGTCGCAAGTCTCATCATGACCGGATTTTATATAATCGGGGCCGGTGACAAAACCCCTCTCCCGCTTCACGCCCGAGCGCTACGACGGAACCGCGCCCCGCTGCCCCTGCTGCGGCTGCGACGCCGCCCGAACGGCCTTCCCGGCGCTGGAAGCGGGCTTCTCCGTGCTGCGCTGCCCCGATTGCGGGCTGGGGCGCACCTGGCCCGCGCCCTCCCTCGCCGAGATCGAAAAATACTACCCCCCCACCTACTACGGCAAGGAGAACGTCCGCTTCAACCCCTTCTTCGAGGCCATGACCCGGCTGTTCCAGCGCCGGCGCGCCCGCGTCCTGCACAACCGCGTCCCGCGCGGCCCCGTCCTCGACATCGGCTGCGGCCGCGGCTTCCTGCTCTCCTACCTGCGCACTTTAGGGTATGAACCGCATGGGATGGAATTCTCCGACACCGCCGCATGGCATGCCCGCAACCGCCTGAAGCTCGACGTCCTGACCGGCGATTTTTTGACGAGCCCTCATCAAAAAGAACGCTTCAACGGCGTCGTCTTCTGGCACTCCCTCGAGCATTTCTCCCACCCGGTGGAGGCGCTGGCCCGCGCGCGGGAGCTGCTGCGCCCCGGCGGCCTAGTCGCCATCGCCGTGCCCAACTCCGACAGCCTGCAAGCCCGGTTCTTCGGACGATATTGGTTCCACCTCGACGTGCCGCGCCACTACTACCACTTCGGAACGGGCGCGCTCGAAGCGCTGCTGACGCGCCAGCGCTTTCGGATCGTCCAGCTGGACCATTTCTGCCTCGAGCAGAACCCTTACGGCTGGCTGCAGAGCTTCTACAACGCGCTGGGCTTCAAGGAGAACTTCCTATACTCCCTGCTCAAGACCGAGACCGCCCGGACCCTCAACATCCGCCAGCATCCCATCCAGACGCTTCTCACCGTCCTGCTGCTGCCGCCGCTGCTGGCACTGAGCCTGGCGATGACGCTCGCTGAAGCCGCCGTCGGCCGGGGCGGCACCATCGAGCTCTATGCCATCAAGGAGTAATCCTTTGGCCTCCGGTCGCCTGGCCTGGCTCGGGCTCATCGTCCTTTGCTCGCTGGCCATGCATCTCAAAGGGCTCTTATCCGAACCCCTGGACTACCACTATCACCGGCAAGTCAACACGGCCGCCATCGCCCGCAACTATCATGAGAACGGCCTGCAGTTCCTAAAACCGCAGATCGACTGGCTGGGGGGGTATCGCGGCCGGGCCGCCACGGAGTTCCCGCTCTACATGTGGCTGACGGGCGCTTTCTGGTCTTTGGCGGGCCTCGGCGCGGCCTGGGGCCGCATCCTCTCGGCCTTGTTCTCGGCGCTGGCGGCCCTGTATCTGTTCGTCCTGTTGGAAGAGGATCTAGGCGAACGCGCCGCCCTCTTCGCGGCGCTGTTCTTCAGCTTCATGCCGCTCGAGGTCTACTTCGGCCGCACCATCCAGCCCGAGGCCCTCGCCCTCCTTGGAACCCTGGGGGCCTTCTACCACTGGAAGCGTTCCTTGTACGCCCCGCGGCGCTGGGACCATTGGCTGGCGGCTTCGCTCTTCGCGTTTTTGGCCATCGCCCACAAACTGCCCTACGCCTACGTGCTCGGACCCCTCGGCTTCCTCGCCTGGCAGCAATTGGGCTGGCGCGCGCTGCGCGACTTAAAGACCCTGGCGGCCTTGACGCTGGTCCTAGCCGGCGTCGGCGGCTGGTACTACTACGCCAGCTTCGGCCCTTATGTCGTGCCGACGCACGGCTCCGAGTTCAAAAGGATGCTCGACTACGGGCGATTGCCGTACTTCCTCTGGTTCCAGTTCTTCTCCCGCCTGCCTGAGCTGGTCCTGACCTATAGCGGCGTCGCGCTGGCTGGCCTAGGCATCCGGGCGCTCCGCGGCAAGCCGCAGGGACGCTTTTACCTGGTCTGGGGCCTTTGCCTGGCCGTCTACATCGTGCTCGGCGGCGGCTACACCTTCCACCACGAATACACGATGCTGCCTTTCGTGCCTCTCTGCGCCGCGCTCATGGGCCTGGGGACCTGCGTCCTGCTCGACAAGACGCAGGCTTTGGCGCAGCCGAGTCGTTCGGTGGCGGCGATGGGGCTGGCCCTGCTGCTCATCGGAGTCCCCCTTCACGCCGGCCTGCGCATCGGGCATTGGTACAAGCAGGACCACCTCTTCCTGGCCAAGGCGGCCGAGGCCGCTGAGCGGGTCAGCGGGCCTGAAGACCTGTTCTTAGGCAATGAGCGCGCCGCGTCGGTTTTCCTATACTACCTGCACCGCCGAGGCTGGGGCTGGGACCTCGGCGAAGCCGGGGAGAGCGGCTTGGCCCAAGTCGAGGACGTTCGCCGGGAAGGGGCGTCATTCTTCATGACCGAGAAAGCCGGTTTGTTCCAAGACGCGGCCGGCGTGTTCGCGCGCTACTTCTACGACCGCTACCGCGTGGCCTACGACCAGGACGGCATCTTGATCTTCGACCTGCGGCTCAAGGCACCGTCAACTGGCCGTCGCGCAGCGTCAGGCCCGAAATCTCGATGAAGAACGGCGTCTCGGGGTTGGGCGTCAACGGAAGCCGGTAGTCCCGGAAGCGCCCCAAGAACGGCAGCACGCTCGGCCCCAGCCGCGCCGCCACCAGGTCGATGCGCAGCGCCTTGGGCTCCAAAGCCATCTCGGCCTCGGCGGAAACGCCCATGTTGCGGTAGGTCCCGCGGATCTTCAGCGTTTTCTCAAGCTCGAGGACATCGACGCGCAGATGGGGCACGCGCGACTCCAAGAAGGCGCGCAAGGAGCCGCCCGAGACCTCCAAGGACTTCACCCGCAGCCGGCCGAGCCTGAGGAAGCGCACGTCCTCCCACGCCCCCTCCTTGCTCGTCACCGGCACGAAGAGCACGTCCTCCATCTCCACTTCCAGGTTGCTCATCGTGATGCCGCGCAGCTTGGCGACGCCGGCCGAGGCCTTCGCCCAACGGTAGACGGAACGCTGGGGATCCCAATCGCCGAACTGCAGCTTGAGGTCGGTGGCCTCGAAAGGGCCGGCGGAGTAGAATTGATAGTCGAACGACCGCCCCACCACGGGCGGCACGGTCATGGCCCGCTGCTGGTAGAGGACGGCCACCGAATCGTCGGGCAACGGCCAGCGGCGCACTTCTTCATAGGCCTTCTCGAACCAGCCCTTCTTGCGCGTGATCTCGGCGGCCGCCTCCGGCAGCTGGTCGATGACCCCGGCGGGGCCGAGCTTGCCCTGCTTGAGGACGACGAACTCCGAGAATTCCGACAGCCGACGGTTGACGCCGCGCATGCGCAGGTGCGGCAGCGCCAGCCGCTTGGCCGTCCAGACGAAGTTCGGCCCGTTGAAGAAGGTGTCGTTGGCCACCAAGGTGACGTTGGAGATCGCCACCGTCGGGTCATGCCGCCTCTCGGCCTCCTCCAGGATCTCGGCGATCTTCCAATCCTCGGTGGCGGGCGGCTGGCTCGGGAAGAAAGTCAGGTCGTAGAAAGGCGCGGGGACCGTGATCGGCGAAAGCCAGCGGTGGGTGAAATTGCCGGCGGTGAAGAGCTGCAGCGCCGCCAGCATCCAGATGAGCTCCTTGGGCCAGGCCCCCAGGCCCGCCACCGCCAAGGGCGCAAGCCCCGGCAGCAAAAAGCGCATCTGGCGGTTGGGCACGACCGCCCAAAAGACGTAGGTCGTCACGAACCAAGCGGTCAGCACCCAGCCGCGCCCGGCGTTGCGAGGATACTGCGGCACCAGCAGGCCGATGCAGGCCAGCAGCCAGAAGGCCGGGCCTAGGCCCTCGTTCATCTGCCCCAGATAGCGGAAGAACGCGCCGCCCTTCCAGACCGGGACGGCGAAATCAGCCGACGCCTGGAAGAGGCGGGGGACCATGACCGGGGCGTGGACCCAATACCAGGGCAGGGTCAAAACGACGGCCGTCAGCACCGCCGCCAACACCTTGAACCTGCTGGCGGGCACGCTGGCGGCCCTGGCCGCCAGGAAATAAGCCGGAAAAACATAACTGAAGAAGCTCCATTTGTGCAGCATGCCCAGCGCGAAGAGCAGGCCGAAGGCCACGGAGCCCGCCCAGAGCGTGAAATCCTCGGATTCTATCAAGGTCCAGTAGGCCGCCGCCGCCAAAGCGGCCAGCGGCAGGTCGATGAGCTGGGTGTGCAGCATGTCTTGGACGGCGGGACTGCAGCTGATGAGCAGCGCGCAGGCCGCCGCCGAGCCGTCCGGCCGGAAGTGGAAGGCGATGGCGAACACCGACACGGTCAAGAGCGCCAGGTAGAACCAGTTGAGCCACAGGGCGGTCGACGGAGGCGCGCCCTGGTCGTAAAAGGCGACGAGGCCCAGGTGATAGAGCGGGGGAAAGGGCGGCATCCCCGGCTTGGGCGCCAGATGGAGGGCGTCGGACCAGCGGCCGTCCTTCAAAAGATTCCGGTAATCGAGGGCGATGTCTAGATGGATGGCCTGGTCCCAGGCGGGCGGCCGCGTATCGGCCCGGATATAGGAACGAAGGGCCAACGCTTGCCAAGCCAAAAAGGCCGCCAGGCCCAGGAAGCTCAGCGCCAGGAGGCGCCGGCGGAGGTCTTGCGGGGCTGACGGAGGGACGTAAAGGTCGCCGATCGCTGGCCCCATAGCCGCGCCAGTATAGCATTTAGTACAATTCGCGCCATGATCGCATTGATCCTGATCGGAGGACTGGGCACCCGCCTGCGGCCCTTCACCTGCGATATCCCGAAGCCCCTGCTTCCGGTCGTCAATCGGCCTTTCTTGGAATATCAGTTCTCCATCCTGAAAAAACACGGCATCCGGGACGTCGTGCTCTGCACCTCCTATAAACCAGAGGTCTTCCGCAAGGCCTTAGGCGACGGGCGGACCCTCGGCCTGCGCCTGCGCTACTGCCACGAGACCCGTCCGCTGGGCACCGGCGGCGCCATCAAGAACGCCCAGCACCTGCTGGCCGGCGAGACCGTCCTGGCCCTCAACGGCGACGTCCTCAACGCCCTGGACGTGACGGCTTTCCTGAGGCAGCATCGCAAGAACCAAGCCGACCTATCGATCGCCCTGACCCGGGTCAAGGACCCGACGCTCTACGGCGTCGTCGAGACCGAGCCCTCGGGACGCATCCGCAAATTCGTCGAAAAACCCTCCTGGGACGAGCTCGAGAGCAACACGATCAACGCCGGGGCGTACCTCTTCGAGCCCTCCGTGCTCTCTCGCGTACCGCCGGGCGTCAACTATTCCCTGGAACGCTCGCTGTTCCCCCAGCTCTTGGCCGAACGGGCGCGCCTGTTCGGCTACGTCTCCGGCGGGTATTGGATCGACATCGGCACCGTGGAGAAATACCTCCAAGTCCATCTGGATATCCTGGGCGGCCAAACGCCTTTTGGCAAAAAAGGGCTCTCAAAAGGCACGGGCGTCAAGATCGGCCGCGACGTCACCCTGGACCACCACGCCAGCAGCATCGTCCTGGGGCGCGGCACCGTCGTCAAGGATTTCGCGCGGCTGTCCGGCCACATCTGCGTGGGACAACGCTGCGAGATCGGCAAAGGAGCCTCGCTGGAAGACTGCGTCGTCTTGGACGGCACCCATGTCGGAGACGGCGCGCGCCTGGAGCGCTGCGTGGTCGGCCCCGGCGTACGCATCGGCGCCCATGCCGTGCTCGGCCGCGGCGTGGCGCTGGCCGGCAACTCGCAAGTCAAGCCCTACAGCCAACTCTGATGCAAAGCCCCGTCAAGGTCGTCAAGAAGCCCTGGGGACGCGAGATCTGGTATGCTCAGCACGAGAAATACGTGGGCAAGATCCTGATCATCGAGAAAGGCAAGCGCCTGAGCAGCCAATACCACAAGGTCAAGCATGAGACGCTCTACACGCTGAAGGGACGCTTCCTGCTCCGTCTCGGCGGCAAGAGGAAGGTCATGAAGGCCGGCATGGCCTTCGACATCCCGCCCAAGACCATCCACCGTTTTGAAGCGCCCTACGGCCGCGTGACGCTGCTGGAAGTCTCGACCCCCGAGGTCTGGGACATCGTCCGCCTGGCCGACGATTACGGACGCACCGGAGACAAATAATGGACACCATCAAGTTCGGCACCGACGGCTGGCGCGGCATCATGGCCCGCGACTTCACCTTCGAGAACGTCCGCCGCGTGGCCCAGGCCATCGCCGACTACCTCAAGGAGGAGGTCGCCAAGGCCCCCCACAAGAAGAACAGCCTGCTGGCCGGCCCGGTCTTGATCGGCTACGACCGCCGGTTCCAATCAGAATCCTTCGCCCGCGAGATCGCCAAGGTGCTGGAAGGCAACAAGCTCAACCCCGTGCTCCTGGCCGAGACCCTGCCGACGCCGGCGATCAGCTTCTTGACCCGCCGCTTCAAAGGCCTCGGCCTGATGGTCACCGCCAGCCACAACCCGGCGCCCTACAACGGCATCAAGATCAAGTACGACGGCAAGGCGGCGCTGGAACCGATCACCAAAGCGGTGGAAGCCTGCGTCGACCGCAATCCGCCTACGCGCGGCACCGACATCAAGGAGAAATCCTGCCGCGACCTATACCTGCAGTACCTGAAGAGCAAGTCCGACACCGCCGCCATCAAGAGCAAGCTCAAGCGGCCGGTGGTCGTCGATTACCTCTACGGCGCCGGCGCCGGCCTGATGGAGGAATTGATCCCGTCCAAGCACCTGGTGACCATCCGCGGTGAGCGCGACCCGCTCTTCGGCGGCATCAACCCGGAGCCCATCGAACAGAACCTGAAAGCCCTCATCGACCGCGTCCGGCAGGAAAAAGCCCTCATCGGCATCGCCCTGGACGGCGACGCCGACCGCATCGGCATCATCGACGACACGGGCGCCTATTTCACGCCTTGCCAGGTGTTTCCGATCATCATCGAGTATCTGGTCACGCATAAGAAGCTGACGGGCAAGATCGTGCAGTCGGTGTCGATGGGCTATCTATCGGGCCGTATCGCTAAAAAACACGGGCTGGAATTCGAGGAGCTGCCGGTGGGCTTCAAGCATGTGGCCGAGCAGCTGGCCATCGGGGCCGCGGTCATCGCCGGCGAAGAGTCGGGCGGCTACGCCTGGAAGGGCGGCCTGCCCGAGCGCGACGGATTATTGACCGGATTGCTGTTCCTGGAGATGTGCACCAAGCTCAAGATGACGCCGTCCCAGCTCTGGAAGGACATCGAGACCAAATACGGCAAGAGCCATTTCAAGCGGGTGGATTTCAAGCTGCATAAGCCGGTGGCGGATAAGACGGTCTTCGCGGCGAAGCTCGTCAAGAAGCTGCCGAAGAAGGTCCTGGGCTCCGAGATCAAGACCTTGCTGCAGTTCGACGGCCTGAAGATCATCCTGGCCGAAGACCACTGGATCTTGATGCGGCCGTCGGGCACGGAACCCTTGATGCGCGTCTATGCCGAATCGGACTCCGAGAAGCGCACCAACGACCTCTTGGACTTGGCCAAGAAGTGGCTGGGGACCAGCCTTGCCTGAGAACGGCCAAGCCGTCCGGGCGATGGTGCTGGCCGCCGGCGCCGGCACGCGTCTGCGCCCTTTGACCTACGAGACGCCCAAACCGATGGTGCCGGTGGTCAACCGGCCCGTCGTCCACCACGTGCTCGACAACCTCCTGCGCCACGGCGTCAAAGACGTGATGGTCAACCTCTTCGCCCAACCCGACCAGGTCCGGGGCTACTGCGGCGACGGCTCACGCTGGAGCCTGAACCTGCGCTACTCGCAAGAGCCCAAGCTCTTGGGCACGGCCGGCGCGATCAAGAAGGTGCAAGGCTTCTTCAAGGGCGGCCCTTTCTTCGTGATGTCCGGCGACGGCTTATCGGACATCGACCTGACGGCGATGCTGGCCTTCCATAGGAAGCGCCGGTCCGTGGCGACGATGGCCGTCAAGAAGATCGACGCACGCTTCGACTATGGCGTGACCTTGTCCCAGCCCAATGGGCGCATCAAGGGGTTTTTGGAGAAGCCGAGCTGGGGCGACGTCTTCTCCAACACGGTCAACACGGGCATCTACCTTTTCGAGCCGGAGATCCTGAAGATGATCCCCTCCGGCAAGGTCTACGACTTCGGCCACGACCTGTGGCCCAAGCTCTTGAAGGCGAGGAGGCCGATCTACTCCTTCGATCTGGACAGCTACTGGTGCGATGTCGGGAACCTGCCCGAGTACCGCCGCTGCCAGTTGGACGTGCTGGACGGCAAAGCGAAGGTGAACATCCCGGGCAAGGAAGTGAGCAAGGGGGTCTGGATCGAAGAGGGCACGGTCGTAGACCCGCGCGCGGTTTTAAAGGCCCCCTGCGTGATCGGCAAGGGCTGCCGCATCGAGGCCGGGGCCCAGGTGGGGCCCTATACCGTCGTCGGCGACCGGGCCAAGATCGCCCCCTACGCGACCCTCAAGAACTGCATCCTCTTCGAGCACGTGACGGTCGGCAAGAACGTGCACCTTTCCAACTGCATCCTGGGCGCGCACGGCAACGTGAAGGAGAACATCTCCGTCTACGAGGCCGCGGTGCTCAACATCCGGCAGTAACCAGCCGACTTATCCCCATTACTTCCAACGTTGGAAGTACGGTGGATACCTAGTTCAAAGGGTGCTCCAAGGCCCGTTACAACATCGTTAAATCTCCTTCCTCGTCGTGCAAAAACCCGAAAAATTGGTATAATCGCCTTTCACCCAATCCACCTGGAGGACACACCCATGCAGCGCAACGGCAAGTTCTTTTTCACGTCCGAGTCGGTCACCGAAGGCCACCCGGACAAGGTCTGCGACCAGATCTCCGACGGCGTCTTGGACGCCGTCCTCACGGAAGACCCTATGGGCCGCGTCGCCTGCGAGACCTTCGTCTCCCGCGGCATGGTCATCGTCGGCGGCGAGATCACGACCAAGACCTTCGTGGACGTCGACGCCCTCGTGCGCGAGGTCGTGCGCGACATCGGCTACAACCACCCCAAGTTCGGCTTCGACGCCGCCTCCTGCGCCGTCTTGAACGCGATCGGACGCCAGTCTCCCGACATTTCTCAAGGCGTAGACACCGGCGGCGCCGGCGACCAGGGCATCATGTTCGGCTACGCCTGCCGCGAGACGCCGGAGCTCATGCCGCTGCCCATCATGCTGGCCCATAAGCTCGTGCGCAAGCTTTCCGAGACCAGGAAGTCCGATACCCTGGACTACCTCGGGCCCGACGGCAAGAGCCAGGTCACCGTGGAGTACCTCGACGGCCGTCCCCTGCGCGTCGACACCGTGGTGCTCTCCACCCAGCACACCGAGGACATCCTGGACAAGTCCGGCGACCAGATCACCGAAAAGTCCCGGCAAGAGATCATCGACACCGTGATCCGCCCCGTCCTCGGCAAGCGCCTGATCGACAACAAGACGCGCTTCCTCATCAACCCCACCGGCAAGTTCGTCGTCGGCGGTCCCGCCTCCGACACCGGCGTCACGGGCCGCAAGATCATCGTCGACACCTACGGCGGCCGCGCCCCGCACGGCGGCGGCGCCTTCTCCGGCAAAGACCCGACGAAGGTCGACCGCTCCGCCTGCTACATGGCCCGCTATATCGCTAAAAACGTCGTGGCCGCCGGCCTGGCCTCCGAATGCACCGTCCAGCTCGCTTACGCCATCGGCGTCGCCGAGCCCGTCGGCGTCTACTTCGACACCCACGGCACCGGCTTGGTCGACGAGGCCAAGATCGAGCTGGCCGTCCGCCGTCACTTCCCGATGACGCCCAAAGGCATCATCGCGACGCTCAAGCTGCGCCGGCCGGTCTATCGGCCGACGGCCGCCTTCGGGCACTTCGGACGCAACGAGGCGGGCTTCGAATGGGAGAAGACGGACAAGGCCGACCTCCTGCGCGACGAGC
Organism: uncultured Elusimicrobia bacterium; assembly: GCA_964510095.1. Lineage (GTDB taxonomy): Bacteria > Elusimicrobiota > Elusimicrobia > UBA1565 > UBA9628 > JBBTLF01. The sequence goes on along the minus strand of CAZEAE010000006.1, from coordinate 33,487 downwards.
TGCTTGGCAAGCCCTCCAAGAACGGCCGAAAGGTGCTGGCCGCGGCCTAAGCCGTGAACACCCGGAGCCCCGCGCCCCGCTGGGGTCACGCCATCCGGGTCTGGTGGTCGTTCTCCTGGCGGTGGCCGCTGCTCATGCTCATACCGCTCTTGCCCGTGGCCATCGCCGCCGGGCTGGCGCGGCACTACGACCTCTTGTCGGCCCCGGGAGCGCAGCGGCTGGCGTCCTTCGTCAGCTTCCCCATGGCCTTCTGGGCGCAGATCGTAGCCATACGCGGCCTGCTGAAGGCCGACTACAAGAGCTTCCAGGTCAAGGTCCACGAGAGAGCCGCCCATGAATAAGAAGGTCGAAAGCGCGGATGCGGCGGTAGCCAAGGTCTTCGACGGCGCCATGATCATGATCGGCGGCTTCGGCGTCTGCGGCCTGCCGGAGAACCTCCTGGCGGCGCTGCGCCAGAGCGGGAAGAAGGATCTGACCATCGTCTCCAACAACGCCGGCACCGACGAGCAGGGCATCGGCCTGATGATCAAGAACAAGCAGGTGCGCAAGATGATCATGTCGTATGGGGGAGAATGCAAGGCGTTCGAGGAAGCCGCTCTCTCCGGCGCCCTGCAGGTGGAGTGGACCCCCCAAGGAACGCTGGCCGAACGCATGCGCGCCGGCGGCGCCGGCATCGGCGGCTTCTTCACCCCCACCGGCTATGGGACTCCCGTAGCCGAAGGCAAGGAGACCCGCGTCATCGACGGCAAGCCCTACATCTTCGAGAAACCCCTCAAGGCTGATTTCGCCTTCGTCAAAGCCTGGAAGGGCGACGCTTTCGGCAACCTCGTCTACCGCAAGACCGCCCGCAACTTCAACCAGGTCATGGCCACCGCCGGCAAGGTCACCATCGCCGAGGTCGAACACCTCGTCGCCCCCGGCGAGCTCGAGCCCGACATGGTCCACACGCCCGGCATCTTCGTCAGCCACATCTTCCAGGGCGCCCGCTACGCCAAGCCTATCGAGAAGCTGACCCTGAAGCGCCCGACCCAGGCGGTGAGCTGATGGCTAAAGACCTCGACAAGCGCAGCATCATCGCCCAAGCCGCCGCTCGCCAGGTCCAAGACGGCGATTACATCAACCTCGGCATCGGCGTGCCGACGCTCGTGCCGGGCTTCCTGCCCAAGGACGTCCACATCACGCTGCACACGGAAAACGGGATGCTCGGCTACGGCGATTATCCCGAGCCCGGTCAAGAAGACCCCGACCTGATCAACGCCGGCAAGGAGACCATCACCGAGCTCCCCGGCTGCTCCTACTTCGGCTCCCACGACTCCTTCGCCATCGTCCGCGGCGGCCACCTGGACGCCACGATCCTAGGCGCGATGGAGGTCTCCGCGAAAGGAGACCTGGCCAACTGGATGATCCCCGGCAAGAAGGTCAAAGGCATGGGCGGCGCGATGGACATGGTAGCCGGCGCCCGCAAGGTCATCGTCGCCATGGAACATACGACCAAGGACGGCAAGCCCAAGATCTTGAACGCCTGCAGCCTGCCTTTGACCGGTAAGGGCGTGGTCAGCACCATCATCACCGAGCTGGCCGTCTTCGACGTGACCCCCTCGGGGCTCATCCTCAAGGAGATCTGCCCCTCGACGACCGTCGAAGCCCTCCAGAAGGTCACCGAGCCCGCCTTCTCGGTCTCCCCGGACCTGAAGAAGTTCCCGGAATAACGGAACCTCCGCCTGAAAACGGTGTCGAACCCTTTGGGCGAGAGCGAGTTCCTTGAAAAGAACGCGGCCTTGGTCTACAACCTCGCCTTACGCCTGACGGGCAACGCCTCCGACGCCGAGGACCTGGCTCAGGACGCGCTGCTCCGGGCGCTCAAGGCTTTGCCTTCGTTTCGCGGGGATTCTTCGGCGTCGACATGGGCGTACCGCATCACGGTCAACACGTGGAAGAACCGGGTACGCTCGGAGAAGCGGCGGGGTTTTTGGAAGACGGTGTCTTTAAGCCTGTTCGACGGCGGAGAGGAGGAAGGAGGCACGCCGCGCGAGTTCGCGGCCGAAGAACCGGCCGCGGGCCAGGCGCTGGAGACGGCGGAGACCGGCGCGCTCGTGCAGAAGGCGCTGCTGGGGCTCGACGAGGAGAGCCGGGCCGTCGTCGTATTGCGGGAGCTCGAGGGGCAGTCGTATGGAGAGATCGCCGAGGCTTTGGGGCTGCCGGAAGGCACGGTCAAGTCGCGCTTGTTCCGGGCGCGCGAGGCGCTGAAGGAGACGCTCAAGAGGAAAGCGGCTTAACATGGCACACGAAAAAGAGGCGCTGTCGGCTTATTCGGACGGGGAGCTCAAAGACCCCGCCCGGCGCCAGGAATTGGAGCGGCACCTGGCGGCTTGCCCGGATTGTCGGGCCGAGCTCGAGGAGCTGAGGGCGATATCCAAGATGATGGGCTCTTTGCCCCGCGCGGAGCTGCCGGCGGGCTTCAGGCAGCGCCTGGAGAACCGCCGCCGCGCCGAGGCCGAGGCCGAGCCGGCCCGGACCACTTTTCTGCCGGTGCCGATGCGGGCCCTGGCTTTCGCCGCCTCCAGCCTGATCGTCATGGTCGTGGCCTATGAGGGCTTGCGTGAGAAGCCGGCCATGGTGCCCTCCACCGCCCTGCTGAGCGGGAGCGCTTCGGGGCTCGCCGCCCCGATGGAACAGAAGGCCGCCCTGTCGATGGGAGCCGACGGCAACAGCGCCGGCGCGCCGCTGGGAGAGAAGGCCGCCGAAGCCCCGCGCTTCGACAACACGGCCCTGAACAGGGAGCTGGAGAGCCAGAAGGCCAAGCTGGGCGTGCGCGTCCTGCCGCGGTCGCTCCGCGCCGTTCGCGGAAGCTCCGGCGGAGGCGCCGGCTACGCCGACGAGGATGAGCAGCCCGCCGAGACGCAGCGGCTGCAGGCGCCCCCCGCCCCCGCCCCCGTCGAAGGCGACACGGTCGGGCTGCTTGCCGCGGTGGAAGAAGCCGCGCCGATGCGCCGATACGCCGCTAAGGCGGAGACGGCCGTGCCCGCCCCGCGCGCCTTCTCGGGCGCGGCCGGAAAGAACGCCCCGCCCGGGGCGGTCGCGCGTTCAGCCTCCGAGCTAAAGGCGCTTTGGGCGCTGATGCGCCCCGAGCTCCCGGCGCCGAAGGACACGGACTTCTCCAAGGACATGGTCGTCGTACTGCTGGCGCAAGGCGAGCTGCTCGCCGTTTCGGAGCAAGGCGGCCGCCTGGTGGCGCGCTTCCGCCTGGGACCCGGCGCGCCCGAGAGCAAGCGCTTCCTGGTGGTCCCGCAGAGCCCGCTGCCCGTCGTCTTCTCTCCCAACCGTTAGCCGGGAACTTTTCCGCGGCCCCGGTGTCACATGGGCATGAAAGGAGGTCTCATGAAGATGAAAGCCCCGCTCGCCCTTGCCGCCCTGCTGGCCCTGCCGGTCCTGCCCGCCCGCGCCCAGCAGCTGCTGGCCTGGCCCGCCGCCGGAGACAGCGTCTGGCGCGCGCTGCTGCCGGGACAGATCATCCGCCCCCCCATCCTCCCCATGCCCCGGCCCATGCCAAGGCCGCTTCCCCTGCCGCGGCCGACGCCCCCCCTGCCGCGCCCGGAACAATCTCCGGTCTCCTTGTCCGGCTACCGCATCGAAGGGAGCATCGAGGACCAGGCCGCCGAGCTCGATTACCAGATCACCTTCCATAACCCCACCGGCCAGCGTCTTGAAGGCGTGCTGCTGGTGCCCATACCGGCCGATACGGTCTTGAGCGGCTTCTCGATGACCGTCGGCGGCCATAAGATGAACGCTGAGCTCCTGGAGGCCGGGCAAGCCTCTTCGATCTACCAGGGAATCGTCAGCCGCCAGCAGGACCCCGCCCTGCTCGAGCTCGTCGGGGAACGCCTGATGCGCGCAAGGGTGTTCCCCATCGAGCCCGGCGGCGACATCCTCGTGCGCCTGAAGATGACGCAGGTGCTGCGCAAGAGCGGAGAGCTGGTCTCCTTGACCCTGCCGCTGAGCTCGGCGCGCTTCGTATCCGGCGCCGGCAGCCCGGCCTCGGTGCGCCTGAAGCTGCACTCCTCGAAACCCTTGCGGACCCTTTACTCGCCCACCGAAGGCCTGTCGATCCGCAAGCTCGACGACACCCATGCCGAGCTGGCTTACGACTCCTCCTCCGCCCGCCCCAGCTCGGACGTCAGCGTCTTCTACTCGCTGCACGACGACCCGCTGGCCGCCGGCCTCTTGGCCTTCCGGGAGGAAGGCGAGGACGGGACCTTCATGCTGAGCCTCTCTCCCAGGCCCGTCTTCGACGAGAAGTCGGTGCTCCCCAAAGACGTCGTCTTCGTAGTCGACCGCTCCGGCAGCATGGAGGAAGGCGGCAAGATGGAGCAGGCCAAGAAGGCCCTTTCCTACTGCATCTCCCGGCTCGACGCCCGAGACCGCTTCGGACTGGTGGATTTCGCCACCGACAGCGGCTCTTTCGAGAGCCGCTTGGTCGAGGCGACGCCCGAGGCCAAAGCGCGCGCGCTGCGCTACATCGAACGTCTGGAGGCCGCCGGCGGCACCAACATCGAAGCCGCCCTGCAGGACGGCCTGCGGCTGCTCGACCGCCAGCCGGGCCGGCTGCCGATGGTGTTTTTCCTGACCGACGGTCTGCCGACCGTCGGCGCCACCGACGTCCAGGGCATCTTAAGGAAAGCCGCCGAGCAGAATGCCGCCCTCAAGGCGCGGGTCTTCTCCTTCGGCGTCGGCTCTGATGTGAACACCCTCCTGCTCGACAAGCTGGCCGACTCCAGCCGGGGATCGCGGGACTACGTGGCGCCCGGAGAAGACATCGAGGCGAAGGTCTCCGCGCTCTACCAGAAAGTGGCCAAGCCCGCGCTGACCGATGTGTCCTTGCGCTGGGAGGGCGTCGACGCCGAGCAGGTCTACCCGAAGCCGGTGGGGGACCTCTTTTATGGCTCCGAGATCGTGCTGATGGGCCGCTATCGCGCCGGCGGCAAGGGCAAGCTCATCGTCACGGGGCAGGCGGCGGGCAAGGAGGCGCGTTTCGAGTTCCCGGTGGAGCTTCCGAGCAAGGCCGAGCGGCACGGCTTCCTGCCGCGGCTATGGGCCAACCACAAGGTCGCCCATGAGCTTGACGCGGTCAGGCTATCCGGCGGCCAAGCCGACCCGGAAGTGGTCAAGGACATCATCAAGCTGGCCAAACGCTACGGCATCGTGACGCCCTACACCTCGTTTCTGATCACCGAAGAAGGCTTCGACCTGCCGCGCGCCCAGCAGGCGGCCAACCAGCGCTTCGGCGGTCTGAGCGCGCGCGCCCTCAGCAGCGGGCGCGGCAGCGCGCAGGCGGCGGCCGAAGCCCAGTTCGATTCCGCGTTCCTGGGCGCCGCTGGAAGCGGCGGCGGCATGAGCGGGGCGGCCGCCGCGGCGCCTATGGCGATGATGATGAAGGCCGAGGCGCAGACCCGGGAGCGGTTCAAGGAGAAGAACATCCAGACGGTAGCCGTGCAGTCGGCCGGCGGCAAGACCTTCTACCGACGAGGAGACGTCTGGGTCGACAGCGCCTACGAACTGCGCGACGACAAGGCGAGTCTGAAGACGGTAAAGCTCGGAGCGATGAGCTTGGAATATTTCGAGCTGCTGAAGGCTAGGCCTTCCTTGGCCCGCTGCCTGGCGCTGGGCACCAGGATGAAGATCTTGGACGGCGACACCCTCTACGAGATCGAATAAATAAGGGGTCAGGCCTTGCGTTATTACCGATATTCCAGAAATAACGGTAATAACGCAAGGCCTGACCCCGGCTTTATCGTCGTTCGACGCTCACCAGAGGCAGCGTGAGGGAAGGGCTCTTAGGTGAAAGCCTAAGGGCCCCTTCCAGCTTTCCCAGACCGGAGACGCGCAAGGCTTCTTTGCGGGCAGGCAAGGCCTCCAGCGGCGCCGAGACCGCCAGGACGTAGTCGCCGGAGGACAAACCGGAGAACAAGAATCCACCCAAGGCATCCGGGGCCGCCGCGCCGACCAGCCGCGCCGGGTCGGCTGAAGCCGGCGCCAACGGCCGGAGTCTATAAAGATGGACTACGGCTCCCGCCGGCGCGCTCAGCCGGCCGCTGATGCGCCCCCCCTTGAGAGCGGCGGCGGGTTCAGGCAAGCTCAGCAGCGGCCCGAGACCCGAATGAGCTGCCCATCCTTTGGCCTGTTCGGTCCGCCCCTGAAAAGCAAAGGCCTGAGCCAGGCGCGCCGCTCCTTGTTGGCCCACGCGCCAGCGGCCCTCGTCGGATAGCTCATCGAGCAAGGCCTGATTCTCCGTGATCGGGTCAGCCGAGCCCAGCAGGTCGACTACGCCCAACCAAGCCGCCGAGTCGCCGCGGCGAGCCTCGCCTGCGAGCTGCCGCCGATAGAGGACCGGGTCCAAACGGCCCGCTCGCTCGAGGTAGACCTCGCGCACCGGCTCTTCAAGGAGGATCAGCGTGCGCAGCTCTTGCGGGCCGGCACCAGGCCTCGGCAGCGGCGACGGGGCCAGAAGAGGCAGCAGCAGGAGCGCGCACACAGCCGCGCCCGCCTTCGACCGGCTGCCGGCCTTGAGCTCGTCGAGCGCCGCCTGCAAAAACGAAAGGACGAAGAACCCCCCGGCAAAAACCAGCAGGGGTTCTCGAAGATCCAAGGTCCCGGGCAAAAAAGCGCCGTTGAGCACCGCGTCCAGCCAGCGCAAGAGCGCCCAGCGCGCCGCCAGCGCGCAGAGCGCGGCTCCGGCCCAAAGCCGCGGCGAGCGGTTCCAGAACCGTTTGACCACGAGCCCCAGGCTGAGGAGGATCAAGGCCGGGGCCGCCCAGCCCATGGCCTGCGGCGCAAGCGCGCGCTCAAGCGCTTCCACATACCGCGCGCCGGGACCCAGGAACACCGCCAGCTCCGGCGCCGGGGAGGCACGCAGGCGCAGGAAGCCCGCGGCCAAGCCCAGCGCGCCGAGGCTACTCGCCGTCTTGGTCGACAGGGACGACCGGCTCCTTGGAGAAGGCCGAAAGGACGGCCTTGACCTTGGCGGCGTCGCCGACGGCGACGACCGCCATCTCATCGGGACGGATGAAGTCCTGAGCCGCGCTCAGGACGCCTTCGGCGGTGACCGCCTGGATGCTAGCGACGTAGCGGTCATAATAATCATCGGGCAGGCGCCGGAGCTTGAGGCGGAGCAGCGCGGCGGCCAGCCCCGCCTGCGTCTCCAAAGAACGCGCGAAGCTGCCCGCCAGGAAGGTCTTGGCCTTGAGAAGCTCCTCGGGAGCGACCGGCTTCTCGCGCAGACGCTTGAGATGGTCGAAGATGGCCTCCAGAGCCGGGCCGACGACCTCGCTGCGCACGGGCGTGCGGACGCGGAACAAGGCCGCCGTCAGCATCTGCTCGAGACGGCTGCTGATCGTATAGGTGTAGCCCTTGCTCTCGCGGATATCGGAGACCAGCCGCGAGGCGAAGCTGCCGCCCAGGATATGGTTGGCCAGCAACAGATCGAAGTAGCGCGGGTTGTCTTCGCGTATGGAGAGGTTTCCCAAGAACAGCGAAACCTGCGCCGAGCCCGGCCGGTCGAAGAGATAGACGCGCCGGACCCCTGCCTGCTGCATGACCGCAGGCGCGTCGGGAGGGCGGGGCAGGGCCTTCCAGTCGCCGAATCGGGCGGCCAGCTCCGTCTTGGCCTTCTCCGCGGTGATATCCCCCACCAGCACGAGCACGGAGCCGTCGGGCGTGAAGAGCCTGCGGTGAGCCTCGACGATGCGCTGGCGCGACAGCCGCGCGATGGAAGCATCGGTGGGGGATGTCGCGCCGTAGGGGTGGCCGGCGTATATCCTTTTGCGAAAGATCAAAGACGCCAAGAAATCGCTCTCGCCGCGCTGGAGGTTGAGCTCCTCCTGCATGTTCTTCTTGCGCAGAGCCACCTCGCTCTCCGGGAAGGAGGGCGTGCGCGCCACCTCGGCCAGCAGATCGAGCATCCGGCCCGTGAACTCGGAAAGGCTGTAGGTCTCCACCGAAACGCTGTCGGCGCCGGCGGAGGCCTGCAGGCTGCCCCCGTAGGCGTCGGCCGCGTCACTTATTTCTTTCGACGTATGCTTAGCGGTGCCGTCGGTCAGCAGCTCGGCCATGGCCTGAGCCAAGCCGGCGTCCTCCAGCGGCAGCGCGGAGGATCCCGAGCGTACGGCCAAGGTCGCGGTGACCAGCGGCAGCCGGTGGTCCTCGATGAGCACGACCTGCAGGCCGTTGGCCAGCCGCCACTCCAGCCTCGGCGGCAGCTCGAAGGACTTCATCGGCCCCACGGCCGGCATCGAATCCGCGGCCCAGGAGCAGACCGGCAGCAGGAGGGCGAGCAGCAGCCTCACGGCGCCTCTCCGGCCGGGACGGCCTGAAAGTAAAAAGCCTCGCCCGGCTTGAGATATCGGGCGGCGACGCGCCGGATATCGGAAGAAGTGACCGCCAGGTAGCGCGAAAGACGATCGGCCGCCGCCGGGCTTGCGTCCAAGAGCGCGGCGATCAGAAGCCTTTCCGCGCGGCCCAGGCGAGTCTGCTCGGCCATCAGCCAATCGGAGCGGAACTTGGTCTTGACCCGGGCCAGCTCGGCTTCCTCCAGGCCGCCGGCGGCCACCTTCGCCAGCTCGGCCGACAGCAGGCCCTGCAGCTCCGAAGTCGCGCGTGAGGATTTATGGATGACGAAAAGGCCGAAGCTGCCGGGCGCCTTATACTCGGCGGCGTCGCTGACGGGGAAACCCAGGCCCCCGCCCTCGACGGAGACGGCCGCCTGCGACGTCTTGACCAGGCTCTGGTAGAGCCGCGAGCTCTTGCCCTGCGTCAGCGCGGAGCCGAGCAGCGTCAAGGCGAAGAAGTCGTCCGAGCCGCGCGCGGGCAGGTTCTTCCAGACCGCGGCCAGCGCCGGAAGCTTGGCGTGCTTGTCGGGCACGACGATGAGAGCGCCGGCCCCGTGGTTCTCCGGCTCCGTCGTGTCGACCTGCGGCACGGTCCCGCGGTTGGGGATCGCCCCGAAGAGGTCCGCGACCCAGCGCCTGGCCTCCTCGGGCTCGAAATCCCCAACGATGGCCAGGATGGCGTTGGAGGGCGCGTAGTAGTCGGCGAAGAACTTCTTGACGTCGCCCAAGCCGGCGGCGTCTAGGTCCTCGAAGGAGCCGATGACGGGATGCGCGTTCTGCCAATTGACGAAGACATGCGAGCTGATGACGTCATCGAGCAGCGGGCCGTAAGGCTCGTTGTCGACGCGCATGCGCTTCTCCTCCTTGACGACCTGGATCTGGGTGTCGACGGCGTCCTTGGTGACGCTGAGCGCGCCGACGCGGTCGGCGTCGAGCCAAAGAGCGATCGGCAGCGCGTTGGAGGGGACGACCTCGTAATACAGCGTGAAGTCCTCGTGCGTCGAGGCGTTGTTGTCGCCGCCGTAGGATTCGAGGATCCGGTCGAACCCGCCCTTAGGGACGTTCTTGGAGCCTTCGAACATGAGGTGCTCGAAGAGGTGCGCGAAGCCCGAGCGGCCCCGGACCTCGTTGCGTCCGCCGACGTTGAAGATCATCGACACCGCGGTGACCGGCACGGAGGCATCGCGCGACAAGATGACCCGCAGACCGTTGTCCAAAGTGAAGGTGGAGAAGGCGATGCCCTCGGCATGCCCGGCGCCCGGCGGCGCCAAGGCCAGCAGCAGCCAGAGGAGCCGCTTCACCCGCGCCTGCCTTTGATCCGGATGGCGTCGTTGGGAAGCGCGTCTCGCACCCGCGCGACGCGTTCCTGGGGCTTGCCCGCCAGCACGATCATGCGCGGCGAATCCATGCCGTAGGCCCCGCCTTCGAAGCCGCCCCAGCAGCGGGTGTAGACCAGGCCGGCTCGCTCGATCAAGGACTTGAGCTCGGTGAGCGTATAAAGCCGCAGGCTGACGAAGGAAGGCGAACGCGTGCCGTCCTTGGCGACGATCGTGCGGTGGTTGTCGAGGCGGCCGGTCTCGAAATTAAAGACGATCCGGTCCAGGAGCACGGGGCTGCGGCCGTCCTCCTGCTCCCAGGAGTTCGGCTCGAAATGGCGCATCAGCCACTCCTTGTTGAGCACGTCGATCAAGAAGCGGCCGCCGGTCTTGAGGCTCTTGCGCACGCCTTCGAGCACCTTGAGGTCGTCGCGCTCGGTCGGGAAGTAGCCGAAGGAGGTGAAAAGGTTGACGACGGCGTCGAACTCGGCGCGATAAGGGATCTGCCTCAGGTCCGCTTTCAGGAAATGGACGTTGAGCCGTTCCTCGCGCGCGCCGTGGCGCGCCTCGGCGAGCGCGGCCTCGATGGAATCGACGCCCAGCACCCGGTGGCCGCGCCGCGCCAGCTCGAGCGTCTGCCTGCCGGCGCCGCAGGCCAGGTCGAGCAGGCGGGAGCGGGGCTGAAGGTCCAGGAAGCGCTCAAGGCTGTCGGCCTGCGCCTTGAGCTGGGCGGCCGGGCGAAGCACGTGGCTGTCGAAGTGGTTGCGCCACCAGGACGGCGTCTCCCTCTTGGTCATCATGGCATTCTAGACTAATTGCACGAGGAGGTCATATAGGACTTTAGGCCCAGAGAGGCCTAGGGCCTAGGACCCTGCCGGCAAGACGCCGCGCGGCCTATACTGGACACAAGGCAAGCCGTTCCCCTACCTTCCGGCCTAGGCCGGAGGGATCCAGAAGGGCAGGCCCCACCTTGGAGGACGCCCCTCAAAGGTCCAGCCGCGAAGTCCGCCTTCTCCCAGGGAGGCGGACTTTTTTTGTAGACTTTACCCATGGAACTGCGCGTCGGCGTCGTTCAGAACCACCCCCGCTTCCTCAAGCCGGGCCCCAACATGAAGGCCTGCCTCGAGCTGATGGACAAGCTGCCGGCCGACCTCTGGGTCTTGCCCGAGCTCTTCGCCTCCGGCTACAACTTCAAGACGAAGGCCGAGGCCCGGAGATGCGCCGAGCGCGCGCCCTCGGGAGCGCTTTGCGCCGTGCTCAAGGCTTACTCGGCCTCCCGCCGCTGCGCCATCGTCGCCGGCCTGCCGGAGAAAGCCGGCGGCCGCCTCTACAACTCGGCCGTGCTCGTCGACGGCGCCGACGTCTCGGTCTACCGGAAGACGCACCTCTTCGGCGCGGAGAAGAAGTTCTTCACCCCCGGCGACACCGGCTTCTGGGTCAAGCCCGTCAAAGGCGTCAAGGTAGGCGTCATGATCTGTTTCGATTGGTTCTTCCCGGAGAGCTGCCGCACCCTGGCTCTCAAAGGCGCCGAGGTGGTGGCCCACAGCGCCAACCTGGTGCTGCCCTGGGGGCCGGAAGGCATGAAGATCCGCAGCCTCGAGAACCGGGTCTTCACGGCGACGGCCAACCGGGTAGGCGCCGAGCGCGGGCTCAAGTTCATCGGCCAGTCGCAGGTGGTCGCCCCTAACGGCGGGCTGCTCATGCGCCTGGGCGAAGGCGAGGTCAAGGCGGCGGTGGTCACCATCGACGCCTGGACGGCCAAGGATAAGAAGGTCCATCCCGCCAACGACCTCTTCCAAGACCGCCGCGGCCGGTTCTACAAGCGATGAGCCTGGCCGCCAAGCCGGTCCGGGCGTCTGCGACCGTGCTCTCCGACCTGATGCTGCCGCCCGACGCCAACAGCCACGGGAAGGTCTTCGGCGGCAAAGTCCTGCAGATGGTGGACAAAGCCGCCTCGGTCTGCGCGATGCGCCATGCGGCCGGCCCCTGCGTGACGGTAGCCATGGACCGCGTCGAGTTCCTGGTGCCGATCTCGCTGGGCGATTTCTTGATCGTCGAAGCTCAGGTCAACTACGCCGGGCGCACCTCGGTGGAGGTCGGCGTCGAGGTCTACGCCGAGAACCTGCAGGGCGGCACGCGCCTGCACACCAACTCCTGCCTGGTGACGATGGTCGCCCTCGACCCGGAGGGCAAGCCCACGCCGGTGCCCCCCCTGTCCGTGGAGACGCCGGAGGAGAAGCTGCGCTGCGCCGCCGCGGAGGCGCGCCGCAAGGCGCGCACATGAGCATGACCAGCGACGAGCAGGAAGAGTTCCGCGCGATCTTCAACGGGCACGACCTCATCGGGCTCTGCGAGGATGAAGACGACTCCGACGCTTACGACCCCGAGATCTGCCTTTTATGGGAGCAAATCGACCGCTGCCAGGACGTCAAGAGCACCCGCAACCTGCTCTGGGAGATCTTCCGCACCAAGTTCGGTTCCAGCGCCGGCACTACCGACGACTATGAGGGCATGGCCGAAGCCGTCATGGAGTGGAAAGAGCTCCAAGGCGGCCGGCTCTAAAGGCCATATGCGCCTGCTCTTCGTCTCCGAAGCGACCGGCTGGTCCGGCGGCGCCAACCAGATCTGGCTGACCGCGACGCGCCTGATCGCCCGCGGGCATCAAGTGGCGGTCGCCTGCACGGACGGTGCCGAACTCTCTTCGCGCCTGAAGGCCGCAGCGGTCCCGGTGCTCCCGTTCACCCCCCGCCAGGACTACGACCTCTTCGGGGCCCGGCATCTGGCCCGGCTCGCCAAGCGCTGGGGCGCGGACCTCATCCACAGCCACCACCCCAGGGCCCACGCGCTGGCCCTGCTTGCGACGGTGTTCGGGATGATGGCTCCCATCGTCGTCACGCGTCGCGTGATCCGCCCCATAGGGAAAAACCCCTTCAGCCGCGTCAAGTACAGCTCCACGCGGGTCTCCCGCTACATCGCCGTCTGCGACGCCGCCGGCACGGAGCTTCAGGCCGCGGGCGTCTCCGCGGAGCGCATCTCGGTGATCCCCTCCGGCGTCGACTTCGCGCGCTGGGAGCCGACCCGCGCGGCGCGCCCGGCCATGAACGACCGCAAGCCGCTCATCGTGACCATGGTCGGCCATTACGCCCCGATCAAAGGACATGAGGTCCTTCTGGAAGCCATCCCCCTAGTCCTGCGCGAGCTGCCCGAGGTCCGCTTCCGCCTGGCCGGCCGCGACACCGAAGGCCTCCGGGACAAGGCGAACAGGTTCGGGCTCAGCGGCAAGGTGCAGCTCCTCGGGGAGCGCCGCGACGTGCCTGAGCTGCTGGCCGACTCTCACCTCTACGTCATGCCCAGCCTTCAAGAAGGCATCGGCACGGCGCTCATTGAGGCCCAAGCCGGCCTCGTGCCGGTCGTGGCCTCACGCGTCGGGGGCCTGCCGCACGTCGTCGACGACGGACGCACCGGCACGCTCGTGCCGCCCGGCGACCCCGCCGCGCTGGCCGACGCCATCGTAGCTTCGCTCCGCAACCCCAGGCAGACCGAGACGATGGCGCAAGCCGGCTACGAAAGGGCGCGAAACCTGTTCTCGATCGACCAGGTCGTCCTCCGGCTCGAAGCTCTCTACCAAAGCCTAGCGTGAGCTCGGTCCCCGTCCTCCTCTACCATCACGTCGCGCCCGACCGCGAGGTCACGCCCGCGGGATTCGCGCGCCAGCTCGATTGGCTGAAGGCCAACGGCTACCGCACCCTGTCGGCCGCGGAGCTGCACGGCCACCTCGCCGGGACCGCGCCCGTCCTGGACAAAGCGGTCGTCTTGACCTTCGATGACGGCTACGCCGACAACTGGGTCTATGCCTACCCCCTGCTCAAGGCCCGCGGCATGCGCGCCCACCTGTTCGTGATCACGCAGCGCATCGGTGACGGCGCGCCGCGGCCCACCGCTCCCGAAGGCGGCGAACTGCGCGACACGGTCTCAGCCGAACGCGGCCCCGCGGGCTTCCTCACCTGGGCCGAGCTAAGCCGCATGAGCGGGGAGGACGTCTTCGACGTGGGCTCACACACGGCCACGCACCGGGAGTTCGCGCGGGAGCGGCCGTACGAAGACCTCTCAGGCGAGCTGCGAAGCTCGCGCGCCGCCATCGAGCGAAACCTGGGACGCTGGCCGGGGACGCTGGCCTGGCCGTGGGGCGACTTCGAGGAAGCCTGGCTGGAACTGCTCCCAGGCCTCGGCTACCGGATCGCCTTCACGGTCGCGCCGGGCGCCAACCCCGCCGGCGCCGGCGGCCTGCGGGTGCGCCGCTTCAAGGTGCGCAAGGACGACGTCTCCTGGCTCGCCCGCCGTGTGGCCTTATACCGCTCGAAGCGCCTGAGCGCCGCCTACGGCGCGCTCTACGGGCTCGACTGCAAGCTGAAACAGGCTTTCAAGGCTTAGGGGCCTTGGCGCGTCTCAGAAGGCCCCGGCACTGCCTTGTCTGCCCCATCAGCCTCAGGTCGAGGGTATAGCGCAGCTCCTTGCCGCCCTCTTGCAGGCCGAAGTCCCCGGTCAAGCCGGCGACGTTCTCGAGCACGCCCAGCTCGCTCTTGCCCGTGAAACGAGGGCTGTCCTCTTTCAAGGAAAGCCGGCCGAGCGCCTCCGGAAGCTTCAAGACGTTGTCCTTGGGCATGGAGATGCGGACCAGGTCGTCGTCTATGGATCCGCTCCCGGCCAAGACCTTCGCACCCTTCGGCTTGATCTTGTAGCGCAAGCGCACATGCGGGTCTTTTTCGAGCTTATAAAGGAACAGGTCGATCCGGGAGGCCACGCCGCCGCAGTCCTGGCCGCCCTTCCACTTTCCCAGCAGGTCTGTCGTCCCGAGCGCCGATGCCGGTCCCACGGATATGTAAAAGATGGTAAAAAAAGCACTCAGAAAGAGACTCATGACCTCAGTATAACTACCATCCTTGCCCCTGTCAATTCCGTGGTATAATAAGAACGGCCCTCAAGGCTGCCCGGCTCTCTGGCGGGCTAAGTCAGACACAGTAGAGGAATAGCAAATGAGCATGAAAGGCAAAGTAAAGTGGTTCAACGACCAGAAGGGTTACGGATTCATCACCCCCGACGACGGTACGGCGGACGTGTTCGTCCACCACACCTCGATCCAGGGCGAAGGATTCAAGAGCCTTGCTGAGAACCAAGCGGTGGAGTTCGAGATCCTGCAGTCCGAGAAGGGACCGAAGGCCGCTAACGTCGTCAAGATCTAAGCGATCAGCGACATAAAAAAGCCCCTCCCGGCAACGGGAGGGGCTTTTGATTTGCTATTTTGAAGGCCATGGCCACCACGGACCCGCCTTCGGCGCCCCTCGGAGCGCGGCCGCTGGCCTTGGTCATGCCCGGCGGCGCCGCCTACGGCGCCTGGCAGGCCGGCTGCCTCTACAGCCTGGTGCGCAAAGGGTTGGCCTTCCACAGCATCTACGGCACGAGCGCCGGCGCCCTCAACGGCTGCGCCTACTTCCAGGACACGATGGAGTTGTCCTGGAAGATCTGGCGCAACGTGAAGAACTCGGACTTCTTCCGCATCAGCCCCCGGCTGTCGCCTTTTTCCGTGCTCTCCCAGCGCCACCTGCGCGCCTTCCTGGCCGACCACGTCGACGAGGACCGCGCCCGCCGCCTGCGGCGCTGCTGGTTCTACGTCGTCTCCACCGACATCGCCAGCGGCCGTACGCACCAGGCCACGTACAGCCCCGAGCCGGGCGGCCCCTGGGACGAGCCCCTCCTGGACAACATCGTGGGCTCGATCTCGATCCCGTTTTTGCTGCCGCCCATGCGCATACCCGGGACCAACGGCGGACGCGACAAGCTGCTGCTCGACGGCAACGCCAAGAGCTACGTCAACCTCTACCCCGCCCTCGAGCGCGGCGCGCGCGACGTCCTCTATCTGAGCGTCCTGCACCCCTCGATGATGGAGCAGCCCCTCTTCGGCCTGCGCGACTACGTGGGCACCCTGATCAATCAGCTGCTGCAGGGCCAGATCGACCACTCGCTGGAGAGCCTGCGCGGGATCGCCGAGGCCAAGGGCGTGCGCGCCTTCGTCTTCCATCCCTCGCGGCCGCTGAAGCTGAGCTCGATTTCCTTCGAGACCGGGCCCTGCCGCGACGCCTTCGATCTCGGGGTCGAAGATGCGGAGCTTCTTATGGACGATCCGGCCCGCTACCAGGTGCTGTAGCGGCCGGCAGCGCGTCGACATCCGCGGAGCCCTTGCGGACCTTGTCGATCCTGGAGATGGCGTTGTCCATGCGCTTGAAGCTGGTCTCCGAGATCTCGGCGTAGAGCTCGCTGGCCTTGGCCAGGCGCTCCCCCAGGTCGCCGAAGCGCTCCCGGAACTTCTCGTAGACGGCGCCGAAATTCCCGATGAGCTTCAAGACCTCGGTGGTGGCTTGGGCGAAGTGGAAGTTGTCGAAGCTCTGCCGGATGATGCCCAGGACGGCATAGAGCGTGAAGGGCGAGCAGAGCACCACCTTCTGCTTCAAGGCCTCGTCGGCCAGGCTGGGCAGGGCCTCATGGATAAAACCGTACACGGCCTCGTTGGGGATGAAGAGCAGGACATAGTCGAGCGTCCCGTCAGCCGTGTCGATATAACCGCGCGTCTGGATCTCCTTGATCCGGTTCTTGACGTCCTTGAGGAAGTCGGCCTTGAAGCGCGTCTTCTCCTCCTCGGCCTGGGCGTTGCTGAAGCGCACGTAGTTATCCAGCGGGAACTTCACGTCCATATGGACCTTGTGGCGGTCGGGCAGGAGGAAGGTGAAGTCGGGCCGGCCCGGCCCGGCGTCGAGCGTCCGGTTCTTCAGGTATTGGACGTTCTCCTGGAGGCCGCTTGCGCGCAGGATGTCGTCGGCCATGCGCTCGCCCCACTGGCCGCGGGCGCGGGAATTGTCCAAAAGAGCGCGCAGGCCCTCGGTGGACGCCGCCAGCTTGCCGGCCGTGACCGCCGCCTGCTTCATCCCTTCTTCAAGCGAGCCGTACTTCTGCCCCCGGTCGGCCTCGAAGCGGCGCACAAGCTCCTCATAGCCCTTGAGCTGGTCGGAAAGCTTCGACACCGCCGTCTCCACCGCCTGGCGCTTCTCGTCGAGCTCGGCCTTATGGCGGACGCGTTCGGTCTCGAACTTCTGCTCGGTGAGCTCGAGCAGTCCCCGCAGGTCCTCGCGCAGCTGGCTGCGCTGGGCGTCCTGATTCTTGCGGGCCGAGAAGAAGACAAGGTAGAAGACGACGCCCGTCAGGCCGGCGCCCAGCACCGCCGCCAGCAGGCCGGTCAGCAGCAGGCTCATTTGAGGGTCAGCGCCTGGTCCTTGCAGGTGCGCCCGGTCTCGAGGTACAGCTTGAGCTTGGCCAGGCAGTCCTCCCAGCCCTGGGCGCAGCCGGCGTAGACGCGGTCGCCGGCGGCGGCGGCGGAGAAGCCGGCATGCAGCAGCAGGACCTCGCAGCCTCGCCCCTTGGGCTGCAGGAAGAACGAGGATAAAGCGGGGACCTGGGGCCTTCTCTTGGGAAGCTTCCAGACCCAGGCCACCTTGCGCCCGGGCTCCAGGTCGACGAAGCTGCCCTCGAGCTCGCCGAAGGCGGCATGCGGAGGGAAGACCCGGGAACCGGCTCCGGAGATCTTAGGCCAGACCAGGCGCAAGCGGCCCGCGCTGCGCGCGTCGGTCTCGGCTCCGGCCAGCCACCAGCGGCAGAGCTCGCGCGCGGAGGTCAAGGCTTTGTAGACCTGCTCGGGCTTGGCTTTGATGACAATGGTAAAGCGCAGGTCGCGCGTCTTGGACATCCAGGGCTCCTACTTCGGGAACTTCTTGCCTTCAAGGGCCTGCGTGAGGTCGGCGCCGGCGGGCCCGTCCTTGAGGGGCTTGAAGGAATAGACCAGCTTGTCGAAATCCTTGGAATACCTCGGGTAGCCGTCGCGCGTGGCGGGATAGACCAGGACGTAGAACCCGCTGGCCATGGGCACGACGACGTAGCCGTGCATGCGCGGGTTGATCAGCAGCTTGGCCCCCGCCAGCTCGCCGGTGCCCCACCTAGCCCCCGGCGCCGCCGGGCCCGCCGAGAGCACGACGAAGTGCTTGGCCCGGAACTGCTTGGCGACCATGATGTCGTCGGGCTCCCGGACGACGACCCTTTCGCCCTGCTTGTTGACGCCCACCAGCTGATACTCCGGGCCGTAGACGTCGCGCAACGTCTGGCTGATGAAATCGTCGGCGTCGGCATACATCTCCAGCGAACCGTCGCGCAGCTTATGCGTGGCATAGCGCTTATGCCAGCTGATCCTAAAGCTCGGCTGTCCTAGATAGAAATCGGGATCGAAAGCCCCGAGGAAGACGGCTTCGGTGAAGCGCAAGTCCTCCTGGTCGGTGACGACGCTCCAGGCCCAAGGGACGTTGACGAGATAATCGCGGTGCTGCGAGGTGTAAACCGCATGCTTGGGCGGGCTGCAGGCGGCCAGCAGGGCGAAAAAAGAGAGCGCGGCGCCTTTCCAATATCTCATGGGAGAACCTGAGTATAACAGGACTCAAACGCTTTGTCCAGGCTAGGGCTCCTCGGCGGCCGGAACCGCCAGCATGCGCGACCGCGTCAAGATCGCGCCGGCCTTGGGGTCGTTCTGCCGGGCGTAGAGCGCTCCCAGGCGGGCCAAGACCAGGGCCTCGGCCTGGCGCTCGCCGCGGCGGCGCAGGAAGAAGGCCGCGCGGTGATACAGGCGCGCCGTCTCCGCGCCCCCCCCGCTGCGCTCCAGGACGAAGGCCGCGCAGGCCATGAGCTCGGGATCGCGGGCGAATGCGCCCCGGCCTCGGGCCAAGGAGAGCAGGTGCTGGGCCTTCTGCGGCAGGTTGAGGACGGCCAGGGCATAGGCCTTCCAAAGCAGGGCCTGGGCGCTGTCGGGCGCCTGGACGATCCACCGGTCGAGCTCTTCGAGCGCGCGTACGCGCGTCTTCGGGTCGGCCAGCAAGGCATCGAGGGCGTCGGGCCATAGCCGCCCGGGCAGGATGAGGCGCCTAGGGGCGCCGGCCACCAGCCAGCCCGAAGCGCCGCGGCGCTTGATGTAGACCAGCGCCTCGTCATCGGCGTAAGCCAGGACCCAGGCGGGGTCTTCGTCGATGACGCGGGCGTAGGACAGCGCGCGGCGGTTGAGCAGCACCGCGTAGTCGAAATCATATATCTCGACGAGCTGCTTCCAGCGCCCGGGCCAGCGGGCGGCGTCCTTCATGAAGGCCGCGCCGTAGAGCCCGGCGCGGTCGTCGACGAACACGAGCCGGTCAGCCTCGAGCAGGCCGCTTCCGGTCTCCACCTCGTTGAACATGCGCCCCGAGACGCCGTTGGCCTTGAGGAAGCTGCGCGCGCCGGCCAAGGACACGGCGCCATAGCCGCGGGCCGAGGCCAGCGGCACGTAGACGATGCCGTAATGGACGGCGAACAGGCAAGCCATGCCCAGCGCCCAGCGCGCGACGCGCGCGGGCGTGTCGGCCACGGGCTTGAAGTGATGGCCGAGCGCCAGCGCCGTCACCGGGCAGGCGGCCAGGATGGCCAAGGGCCGCAGCTCGGGAACGACGATCGAGGCGGTCAGGAGGCTGGCCGCCGTCGTGCTGAGGAAGAACTCCTGCTGAAGACAGACCCAGCAGGCCCAGAATCCGCCGACGGCGAAGAAGGAGTAGACGTTGAACCAGGGCGACAAAGGCTGCCAGCCGGCGGCCGAGCCCGAGAACATGTGCGGCACCACGGAGAACCCGTGGGGGTTGAGCAAACAGCCGGCGAAAGCGGCGACCAGGATGGCGCCATGGTGCAGGCGCTCCTCGGCGTCGGCCCGGAGCGAGGCCTTGAAGGCCTTGAGCCCCGCCACCCAGACGCCGAGCACGGCGGTGGTGCCGTGGAGGTTGGCCCAGAGCAGCTCGATGAGAGCGACCTGCAGGACCATGGACCAGGCGAACTTCCTCCGGGGCCTGAGCGTGCGGATGAGGAGGCTGAGCATCAGGAGGTCGAAGAAGACGGGCGTCTCGGTGAGCCCCGGCCAAGAGGCCAGGGCGCCTGCGCCCAGCACGCCGGCGGCGAGCAGCGGGCTGGAGGCGTTCAAGGGCAGCAGCAAGACGAAAGCCAGGGCGGCCACGATCGATTTGAGCAGGATGAGGCCCCAGGCGCCGGTGCTTCGGTGGAGATGGTGGAACAGGATGTCGGAGAGCCAGCTGTCGGTGGTCCAAGGGCGGCCGGTGACGGTGTAGGAATAGCTGTCGATGCGGGGGATGACGCCGTCAGCGAGGATCTTGGCCCCGGTCTTTATGTGAAGCCAGGTGGAGGGCTCGTGAACGGAGTAAAGGCCCAGGAGCAGGACGTAGACGAAGAGCAGGCAAGCCAGCGGCCAGTGGGGATGGTGGGGCTTCTCGTGAGGATGAGCGGGGCTCTTCATCGTCTAGGGGTGATTGTACATTAACAATATTCTAAAATATATCGGTGAAGCTCTCCGAGGTGCGCCCCTTCGACATATTGCGCCATATCACGACCGGGACGCTCTACCTGGTCCGCGTGATCGCGGGCAAGAACCTGCATGTGGAAGACGTCCAAGGCCGGCCGGCGACCTTCACGTTCACCTTCCAGTTCGAGAAGGCCGACGCGGAAGCGGCGGTGCGCTTCGACGAGGAGCTGGGCCGGGTCCGCGCGGTGGTCAAGGCCGAGAAGCGCAAGCGGCCGCGCAAGAAGAAGGCCGTCGCCGCTAAAGGGGAATAAGCCCGCGGGGAGAATCGAACTCCCGACCTACCGCTTACAAGGCGGTTGCTCTACCACTGAGCTACGCGGGCAGGTCCTCATTCTAACTGATAAAGCCCGAAGCCGCTACGGCGTCAAGGGGCTTTTTTACTACGCTTCTCTTTATCGATCCCATCGGTCCGCTTCTGGAGGGCCTCCAAGAATTCACGCTGCTCCTCAGGGGATTGACGGTCCATCACTACTTTGATATTCGCGTCGCCGATCTTACCGGTAAGCACGATGAGCGCCCACTTCTCCTGGCGGCTAAGATACAACTTCCTCGCCTCCTTGATGTCTTCCTTGTCGAACAACGCCGGCCTGAGCGTCTCAATGAACTTAGCATCGTGACCATCCCCGAGGCGCGCATTCAGCGTTTTGTCCACCCACTTGTGAGATTCGAGCATCTCCTCCCGCGAGATCAGCTTCTCTCGTACCAGGTTGGCCACCAACTCATTAGCGCCCGCGCGAACCGAGCAGAACTCCTTCGAGGTCGCAGCCAACTCCCGGGCCTTCCCGGGAGAGATCGGAGTCTTTGTCCTCGCCAGGGCCCTGAGGTCATAGTCGGAAACCTCGCAGGCTTGGCTGAAGGATGCAGACAAGACGGTCAGAATCACACCCAAGAGCGTTTTTTTCATGCCCTCAGGGTAGCAGGCCGCCAGGGAGGCGTCAAGGTCCTGCCGAGGAAGACTGCACCCCGCCCACCTTCTACTCCAGCCTCCCGCTGAAGCGCCTGAACCAAGAGCCGATAACAGGGTATAATCCACTCATGACAACCACTATCGCCGCCGCCCTCCTCATCGCCACCTCCCTCTTTGCCACCGAGCCGTCTTCTCAGAAGACCTTCGGCCAGCCGCTGACGCTAAGCCAGTCCAAGACCCTCGAAGAAGCCCTGGCGGCGGGAGCCGTGAAGGACGAGGTCCTTCTTTCCGGCAAGGTGCTCAAAGTCTGCAAGAAGAAAGGCTGCTGGCTGGTCCTGGGAGACGACAAAAGATCCGTCCGCGTCACCTTCAAGGATTACGCCTTCTTCGTCCCCAAGGATTCTACGGAAAAGCAGGCGCGCGTCCAGGGCATCCTGAAAGAAGAGCTGCTCTCGGTGAAAGACGCTCGTCACTTCCTCAAGGACGAGGGCGCCTCCAGAGCCGAGATCGCCAAGGTCAAGGCGCCGATGAAAACCTGGTCCTTCGTCGCCTCGGGCGTCGAGCTCTCAGACCGACCGTAGAAAGGTCAGATCCAGTCGTGCCGCCGGAACCAGCCCAGCATCGCGAAGACGATCGCAAGACAAGCGATCACGAAGACCGGGAAAGCTTGCGCCCAGTCCCAAGGGAAGACCGAGAAGTTCATGCCGAACACCCCGGCCATGAAGTTCAGCGGGATGAAGACCACCGAGATCACGGCTAGGACCTTCATCACCTCGTTGAGGCGGTTGTTGACCGCCGAGAGGTGCGTCTCGGAGAGCCCGGCGACGACCTCGCGGTAGGTTTCCAGGATATCCATCGCCTGGACGATGTGGTTGTACAGGTCGGTCATGTAGGCGCGGGTGTTCTCCCCTAGGCACTCGTGGCGCTCACCCTGGAGCTGGTGGACGACGTCCCGCATCGGCCAAAGCGCCCGCCGCAGCAGCAGCAGTTCGCGCTTGAGGCCATGGATGTCGAGCAGGATCGTCCGGTCCCTGCCTACGAGCACGCGCGTCTCAAGCCCCTCCAGGCGGTCGCCATAGCGCTCGAGCACCGGGAAGATATGGTCGACGATCGCGTCGAGCAGCGTGTACATAAGGAACGAGGCGTCGCCCCCTCTCAAGCGGGAGCCCTTCACGTTGATGCGGGCGCGGATCGGATCCCAGATGTCGCCGGGCGTCTCCTGGAAGGTCAGCACCGTCTTATGCCCCAGGAAGATCGAGATCTGCTCGCTGTCCAGGCGCCCTTCCTTGAACTCCACCATGCGCGTGATGATGAAGAGCCGCGCGGCCACCTCCGGGTCGCCGCCATAGGCGTCTACCTTGGGCCGGGTGGTCGTGTCGAGCAGATCGCCCACGGCCAACGGATGCAGCTCGTATTTCTTGGCCAGCGCCTCGATGGCCGGGATGTTCGTCAGGCCGTCGACGTTGATCCAGCGCACCGTCGTATTCGCCGGCCGGTGCATCAGAAGGAAAGCGTCGAAGTCGAGCACGCCCTGCATCTGCACCTCGTCGGCGCTATAGTCGATGACGGTCACCTTGACCAGCGCGGTGGACGTAGCCGGGGCCGACGCCTTGCCGAAGCGCCGAGGGAGCTTGAGCTCGCGGTTATGCGCCATACACGGATTATGCCAATTATCGCGTTCGGCGCGGCCCGAAAAAAAATAGATATACTCGGCTATGCCCAAAAGCATGACCTCCAAGGCCTTCTTCGACCTCTTGCGCCGACGGCGGCCCCGCAACGCCGCCGCCATCGACGCCCGCATAGAGCGCGACGGGGTGACCGAGAAAACCGTGCTCATGAGCGACTCCTCGGGGTTCTCCCGCAAGACCCACGATTTCGGGATCCTCCAATTCCTCGCCGTGATGACGCAGTGCTACGACAAGCTCATCCCGTTCTTGAAGAAGCACCGCGGCCTCTGCCTTGCCAACAACGCCGACAACATCCTAGGCCTCTTCGATGACCCGCAGGACGCCGTCCGTGCCGCCGTCGACATGCAGCGCTGGCTGATCCGCCGGAACAAGGGCTTGCCCGAGAAGGAAGCCTTCAACATATGCATCGGCATCCATCATGGGGAGCTCATCAGGCTTTCCGACAACGTCTACGGGGAGACCGTCAACGTCGCCGCCAAGGTGGGCGAGGACCTGGCCTCCAAGGACCAGGTCCTAGTGACCGATGCGGTCAAGCAGCGGCTGGGGCGCGGGTTCAAAACGAGCTACACCCGCTCCACCGAGCTCGGCGGCCGCACCTACGAGCTGCATCGCGTCCTCTATTAGCTCTTCAGTCGTTGAGGTATTGTTCCAAACGGGAGAGTTTGAAGACCGCTTCCGAGAAATCGCGAGGCGTGGACAAGGAGTACTTCACGCCGTCTCGTCCCTTGGATATCGAGGTCCCGCTGGCGCGCCTCTC
Organism: uncultured Elusimicrobia bacterium; assembly: GCA_964510095.1. Lineage (GTDB taxonomy): Bacteria > Elusimicrobiota > Elusimicrobia > UBA1565 > UBA9628 > JBBTLF01. The sequence goes on along the minus strand of CAZEAE010000006.1, from coordinate 9,958 downwards.
GCAGTCGATCTCGACTAAAGTCGGCGACCCGTCCGCCTTGGGCTTGTAGACGCCGGCCAAGCGAGAGACGAAGGCGAACAAGGACGAGTCGCCGTAGCTGGTCAGCAGCGTCGGCCAGGCCTCGTCTTCGACCTTCACCTGCAGCCCCCGGGGCCAGCCCGGGGCCAAGGTCAGGCTCTCCAGACGGCTCTTGCCGTACGCCGTAAGCTTGTCGGATAGCCGGATCTCCTCGAAGGCCGTCTCCTCGGCCAGGCTCTCCTTGGCGCCGCGCAGACGCTGGGAGGCCTTCCGCTTCGCGCGTTCGTCGAGCTTGTCGAAGGAGGACATCGCCATCTGCACGCTCAGATCGCCGGCCTTGCGCCCGTGATCCACGGACAGCCGGTTGAGCTCTTCGGAGGCCAGCATCAGCTGGATGAGCGTCATGTTGATCTCCCGGCGCATCACATCGCCCGCCCAAGACGTCATCGCCGCCACCGCCTTGGCCAGCTCCGGCCCGTACTCATTATGAAGGGCGCCCAGGACCTCCCCGGTCAGCCGGGTGACCAGGAACTCCCGGATCTGGGCCGGGCTCGAGCCGGCGGGCGGCAAGAGGCCCGCAAGATCGGCGCCGAAGCGTCGGCGCAGAGCGTCCGCCGCGGCCGCGGGCAGGCTGCCCAGGATCGCGCCTGCGATCTTCGGGCGGTCATAGACCTGCTGGGCCAAGAGCGCGTCGATCTGCGGGGCCAACGCCCTGGTGAGCGAACCCCGAAGCTCCGCATCGGCCATGGCGAAGAGCCGGCCGACGATCGCCTCCTCCGTGGGATTATCCAAGCCCAACGACTGCCCCGCCATGCGCAGGAGCCAAGGCTCCACGTCGCCTTTTCTCACGGGAGCCAGCGGGGACAGCCGGCTTTGGAAGATGTTGCAGGCGGCCAGGATCACCGGCGCGTCGATAGTCAGCTTCATCTCATGCCCCAGCAAAGGAAGCACCACCTTGCCGCTCTTGGCCAGGCCGGTGAGCATCGCCGCCCGGCCGGCGCGCACCGCGACCGCATCCCAGACCTGCGGGCTGCTCAAAAGGCCGGCCAGCTCCAAGATCTCGCCTTTATGCTCCTGGATATAGGCGGAGGCGTCCGCCAGCTCCCTGGGCAAGGACGCCGGCGCAGCCGGGTCGGCGAGTATGCGCCGCAGCTCCCCTTCATAGCGACCCAGCGCGCCCGACAGCTGCTGGCGCTGCTGCTGAGTCAGACCCAAAGAGCCGACAAGGCTCTGCAGCAAGGCGGGGTCGGCGGCCGGACCATTCTCCGCCGCCAGGCGCAAGTTTTCCAAATAGGAGTAGAACCTCCCCTGCTCCTGAGCGGTGAGCGCGCGCCCGGCCAAAGATTCGAAAGTGGAAAGAGCGCGCGTCTGCAGCCAGGCCAACTCCGAGCTCCGCGCGGGGCGGCTCAGCGCATCCGACAGCGCCGCCAAGGCGGACCGATAAGCCGGGCTCGTCGCGGTCATCGTGCGCAGGAGCACGGAGCTCAGCACGTCGCGCTGGGCGGAGCTCAAGCGGGCGCGGTTAAGCTCGTCTAAAAGCTGAGCCAGCGTCTCGGGGCTCAGGCGCCCCAAAGCTTGAGAGAGCGCGTCGAGGGAAGGCCCGAGCTGGCCGGCCGCGGCGCCCGCCAGCAGCCTCCGGTAAAGCTGGTCGGCCTTCTCGGCGGCCGTAACGCCGGCGGCCAGGTCCCGGTTGAAGCGGCCAAGGGTATCGGTGAGCTGCGGGTAGAGCGGGGAGCTGGCGCGCACATGGGACCAAAGCTGATCGGCGCGCAGCGTGCTGCGGCCGCCGCCGAAGCTCATCTGGAAGCCGGCCAAGAACGAGTCCGAGTCCACGTCGGCATTGCCGTAGCGGATCTTCTCGCGCTCGTAGGCGAGGTAGGCCTCGGCGTTCTCGGAGACCCGGTATTCCAATTGAGCGCGCAGCTTGCGGCGGTCGAACTCGATGGCGTCGCCTTTCTCCCGGCTGACGACCCCGCGCAAGGTCAAAGGACGATCGAGGAAAGTCGTCATGATGGCCGCCTCCGCCTCCGAGACCTTCGTGTCGCGATTCCAGCGCTGGGAGGCCGAGACCTTGAAGGCCGTGTCGGAGAGCCCCGGCACCCGGCCCCATAGCGCAAGGGCGGCATGCGGGGCCTGCTCCCAATTCATGCCGGCGGCGACCGTGTTGGTGGTCAAAGCCTCTTGGACCAAGCGATTACCCACGGGGGACAGGTTCTGCGTCAGCCCCCCGAATATGCCCAGATAGGGGCCCGCATCGCTGAGCTTCACGCGCAGGCCCACGGTCTCATCGAAGGCGGTGTTGGGCGCCAGGTGCATGATCTTGGTCAGGTTCGTCGCCGTCCAAGCGATGTCCACGGGCCCGAAGAGGTTGTAAGCGCGGCCAAGCTCGGTCAGCAGGCTGGCGACGACCAAGCCTTGGGCCTTGTAGGCATCGTCGTAATCCAGGTTCATCCGGATCTGCTCGAGGCTCGCCTGCGGCACGCCCAGCCTGCCGGCCAGCTCGAGCGCGCGGTCGAGGCGCGGGTCCGCCTTCTGCGAGTCGGCGAAGAATCTGGAGCGCATGTCCACATAGCCGATCTGGGCATGGACGCGATAATCCACCCATGCCGCGGGATCGCTCTCCCAGCGCTTGGTGAGGCTGCCGTACCAGCTAGGGGCGATGACGGCCGTGCGGCCGTCGACGCCCAGCTGGCCGACCTCGAAAGACAGGCCGGTGACAGGATTGGTCACGGAGATGTGGTGCAGGGTCTCGTTGCGGAACTGGGCGTCCCAGACCAACTCTTGCCCCGGCTTGCCCAGGTCGCCGCGCTCGGCCAGGCCGTCGAACATGCGGTCCAGGATCACCTGCGACCGCGCCAGATCGGACTCCGTCAAGGCTTTGCCGTCGCGACGCTCGAGGGCCACGTTGACGGGCACCTTCAAGCCGGAGGCGCGCAGGCTCCGCTCGTACTCCTCGATGAGGCGCAGGCCCTCGGGCGTCAGCCAGCCCTTGGCCGTGACATAGCGCGGCCAAGCCTGCTTGGCCAGACGCCGGATCAGCCGGAGCTTATGGAGGCGGCCGGCTTCGCTGAGCGTCAGGTCACCCTGCAGGCGCGCCTTTTCCTCCGGGGGCAGGGCCAAATAGCGCTCCCGGCTGATGTCATAGCGCTCCAGCAGCTCGCCGGTCACCTCGATGAGCGGCAGGCCCTGGGGAAAGCCTCCCTCGACGGCGACGCCCCTGACGGGGACGGGCACGGGCGCAGCGCCCGGCGCGGCCGCGCAGAGGGTGGAAAGCAGCAGGAAGACCTTAAGAGACATGCCGCCCATCCTACCTGTTTTTCCGTCGAAGCGCCCCGGCCCTAAGGCCCAGGGAGGGGCCCGGCAAAAGGCCTAGACGATCGGCTCGACGAGCGTGGCCTCTTCCTTGGTGACGCTCACGGTCTCCTTCAGCGGCTCGACGCGTATGGGGCAGCCCGGGTCCGTGCAGCGCGCGCAGTACTTGCGCCGGCAGGGGTCGAGGTGGACGTGCAGCTCGCCTTCAAGACCCGAGGCCGCGATGAGCTTATGCTCGAAGCGCTCGGTGGCGTCATGGGCGTCTGCGACCGGGACGTATTCCGGCACGACCAGATGGACGTCGACGTGCGTGTAGCGCCCGGAACGGATCGCGCGCAAGCCGTGCACCGTGATCACCCCCGTCTCCTTGACGCCGTCCTTGAGCAGCGCGTCCAAGCCCGCCACGATCGTGCCGATCGTGTGCGAGTCCTCCTCGTCGAGCAGCGCGGCCGCCGACTCCCGCACGAGCTTATAGCCGGTGCGCAGGAGCAGGACGCCGACTCCCATGGCGACGAGCGGGTCGAGCCACCAGAAACCCGTCGCCTGCACCGACAGCAGGCCGAGGAGGATGCCGCCGGTCGTATAGAAATCCGACAGCACATGGTGGCCGTCGGCTTCCAGCGTCTTGGACTTGAGCCTGCGGCCCGTGCTCAGCAGGTACCAGCCCAGCAGCCCGTTGAGCGCGCCGGCCGACAGGTTGAGCAGCATGCCGACGCCGAGGCTCTTGAGCTCGACGCCCCGGAACAGCGCAAAAGCCGACTCGTAGAAGATGACGAGCGCCGCAAGCGAGATGAGGCCGCCCTCGAAGGCGGCGGCGAAATACTCCATCTTGCCGTGGCCGTAGGGGTGGTCCTTGTCGGCCGGCTGGCCGGCGAAGATCACCGCGCCCAGGCCGAAAGCGGCGGCCACGACGTTGACGATGCTCTCCAGCGCGTCGGACTGCAGGGCCATCGACCCCGTCAAGGAATACGCGGCCGCCTTGAGCGCCAGGATCAGCGTCCCGCCCAGCAGCGAGACGAGGATCGCGCGCACGCGCTCGCGCTGGGCCGCTTCTGAAGTGCTCATGCTCCTAAGTGTACAACGGAATGGGCCGGCACGCCAGTCCATCGCGGGCTCAAAGCCCGGAAAACGCGGCAAAAAAAATCACGGAAATAGGCCCTCAAGCCTGTTGACACGCTTTTCCGGTTATGGGACCATTGGGCCTAAGCTGGGGCTAGGCCCTTTGGCCCCAAGCGATCCCGGAGGTACCCCCCGTGAACAAGCGCCTGACGCTGGCCCTGTCGGCCGTATCGCTCCTGCTCGCCGCCGCCGCACTCCGCCCCCAGCCCGCCAAGACCCTCTGCGAGGGCTTCCTGCCGCCCAACGACATGAAGATCTACGTGGGCGACATCCACGCGCTGGGCATCAAGCAGGACGTCTTCAACCGCGTCATGGACAAGGCCGTCGCCGTCTACGCCCCCATCATCAAGGCCAAGGGCGGCACGCTCAAGGTCAACCGGCTTTGGAGCGACCCCACGGTCAACGCCTCGGCCGAGCAGCAAGGCAGCACCTGGATCGTGAACATGTACGGCGGCCTCGCCCGCCACGCCGCGGTGACCGAGGAAGGCTTCGCGCTGGTCGTTTGCCATGAGCTCGGCCATCACCTCGGGGGCTTTCCCCGCTATTCCGACGACCCCTGGGCCAGCAACGAAGGCCAGTCCGACTACTTCGCCGTCACCAAGTGCCTGCGCAAGGCCTACCCCTCCGCCAATCCCGCCGGCAGCGTAGACCCGGTCGCGGGCAAGCGCTGCGAAGCGGCCTTCCCCGCCGGCGCCGAGCGCAACGCCTGCCTGAGCAACGTGCTGGGCGGCATGTCGGTGGCCAAGCTCTTCCAGGACCTCATGGGAGCGTCCGTTCCGCCCAAGTTCGACACCCCGGACCTGTCCCAGGTCGCACAGACCAACGACAACCACCCGGACACCCAGTGCCGCCTGGACACCTACTTCCAGGGCTCGCTCTGCGCCAAGAGCCAGAACGAGGAGATGTCCACGACCGACGGCATCAAGGGAGCCTGCACGGCCTCCCAGGGCTTCAAGGAAGGCTACCGGCCGCTCTGCTGGTACAAGCCCGCCGCCGGCGAAGCCGCTCCCGCCGCCCTGGTCCAGCGCTCGGCGACCTTGCCCAGCGAAAAGTCCCTCGACGAGAAGCTCGAGGCTCTGCGCGGCGCGTTGTCCGGCAGCGGCCGCTAGGATATATCATGAAAACCCTCCTTGGCGCATCGGTCATCCTTTCGCTGACCCTTTCGGTCGGCGCGGCGGATTTCGACCGGGGCACCGCCCCGGTGCTCGAAGCCGCTAAAGCCGGCGCCAAGGAGGGCGCTTCCTTAAAAGGGCAGGAGCTCCCCGCCGCCCCCGCGCTCTGGGTCACACTAGGGAAGGCGGACATCCCCAAGCTGGGCGCGCTGGGCTTCCCGCTGGGGCCGGCCATCCTTTCCAGCGAGCGCGCCGCCATCTACCGCGTCGACGCCGACAAGCTCGGCCAGCTCTCGGCCTTCATGCACGAGACCTTCGGCCGCTGCGCCGGCTTCTTCGCCCATGACACCAAGGCCGAAGCCCAGGCGGACCTCAAGGATCCCGTCGCCCGCGCCTCCGTGGCCTACACCCTGGACCAAAGCGCCATCGTCAAGCCTCTGGTGGCTCGCGTCAGCGAAGGCAAGCTCAAGGCCACCCTCGACAGCCTGGCCGCCTTCAACAACCGCTACTACAGCGCCGCCTCCGGCGTCGAGGCCTCGCGCTGGATCGCCAGCCAGTGGACGACGCTCTCGGCCGGCCTGCCCGGCGCCTCCGTCAAGCTCCACACGCATGCGAATTGGAAGCAGCCCTCCGTCATCTTGACCATCCCGGGCAGCGACCTCGCCGATGAGATCGTCGTCCTGGGCGGCCACCTCGACTCCATCAACGGGTGGAGCGGCGAGACGGCCCGGGCCCCCGGCGTCGACGACAACGCCTCGGGCATCGCCGTCTTGACCGAGACCGTCCGCCTCTTGGGAGAATCGGGCCTCAAGCCCCGCCGCACGATCCAGGTCATGGGCTACGCCGCCGAGGAAGTGGGCCTGCGCGGCTCCAAGGACATCGCCAGCCAGTACAAGAAGGCCGGCAAGAAGGTCGTCGGCGTCATCCAGTTCGATATGACCAACTTCAAGGGTTCGCCCGAGGAGATGTTCATGCTCACCGACTACACCGACCCGAGCCTGACCGCCTTCCTCAACCAGCTCGTCGACGCCTACGTCGGGGTCCGGCGCAGCACCACGAAGTGCGGCTACGCCTGCTCGGACCATGCGTCCTGGAACCAGCAAGGCTATCCGGCGGCGCTCTCCTTCGAGAGCCACTTCGACACGATGAACCACAACATCCACACCGACCATGACAACCTGGCCAATGCCGGCGGAGACGCCAAGCACTCCGTGCATTTCGCCAAGCTCGGGGTGGCTTTCGCCGTCGAGCTGGCCAAGAGCGCGCCCAGCCTCAAGCTCGGCGCCGGACGCTAGCGCCGGGGCTAATCGGGCTTCGGCCGATTGAACCGCAGGCTGGCCGTCATTCTCTCGAACGTCGGCCGGAACGATTCGGCCTCCTCGGGGAGGGAGCCCGTGACCACGGCGAACAGGCGCCCATCGATGAGGACGAAGGTGAAGCTCATCGTGATCGTTTTGCCGGGGCCCCTGGCGGGAAAGGAGACCCGGCGCGCCGGGCGGCCCTGGATCGTGAGCGACTCGAGGGTCGGAGGCGCCAAAGCCGTTCCGTTCTCCTTCATTCGAGCGGCGTAGTCCTCGGCCGCCCGGTCCGCGGACGGCGCCTCGCCGCTCGGGGAGGGCTGATTCGGCGCCATGACCTGAAACTGCGCCCGGCCGCGCGGCTCCTCGAACTTCACGATCACGCGATAATCGCCGAATTGATAATCCACGTGCCGGTTCCAAAGGAACGGATATTGGATATTAAAAAGACCGGGCGCGAGGAAGGTCGCCCATACGATCTCGGCGCTCGGCGCCTCCTGATGGACGACCACCGCCGGCGGAACCGCCGGAGAGGGCGCCTCGTCCGCCGCGAGCGACCGCCAACGGCGCGTCCAGAGGTTATGACGGACGCCGTCGAACTCGAGCCACACGAGCAGCGCCCCGTCGGCTCCGATCGGAACCAGGCTCAAATCGCCCGTAGCCGCTGTCTCGTCGGCCCCTAGGAACATAGAAGCGCTCCAGCCCTTGGCCGCCATGAAGCGCGAGAAATACAGAGGGCTTCCCCCGCCGCGCGCCCCGGCCCACACCGCCAGCGCGTTGCCCCGCTTGTCAATGGCGATCCTTCCCCCGGAACCGATGTCCGAAGAGAGTTCCTCCGGGCCGGCGGCCGCGTCCACGGCGTCGATCCGGTTGGCGTACATGCGCGACCCGGCCTCTGAATCTTTGCGTCCCGTCTGCCCCCAAAGAACGACGGCGTCGCCGCGGGAGTTCATGGCAACCTCGGGGTAGGCGGCCGTCCCGACGGTCTCGAGGCCGATGGATCGCGCTTCGCCCCAGCCGTGCCGAGGCGAATAGCGCCGAGCGTGCACCGTATTCCATATCCGTGGGTTTTGGATCCAGACGACGAGCATCTGACCGTCGGGGCTCATCGCGAGCCGCGGGAATTCGACCTCCCCCGCAGGGCTGATCCGCTCCGGCGAACGCCACCCGTCCCGGATGGAAAATCGATGAAGGAAAACATCCGCGTTGCCCAAAAGGACGCCGATCTCGCCGTTGGGCAGCGCCGCGGCCGTGATCGAGCCGTACGGGAAAGACTCGTGGGATTTTATCGTCAGCCGAGGGTTTCCCCAGCCCGAGCCGGAATCGTAGGTGTTCGCGCACAGGCGAACGTCGCCGCGCCTCGCGGGGGTCGGCCAGCAGACCCAAAAGACGACGACCCGCCCGTCGTCAAGCATCACCGCCTGGGTATTGCCCAAGCCGTGTGTTTCGCCGCTGACCGGTTCCGGCTTGGTCCAGGACCCGTTGGATGCGCCCACGCTCGCCCATGTCCTGTCGCCGGCGGTCCAAACGGCCGCGGCGGAGGCGCCCGCGCGATCGATCGCAACGGCCATGCCCTGCGCGGTCGCCCAATCCAGCCCCGTCGTCTCGCCGGAAACCCGCGTGGCCTTGCCCCACCCCGTCGCGGGGTTGAAACGGTCGACCCACACCCCGGGCTCGGGGCGCGCCAGCGCCCAGGCCGCGACGGCATGCCCGCTCGGGGCGGCGGCCAGGCGCGTCAGGCGCTGCGCGCCGATCGGGCGGACGTCGAGCCGCTCGGCCGCGCTCCATGCTCCGTCCAACGGCGCCGCGCCGCCCCCGGCTTTCGGCGAGCAGGCGCCCAACGCCAAGGTCCCCATGAGGATGATCCGGCATCGCGCGTTCATATGGCAAGAGTGTAAATCGATCGTATCGCTCCGGCCTACCGGCCGGCTTCGCGCTTCTCGTCTTGCGTGAGGTCGGCGGGGTAGAGGGAGAAATCCAGCGCCGTCTCTCCGCTCTTGGCGCCGCGATAGACCGGGCTGTCGCCCTCCGGCGCCGGCTCGAACCCCATCTTAAGGCGCTCGGCGCGCGGCAGGTCGGCGGCCGCACCCGGCCAAGAACGGGCCACATAGAGCGGGTGGACGACCTCGGCGGCGTAGCCGCGCTTCCAGCGCACGTCCACGTCGACGCCGTAGCGGCCGTCGTCCTCGGTGGTCGCCGAGAACACCCGGCCCGTCTCCCAGTCCACGAAGGAGACCTTAACGCCCTTGATCGGTCCCTGCCTCAGCAGGTCGGTCACCTTGCCTTGGAAGCGCCAGGCGGAGGCGGCCCCGCCCTGAGCCTTGGCCATGACCTTCTTGACGGGCATGGAGTCGGGGTCCGCGCCGGCCGCAGGTTCAGCGCCCAAACCGCGGATGACCCAAGCGGCCGCCAAAGCCGCGACCACGACAAGATAGACCCACGGGTGGACGCCGCCCTCCTCGAAGCGGCCGCGCACGGCTTTGGCGGCCGACCATTTAGCGAAGATGAAATTGCACTTGGAGCACTCAAGGGCGCCGTCGGCCTCCTTGTGCCGGCAGTGGGGGCAGTCCATGGGGCCCTCAAGCGGGCGGCGGCGCCGGGGCGACCCCCTGATACTGCGCGTCGCCGAAAGCCAGGATCGGATAAAAGATGAAGCCCAGGAATATCAGCCCCAACGCGAATCCCGTCCCCTTGCCGAACCTCTCGGCGATCGCCGTGAACAGCAGGAAGACCACGACAAGGTTGACCAGGGGAATGAAGAACCCGATGATCCACCACGTAGGCTTGCCGGCGATCTGCAGCATCACGTACAGGTTGTAGAAGGGGACGATGGCGGCCCAACCGGGCTGGCCCGCCTTGGTGAACACCTTCCAGACGCTGACGATCATCAAGATCGCGAATGCGAGGATGAACAAAGGAATAAGCAACATCAACAACCCGCCTGCCGGTGATCCGCTTGAACCGTCCATTGCGCCTCCTTGCTCTAGCGCCTAACGACCCCTAAGTATGGAGGAGAAGCCGGAATCCGTCAATAGGTGGCTTAAGTCCATGTTCACGGACTGATATGGACGAGCCGGTCAAGCCAGCCGTAGTATCGTC